>NZ_JAUYGL010000140.1 GCF_030689745.1 Devosia sp.
CGATTCCATGCGCCAGCGCACCAATACGCGCTTCATGGTCATCACCCACAACCCGATCACCATGAGCCGCGTCGACCGCCTGTTCGGCGTCACCATGGCCGAACGCGGCGTCAGCCAACTGGTCTCGGTGGACCTGACGACGGCGGAGACGTTTTTGGAGGCGGGGTGATGAGGAATGAGTGCTCGGTTAACAACAGCCATTAGGATTGGGGACACAGCGAGGGCGGTCTTGCGAAAGACCCAGAGCTTTCCAGAGCGAGATTTGGCGCGGCATGAAGCCTGGCGCGACATGAAAGATATGGGCGTTGAACCGATGCTTCTGGCGCTCTCGATGGAGTTGGCACTCAAAGCCTGGTTCGTTTTTGACTTCGATGATCCGAAGGTCACCAAATCACACGACCTTGCCAAGCTCTTTGAGAGGCTGAAGCCCGAAAGTCAGGGAAAGCTTGACGCGGAGTTTAAGCGATCTGTAGCCCCATACCATCCCAACGGCTTCTACATCGACTACAGCATTCGTCACGTGATGTATCAGCACAAAGATGCGTTCACCGACTGGCGCTATATCCATGAGCCTAAATCGACGATGTTTGATCGGGACGCTTTCGAGGCAACGCTGGAGATGGTGCTCACAGAATTCGAGAAACGATACCGAACTGAGTGGGTACCGCCAATTTTGTTATAATGTCTTCGTCCACCGGCCACCCCATATTAGACGCTCACGCCCGCCGGGAAGCTACGCAACGCGGTCAAATTGATCTGGGGATGAGGATTCTAGATACCCAAGTGCGCCCGCAAATCGGCGACGCTTACTCGTTCTGCTTGAATTGCCGCGTCGAAGTCCACAATTGGCGAAAATGGCATCAGCGTTGGGGCCTGAAAAGGCTGCCCTTGTAGGTGCAGTATTAAAGTCTTGCATAACCTAATGATGTTTATCCACCGCAAGGCAAGCGAGTGGATTGCTGCAACTTCCTCTAGTTTAAGTCGATGAGTTCCAGACTTGCGCCCATCCAAAGATTTGGGGGACGTTGCAAAAATCACTGAAAGATTTTCGGTGGTCGCCAGTGATTTGAAACTACGAATTGTACTCCAGAGGTTCGAGAGGGCGTCGTAGGCGGCACTCTGAACATAAGCACCGTTATTAGCATCGTATTCGAGGAAAACGGTCGAGGTAAGTGCGTCGTCGATCACTACGGTTTCGAACTGCAATCCTAGACAGTGCAGCACGATGGTGCTCAGCAAGTTCCATTCGGTGAGATCGACGTCAACGTATCCCTGGTCGCGAATATCTTTGGTGAGCCGCTGCTTTGCTAAGGCCCACTCAAGCAAGTCGCCAAGATCTACGACCTCGTCATCGCGCTTGCTCATTAGGCTGCTCATGACGCGAAGGAGCTCGCCTTGAAGCGCGCTACGATATGCTGCGTCCTCTGATGTCATTCCTGTGAAAGCAAGAGGCTGCAGCACATCGTGAATATCGCGGAAATTCGAGAACTGGTGTATCCAGTTGCCGGTGGGCTTTGCAGTTCCGATCTTTACTGCCTTACCTGTTTCAACGTTTCGCCCGACCTCAGCGATGAACTGACTCACGAACTCTGCGTTACTGGCAAACCTACTCGGGGCTCTTGCAACTATATCCCGTTCGGACTCTTCCATCGCTGTCGTTGACAGAAAGCGCTCCAGTTCCCTTCGCTCCTCCTTCAGTTGCCAGACCTCCTGACGGACAAATGTAACGAGGCGTAACTTTCCTTGGATGTGAAGGTCGTACGCGTGCTGATACTCCTTCTGCGTGATACTGGTCTTAGTAGATTCATCGAACCATCCACCCACGCGACTGCCAATCAATAGGACGAAAAAATCCGCCTGCTCGATGTTGCCGAGGCAAGCCTCGTAGCTATGTTGATCGAGGTTGCCGCCAAAGTCGTTGTACTCTGATGCCAGCACCCGACAGCCTCGAGCCTCTAGACTAAATTTTATAGCCCCTCGTAGGTCTCGGAAGTCATAGATCGTGGAAGATAGGAAGAAAGTCGGGCGCCTAGCCATGCCATGCAATCCTGTCCGCAGATTCGAGCTTCCCAGAGATTATATCCTCAGTTCGCTGCAATTGAGCCCCAAACTAGATGCGATATCGTCTGAAAGCGCTCCTATCTCTTTGTAGTAGTCAGTCCACCCCATCACCCCACCCCCACCGCGCCGCTTGTTTGACATGATCGCGCCCAGACACCAGCTGCACCCTCCCCTTGACGGGACGGGTCAGTGCACAATTGGGCCCGACAGACCAACACCCTATTTCTGGGGTTCCAGCGATTTGAGATAGGCGATGATCGCCGAGGCCTGTGCGGGGTCGAATTCGAATTGCGGCATTTCGGGATGGGCGGTGACGATGCCCTCGACCAGCGCCTCGCTGAGAAACGACACATCATAGAGCAGATGCAGGTCGCGAAAGTTTGGGGCCCCGGCCAGCGGGCTGTCGTCGGTCGCGCCGGTGGCATGACAATCGGCGCAATACATGGTCGCCAGCGCCTGCCCTTCCTCCACCGGGGTGGGGTCCTGGGCGGCAGTCGGGCCGGTGGTGACGGCCAGGATGGCGGCGGCGATCATACCCTTGGGCAGCATGACGGGAATTCTCCGGGTTCAAAGCGAGACTGAAAGGGCAATTCCTCAGACGCAGTCCATTGTGCGCTACCCTATACCGGCACCGTGGCGGCATATTGTTCACGATCAACGAGCCACGGTGTTTTGACAAGCAGCCATCCATCTTGTCCCCGCCGCCAAAACTGCGCGCATAATCCCGCCATCACCCCGCATGGGCGGCCTGCAGGCGAACAGTGGTGGGGTGTGCCGGGTGGAAGTTCGTCTCTTCCACAGGTTCCAGTCCGGCCGTGTGGGGGCGAGCGATCCCCGTGCCGCCGTACAGTTCCAAAAACCGGCGCTCCGAGACGGCTCTCGTCTCGTTTTATTTTACTCAGGAGGCGAAAGCCGTCTCGGGGTCCGTCTTCGCAGGTGGTCTGCGAAGCAGATGAAAGGCTCCAGTGGAGCCTTTCAAACCAAGAAGGCCATGAGAGCTATGCTCGAATGGCGAGTGACAACCGCACTGCAGGCGGCGCTTCGGCATGCCCTTGGGTGGTAGAATCCCCCCATCCCCGCCCCGACTTCGCCATGATCGCCGGTGGACAGCATGCCGCACCCCTGCGACAAGCTGAATTGCTGTTACAGATCAACATGTTACAGTCGGTAAGGTTGTCTTGACACTCTCAGACCCCACTACTATGTTGCGCGCGACTTAAAAGGCGTCCCCGAAATTGCGGGGAGAAAGCCGGCCGAGGGGAGCAAGCGGATGGCAAAACCGCAAGATACCAAAGGCCAGCCGGACAGCGCCAACGGGGTGACGCATGATCTTGCATCGCGCATTGCCTCAGCCAAGCGGGACCGCAATATCGAGGACAACAGAGCCTCGGCAGAAGCATCCCCGGCGATGAGCGGTATGGCGCGCGGCATGCGCATCGGTACCGAGTTCATTGCCGCGATCCTGGTGGGTGCCATTATCGGCTATCTCATCGATCTTGGCCTGGGAACCAGCCCCTGGGGCTTGCTCATCATGCTATTGGTGGGCTTTGCTGCTGGAATACTCAATGTCACCCGTGTGGTGGCACAAATGAATGCCGCATCGCCAGCCCCGCCGGGGTCCGATCTGGGACCTGGCGAGGACGGTGAAGACAATAATGATGACGCTTAGAGGGCTCTATCTTGGCCGGTACTGATCCGATCCACCAATTCGTCATCGAGGACATGTTCCCGCTGTTCACCCTTGGCGGTGACGGCACTGCGGGTTCTGGCCTCAGCTTCGCCTTTACCAATTCGGCGCTGTTCATGGTCGCCACCGTGGCGATTATCGGGCTCTACCTGATCCTGTCGACCGGCTCCAAGAGCGTGATCCCGGGCCGGGCGCAACTGCTCAGCGAACTGGTCTATGGCTTCGTCGCCAATATGGTGCGAAGTGCAGCCGGCACCGCCGGCATGACCTTCTTCCCGCTGGTGTTCAGCCTGTTCACCTTCATCTTCGTGGCCAATATGCTGGGCATGGTGCCGTATTTCTTCACCGTCACCAGCCACATCATCGTCACCTTCGCGCTGTCGATGCTGGTGTTCCTCACGGTCATCATCTACGGCTTTTACAAGAACGGTCCGAAATTCCTCAAGCTGTTCGTGCCGGCCGGCGTACCCGGCTACATCCTTCCCATCGTGGCGCCCATCGAGTTCATCTCGTTCATGAGCCGCCCGATCTCGCTTTCCGTGCGTCTGTTCGGCAATATCCTGGCCGGTCACATCACGCTCAAAGTCTTCACCGGCTTCATCGTCACCATGGGCAGCCTGGGTTTCCTGGGCATCCTTGGGTCGGCGTTGCCGCTGATCATGGCCGTCGCGCTGACTGGTCTCGAATTTCTCGTCGGTGCGGTTCAGGCCTATGTCTTCGCAGTCCTGACCTGCATGTATCTCAACGACGCGATCCACCCATCTCACTAACTACCAGTCACGGCGGGCTGTTCCGCCAGAACCCCCGCTTAAAAGTCGCTTGAAAGGACTAATATTATGGAAGCTGAAGCCGCAAAGTACATCGGTGCCGGTATTGCTTGTTTCGGTATGGCTGGCGCCGCCATTGGCGTGGCCAACATTTTCGGCAACTTCCTGTCGGGCGCCCTGCGCAACCCGTCGGCAGCGCCAAGCCAGTTCTCGAACCTGATCTTCGGCTTCGCCGTGACCGAAGCTCTGGGCATCTTCTCGTTCCTGGTTGCCCTGATCCTGCTGTTCGTCGTCTAGGACTGACACGGCGATCACGATTTTCCGCAGCCGGGCTCGTTCCGGCTGCGCGTTCTTCACCGGCATATCTGCCGGCTGACCGAATTTAACGGGACCTGACCTGATGGCAACGCAAGCCTACGCCCAAGAAGCGGCTGTACCGGCCGAAGAGCTCGTCGAGGCGCCTGTCGCCACCGACGCACCTCACGCCGATCCGACCGCCGACACCCATGCCACGACCGAAGCATCGGGTGGCGAGCATGGTTCGGATGTGTTCCCGCCGTTTGACCCCGCAACATTTCCATCGCAGCTGCTGTGGCTCGCCATTACCTTTGGCGCCCTGTATCTGCTGATGAGCAAAATCGCCCTGCCCCGCATTGGCGGCATTCTGGAGAACCGCAAGGCCATCATGGACGCCGATCTGGCAGCCGCCGATGCCTCGCGCCAGCAGACCGACGCGGCCATTGCTGCCTATGAGGCTGCCCTGGCTGCTGCCAAGGCCAAGGCCCAGGGCATTGCCAATGAATCGCGTGAGGCGATCCAGGCCGATCTGGCCGCCAAGCGCAGCGCCGTCGAGGCCGATCTGAGCGCCAAGGTGAGTGAAGCCGAAGCCCGCATCCTGGTCACCAAGACCGAGGCACTGACCCATGTGGACGAGATCGCCACCGAAACCGCCCAGACGGTGGTGAGCCAGCTGGTCGGCGACGTCTCGGCTGACAGCGTCCGCGCTGCGGTCGCCAAGGCCAAGGAGTAAGCGAGATGGAATTCGACAACAGCTTTTACGCCCTCGTCGCGCTGATCATCTTCCTCGGACTGGCGCTGTATTTCGGCATCCACACCATCATCGCCAAGATGCTCGACGCCCAGATCAAGAAGATTGCCGATGATCTGGCGGAAGCCAAGAAATTGCGCGAAGAGGCCGCTGCCCTGCTGGTGGAATATGAGCAGAAGCGCGTTGCCGCCGAGAGCGAGGCGGCCGGCATCATCACCGCTGCCAAGGAAGAAGCGACCCGGCTGACCGCCGAAGCGCAGACCGCGCTGGCCGATCTGATCACCCGCCGCACCAAGTCGGTGGAAGACAAGATCGCCCAGGCCGAGGCCCATGCTGTCGCCGAAGTACGCGCCCGCTCGGCCGATGTGGCCATCGAAGCGGCCCGTCTGGTGCTGACCGACGAGATGAACCGCAAGGGCGGCCAGGTCGTCGACAAGGCCATCGCCGATGTCGGCAACCGTCTGAACTAGGCGTCACGCCAATTCAAGATTCAAGGGCGGGCATTTATGCCCGCCCTTGTCGTTTGCGGTAGGCTCGCAGCGCCTCTCCTGACCGCCCCCTTCAGGAGGAGGGACTGAACGGTGGGGGTGTGGCATGAGCGTGCCGAATGCTGGATCTGTCCCTCCCTCTTCAGGGGGAGGTTAGGTGGGGGGCAGCAGAAATGCCTGTGCCCCATGCACCGGGCGCGATTGACCTGCTGCGGAATCTCCAGCATGGTGCGCCCACTGCGGGAGAGACTGGATTTCTCCGGCGCCGAAGGAGCAACCGCCCCGGAAACTCTCAGGCCAAAGGACCGTAGTAGGCTACAACTCTGGAAAGCGGACAGGCACATTGCCGGGTCCCACCGAAGGAGCAACCGGCGCTCAGCCGGGAAATCTCTCAGGTGTTCAGGACAGAGGGGGCACGGAATTCGCCGCAAGGCGAGTGTAGTCGTGTCACCGAGTTCAGAATCCGGGATGTGTTGATGGCCCAAACCTCAGCCGAAACGATCAAGACCACGCCGCTTTACGAGCAGCACCTGGCCGCCAATGGCCGCATGGTGCCGTTCGGCGGATATTCTCTCCCCGTGCAATATGCGTCCGGTATCATGGCCGAACACAAATGGACCCGCGAACATGCGGGGCTGTTTGATGTCAGCCATATGGGGCCAGGTTTTTTGACGCTCAACAATCCCGGCGGCGATGCCGAAGCCGATCACGCCGCCGTCGCCGCCATCATCGAGCCGCTGATCTGCGGTGACATCACCGGCCTCAAGCCCGGCAACATCCGCTACACCATGCTGCTCAATGATCAGGGCGGGGTTATCGATGACTTGATGGTTGGCCGCTCGCCCCTGTTGGGTGGCGCGCTCTATATCGTGGTCAATGCCGGCACCAAGGATGGCGACTTCGCCATCATCGAGGCGGCAGCGGGCGACAAGGCCAGGCTGATGCGCGCCGATGCCGACAATGCGCTGCTGGCGCTGCAGGGCCCCGAGGCCGTGCAGGTGCTGGCCCGGATCGCGCCCGGTGCCGAAGACCTCAGCTTCATGCAATACCGCGCTTTCGACTGGAACGGCGAACGCCTGATCATCTCGCGCGCTGGCTATACCGGCGAAGACGGCTTTGAGATCCTGGTCTCCGCCGCCAATGCTGCCAGGCTGTGGGATGCCCTCCTGGCCGATGATCGCGTCCAGCCAGCGGGCCTTGGCGCCCGCGACAGCCTGCGCCTCGAAGCCGGTCTGCCGCTCTATGGTCATGACCTGGACGCAAGTGTTTCGCCCATTGAGGCAGGATTGGGCTTTGCCGTGTCCAAGCGCCGTCGCGAGGCCGCCGATTTCCCCGGTGCCAGCCGCATACTGGCCGAGCGCGAGGGGGCACCCGGTCGCATTCGCGTCGGCCTGATGGTCGAGGGCGCACCGGCCCGCGAAGGCGCCGAGATCCTTGACGCTGCCGGCTCCGTCATTGGCGTGGTCACCAGCGGCGGCTTTGCCCCTTCGCTGGGCAAGGCCATCGCCATGGGCTTCGTGCCGCCCAGCCATGCCGAAATCGGCACGGCGCTGCAGGTCAGCGTGCGCGGCCGTGCCCAGGCCGCCACAGTGGTGCCGACGCCCTTCGTACCGCATCGTTATTTCCGCAAGTCCAAAGCCAGTTGAGAGATCAGCCATGACCACCAAGTTCACCCCGGACCATGAATATATCCGCGTCGAGGGATCGACCGGGATTGTCGGCATCACGCCCTACGCACAGAACGCGCTGGGCGACATCGTCTTTGTCGAACTGCCCAGCGTCGGCAAAGTGCTCAAGAAGGGCGACGAGGCCGCCGTGGTCGAATCGGTGAAAGCGGCCTCGGAAATCTATGCCCCGGTGGCCGGTACCGTTTCCGAGATCAACGAGGCGCTATCGGGCGAACCCGGCCTGATCAATACCGACCCCGAAAGCGGCGGCTGGATCTACAAGATCACCATCGCCGATGCCAGCGAGCTGGACGGCCTGCTCGATGACGCGGCCTATGCCGAACTGACCAAGTAACGGACAAACATGCGCTACCTCCCCCATTCCGCAGCCGAACGCGCCGAAATGCTTGGTGTTATCGGCGCCGCCAATATCGACGCCCTGTTCAGCGCGGTGCCTGCAAACGCGCTCAAGAGCTTTGATCTCGGCCTGCCCGCCCATAGTCCCGAGTTCCTGGTCGAAGCGCATATGAAGGCGCTGGCCGGCCAGAACCATGCCGGGGCCGATGGTCCGTTCTTTATCGGCGCTGGCGCCTATCGCCATCATGTGCCGGCCACGGTCGATCACCTGATCCAGCGCTCGGAGTTCCTCACCGCCTATACGCCCTACCAGCCGGAAATCTCGCAGGGCACGCTGCAGATGCTGTTCGAGTTCCAGACCCAGGTGGCCAAGCTCACCGGCATGGATGTGGCCAATGCCAGCATGTATGACGGCTCCACCGGCACGGCCGAGGCCGTGCTGATGGCGCGGCGCCTCACCCGACGCAACAAGGTGGTGCTGTCGGGCGGCCTGCATCCGCATTATCGCGACGTGGTGAAAGCCTATCTCAAGGACGACAGCGATCTCGAATGCCTGTCGGCTTCGCCCGAAGGCCAGGGCGACATTCTCGATCATATCGACGAAGAGACCGCCGCCATCGTGGTGCAGACGCCGGACTTTTACGGCCATCTGCGCAACATCAGGGCTGCGGCCGACGCGGCCCATGCCAAGGGCGCGCTGCTGATCGTGGTGATCACCGAGGTGGTCTCGCTGGGCCTGCTCGAAGCCCCGGGCGCGCTGGGCGCCGATATCGTGGTGGCCGAGGGCCAGTCGATCGGCAATGCGCTGAATTTTGGCGGGCCTTATCTGGGCCTCTTGGCCACGCGCAAGGAATTCATCCGGCAGATGCCCGGCCGGGTCTGTGGCGAGACTGTCGATGCCGAAGGCCAGCGCGGTTTCGTGCTGACGCTGTCGACGCGCGAGCAGCATATCCGCCGCGAAAAGGCGACGAGCAATATCTGCACCAATTCCGGGCTGTGCGCCCTGGCCTTCTCCATCCACATGGCGCTGCTGGGCGAAGCCGGCTTCACCCGCCTGGCCCGGCTCAACCACGCCAATGCCTGCAAGCTGGCCGATGCGCTGGAAGCGGTGCCCGGGGTCGAGGTGCTCAACAGGACCTTCTTCAACGAAATGACCATCCGCACCAGCACGCCTGCCGCTGCGCTGATTGAGCGTCTGGCCCAGCGCGGCATTCTGGGCGGCGTGCCGGTGAGCCGGCTGGAGCCGGGCGATCCAGGGGTTGCCAATCTCATCGTGCTGGCCGCAACCGAACTGACCACTGAGGGCGATATCGCCGCGCTCTGCGCTGCGTTGAGCGAGGAACTGGCATGAGCATGAACAAGCAAGGCCGCCCTACCGGTACCGGCACCTCAGACTTCGCCTCCACCTCGGGCTCGGCGCTGCTGCCCAATGAACCGCTACTGTTCGAGATCGGCGATACCGAGCATTCCGGTGTCGATCTGCCGGATGCTGAGATCAACACCGCCCGCCTGGGCGGTTTCGAGCGCAAGATGCCGCTTGACCTGGCCGGGCTGACCGAGCCGGAAGCCATGCGGCACTATGTGCGCCTCAGCCGCCTCAACCATTCGATCGATTCTGGCATGTATCCGCTGGGCTCGTGCACGATGAAGCACAATCCGCGACTCAACGAGAAGATGGCCCGCCTGCCCGGATTTGCCGATATCCACCCGCTGCAGCCGGTTTCCACCGTGCAGGGAGCGCTCGAGCTGATGAACCAGCTCAGCCACTGGCTGATGACGCTGACCAATACCTCGGCCGTGGCGCTCACCCCCAAGGCCGGCGCGCATGGTGAACTGCTGGGCATGATGACGATCAAGGCGGCGCAGCAGGCGGCTGGACAGGGTCACCGCACCATCGTGCTGGTTCCCGAAAGCGCCCATGGCACCAATCCGGCGACGGCAGCGTTCCTGGGCTATTCGGTCAAGTCGATCCCGGCCCGGGCCGACGGCACGGTCGACGTGCAGGCAGTCAAGGATGCGCTGTCGCCCGAAGTGGCGGCGATCATGCTGACCAACCCCAATACCTGTGGCCTGTTTGAGCCGCAGGTGATCGAGATTGCCCAGGCGGTCCACGGTGCCGGGGCGTTCTTTTACTGCGATGGCGCCAATTTCAACGCCATCATGGGCGTCGTCCGGCCGGGCGATCTGGGCATCGACGCCATGCACATCAACCTGCACAAGACCTTCTCGACGCCGCATGGCGGCGGCGGGCCGGGTGCCGGTCCGGTGGTGCTGTCGGCAGCGCTGGCACCGTTCGCCCCGGTGCCCTTCGTGCGGCAGGGCAGCGATGGTCTTGAGCTGGTCGAACACACCGAAGGCGAGGCGCTGGGCCGCATCACTGCCTTCCAGGGCCAGATGGGCATGTATGTCCGGGCGCTGACCTATATGCTCAGCCATGGCGGCGACGGGCTGGCGCAGGCAGCGGAAGATGCAGTGCTGAACGCCAATTACATCAAGGCGCGGCTGGGCCATGTGTTCTCGGTGCCGTTCCCGGATTATCCGACCATGCATGAGGCGCTGTTCGATGACAGTTTCCTCGCCGGCACGGGCGTCACCACGCTCGACTTTGCCAAGGCGCTGATCGACGAGGGTTTCCACCCCATGACCATGTATTTCCCGCTGGTGGTGCATGGCGCCATGCTGGTCGAACCAACCGAGAGCGAATCCAAGCAGACGCTGGACCATTTCTGCGATGTGATGGAAGAGTTGGCGCTCGATGCCAAAGCCGGCAATGCGGCGCGGTTCACTGCGGCGCCGCTCCACGCGCCCCGCCGCCGTCTCGACGAAACCCGCGCGGCCCGTGCGCCGATCCTGAAATGGGAACGGCCCGAAGACCTGCCCCAGGCGGCGGAGTAGTCGTCATAGACGATGCGCCAAACAGAAGGGCCCGCGGACTTGTCCACGGGCCTCTCAACTAAGCGATACTGCGGAAATTTCAGCCGCGGGTATCGAAACCAACCCAGATGACAATGTCCTCGCCGCCCAGATAGGGGATGGCGACATTGTCGATCACCTTGACGAACTCGGCCGAGCGGGCGGGTGCGGTGATGGCGACGGGAATGGTGTATTTTTCCGAGAAGATGGCCTGGCCATCGCGTTCGACGGCAAACCGGATCGGGGCATTGACGCTGGTCTGCTTGCCCTGGGGCCCGAGCAGGACCCGACCGGTTACGCCCATATTGACGGTAATCAGGCCATTGGAGACCACGCAGTTGCGCGTGCTTTCGTCGATCACGCCCTGATACTGCAGCGCTCGCGCATCGCCGGTCTTGCCGCTGCCATAGTAGAACATCGCCTCGCTGCCGGGGCGCACGCGGATGGGCGGACACTGGGTGGCGATGGCGGGCAAGGCGCTGCTCTGGGCCTGCGCCACGGCAGCCGGTGTGGCAGTGGCGTTCTGCAATGTCTGGGTCTGGGCGGCATTGCCGCCGCCAAACATGCTGCCCATCGAGCAGCCAGCAAGCACGGTTGCGGCGGCAGCGGCGGCCGTCAAGCGCAGGGACAGGGTCGTGAAAACGGTCATCAGCAAATCTCCGAACGCGATACTAGACGGTGCCGGCTTCAAGGGCCATCAGAATAGCGGGCGCACCGCTGGCACCAACGCCGGGGGCGTCTTCGAGAAAGACCGCGTCGACAACACCATCGCGGATGATCATGGCAGCGCGGGCAAAACGCTGGCCCATGCCGGCAACAGAAAGATCCTTGGCCAGGCCAAGCGCCTCGGCCAGTGCGGCATTGCCGTCAGCGACAAAGTCAATCTGCCCCAATGCGCCGCTGGCTTCGGCCCAGGCCTTCATGACGTGATGGTCATTGACCGAAGCGCAGACGACACGGTCGACGCCGGCAGCCTTGAGCTTGGGCAGATTGGCGAGGAAGCCGGGCAGATGATTGAGGTGGCAAGTGGGCGTAAAAGCCCCCGGAACGGTGAACAGCACCACCAGCCCCTGCCCCAATACGGCGTCTGAAGTGGTGTCGACAAAGCCATCAGCACTGACAAGCTTGGTCGGTACGGACGGTAACGAACTGCCGCGTTCAATCATATTTCGATAGGCCCCTGCATATGGCTACCCTAGGGGCAGCACTTCGCCTCGCTCAACACAAGTGTCCGGAATATGCGGCTTTGTCACCACAAACAAGGCCTTGCCGGCCTTTCCCCTTAACACTCGCTAGTCGGCCGGTGAGACCGCGACGGACCGGTTGATTTCAAAAGCGCCCATCTCCGTCATGAAGGTGAGCTCCACCGGCTGGTTCGCCAGATCAGTCTCGCCATCATCCCCCAGCACCGGGATCAGCACTAGGTTCGGTTCCGGGCTTTTTTGCGGCGCGCCGAACAGCGGCTGGCCGCTTGCCGTCGCCGCGATCAGCGAGTTGGGGTCGAGCGCCGCATCGCTGACGGGAACTTCGAGCATGCCGGTCTGGGCGTCATAGACCACTTCGCCTATCGGCTGGGTATCTTCATCCCAGTCGATGGGCGCCATGGCCACGGCCTGACGCAGCCGCAGACCGTTGGCCTGGTCGGGAGTCGGGTCTGCCAGGGCCAGTGAAAAGCGCGCCTGGGCGGGCACACAGATGTCCGAGCAGATGCCGAGCACGGCCGCCATCTCGGCATGGGTTGCGCCGGGGGACAGCGTCACCTCGATCGGCAGCACGGTGGGGCCGTAATAGACATAATCGGAATACCCACCCTGGCTCGACAGCGTCGGATAGGGCCAGAGAATTTGATGATCGATCACCGCAGGGGAGGTGCTGAAATCGAGCTCGGTGGGCAGTCCGGTTTCGCCGGGCACCCGCCAATAGGTCTTGGTGGTGACGGGCATGTCGATCTCAAGCCCCAGCAGCATCTTGCCATTGGGTTTGATCTGTCCTGTGCTGATCAGACGCAGGTTCACGCCGGGGGCAACTTCCTGCCAAGCGGTCTCGCCCGCGAAAGCAGGCTGGGCAAGCAGGGCGAAAGCGGCAGCGACGAGGAATGATGGGCGCATGGCATTGCCAATAGCGCAGGACAGCATGAAGAAACAGCTACGGGCGCATCAGGCCTTCGTGAAGACCACCGAGCCGCTTTGCTGCCTGCCGAACTTGGCAGGACCGGTGCAGACGCCTACATTGCAGTCATGAACTCACTTGAAGGACAATTCCTGATCGCCATGCCCGATATGGACGATGAACGCTTTGCAGAAAGCGTCATCCTGCTCGTCGGCCACGGCGATGAGGGCGCCATGGGGCTCGTGGTCAATCATGAGCTGGAAAACCTGCGCTTTGCCGACATCATCGATGAACTCGATCTGGGTGATCCCGACAGCGTCATCCGGCTGCCCGACACAATCCGCCAGCGCGCCGTGATGCGGGGGGGACCTGTCGAGAGGGGACGCGGCTTTGTGCTGCACTCATCCGATTACCGGAGCGGCAATACCTATGCCGTGGCGGACGGGGTCAGCCTGACGGCAACACTGGATGTGCTCAAGGCCATGGCCTTTGGGCCGCCACCGGCGTCCGCCCTGTTCGCGCTGGGCTGCTGTGGCTGGAGTGCGGGCCAGTTGGAGGACGAGATTGCCAGCAATGGCTGGCTGACGGCGCCATTCTCGCCCAAACTGCTGTTCGAGACGCCGGTAGCGGACCGCTATGATGCCGCTTTGGCCAGTCTGCACATCACCCGGGCCTCGCTGAGTCCGGATGCGGGACACGCCTAGCGGCCGAGTTGCGTGGCGAGTTTCTTGCCGAATTCGGGGCCGGTCATCGCCGCACCAAACGCATAGCCCTGGGCATAGCGACAATTGAGCGTACGCAGGCGCTCAAGCTCTTCCTGGCTCTCAACGCCCTCGGCGATCACCATCAGATCGAGATCACTGGCCAGCGTCACGATGGACTTGATGATTGGGATCTGGGTGTGGGCAATGCCGGTGCCCTCACTCAGCTTCACAAAGGCCTGCGGAATCTTGATGGTGTCGAACGGGAAGCGGTGCAGATAGCTCAGTGAGGAATGGCCGGTGCCAAAATCGTCGAGCGCCAGACCCAGGCCGAGATTGCGCAAGGCCTGCAGCATATAGGCGGAGTGTTCCGGATTGGTCATCACCTGACTCTCGGTGATCTCCAGCTTGAGGTGGCGGGCCAGTTCCTTGTCCTGGCTCACCAGGCTGCGCATGTCGTTGAGCAGGGTTTCGGTCGCCAACTGGGTCGGCGAGAGATTGACCGAGATGAAGAAGTCCTCGGGCAGGCCAAAGGCGGTCATCCAGTCCTTGGCCTGGGCGGCGGATTGCTCGAAGGCGAGCCGGCCGAGCTTTTCGATCTGCCCGGAGCGTTCCGCCAGCGGCACGAATTCGTCCGGATTGACGACGCCGCGGGTGGGGTGGGTCCAGCGCATCAGCGCCTCGGCCCCGACCATCTGATTGGTCTGGATATCCATCACCGGCTGGAACTGCACGTGCAGTTCGCCGTGCTTCATGCCCCGCTCGAGATCTTCCTCGCTGGCGCGATTATAGGCGGCAATCGACCGTGCCGAAGCCCGATAGGCCTCGATCCGGTCACCGCCCAGCCGCTTGGCGTAATACATGGCCAGTTCAGCATCGCGCAGCACATCGGCGGCTTCGGCAGGGTTGCTGTCATAGATGGTCACGCCAATCGAGGCGGTCAGTGTCAGGTCGCGGTCGCCAAAGTTGAAGGGGGCCTTGAGGGCCTTGCGGATCTGCTCGGCGGTCTCGGCGATCTTTCCGGCGGCCTGTTCAGACGCCAGAATGACGGCAAACTGGTCCCCGGTAATGCGCGCCACGGTGTCGAGAGGGCGCATGACGCGGGTAATTCGGCGCGAAATGGCCAACAGAACCGAATCGGACGCGGCGTGTCCAATACGTTCCTCAAGCTCCATGAAGCGGTCGATGTCGATCAGGAACACGGCCGGCTTGGTGCCGCCGGGGAGGCGGGCACGGACCAGCGCCCGCTCCAGCCGGTCAAGCAGCAATTGCCGATTGGGCAGGCCGGTCAGGCTGTCATGCACGGCGTCGTGCAGCAGGCGCTCGCGCGAGGCGCGGTCCTCGGTGACATCCTGCAGGGTCCCGACGATGCGGTTGACCTGGCCGTCGCCGCCCAAGACCGGCTTCACGCGCATACGGAAGGAACGGTAATTGCCATCATGGCCGGCCACGCGCATATCGGCAGAGACCTTGCCGCGCCGCAGTTCCACCAGCGTATCAAAGGCGGTGCGGAAGCGATCGCGGTCATCGGGATGCACGCGATCGAGCCAGAGCTTGATGGCACCGCGCAGCGCGCCACGCTTTTCACCCAGCCGAATCGCCAATTCGTCGCTGACGGCGACGCGATCGCGCTCAATGTTCCAGTCAAAGACAAAGTCGCCCGAGCCGGTCAGGGCCAGCGCGCGCCGCTCGACTTCGGACAGGGTGCCGATGGTGACCTGACCTTCCGAGAAGGCGTGCTGCACGGCGGTGAAGCCGAGCAACATGACGATCAGCACCAGGCCACCGCCAACAGCAGGCTGTGCCACGTCATTGGAGACCTGACCGGAAACCACCAGCCAGGAATAGAACAGCCAGGCAATGACGATGATCCAGGTTGGCACGAGCAATACAGCGCGGTCGTAGCCGCGCAGGGCCAGCAGCAGGATCAGGAAGAAGCCCGACAGGCCCAGCAAGACCAGCACCAGGCGTGCAATCGTGGCAGCGATGGCGGGTTCAAAGAAAGCGAAGGCGAACAGCGCCAGAAACAGCGCTGCTAGGCCCAAGGCGAGGTGCACGAAGCGCAGGTGCCATCTGTGCAGATTGAGATAGATAAACAGGAATCCGGCCAGAGTCGTGGCGATGCCTGCCTCAGCGGCGGCACGAAGCGGCTGTACGCCGGTGGCCGACAGACCCAGCAGGCGGCCGAGCACGCCGAAATCGATCAACAAATAGGTCAGCACGGCCCAGGCAACCGCAGCGGTCGCTGGAAACACGCCGCGTCCCTTGACCACGAACATGATGGTCAGGAACACCGCGGCGAGTGAGGCAACGCCCAGCACCACGCCGCGGAACAAGGTGAAAGAGTTGACGTAGTCACGATAGGCATTGGGCTGCCACAGATATAGTTCGGGCAGGCCCTGACCGGTCAACTCGGCGACAAAGGTCACGGTGGCACCGGGATCGAGCGTCACCTCGAAAACATCGGCTTCGGCATCGCTCAACCGCACCGGCCTGATGCCGGCGCTGGGGGTCAGGGCGGTAACGCGGTCACTGCCGAGGTCGGGCTGCAAGATACCCGATCCGGGCAGTCGGTAGAATGGCGCCACCAGCAACCGCTCGATCTGCTGATCGCTCTCATTGCGCAGCGCGAACAGGGCGAAGCCGGGATTGGTGCCCGCTTCGGAGGCCAGCACTTCAATGCGGCGGATAATGCCGTCAGCACCCGGTGCGGTGGACAATTGCACGCGTCCATCGCTGCCGGGCCGGACGTCCAGCACATCCGACAGATTGACGGCATTGACGTCGTCGGGAACCGAGATGACTTCCAGGGCAAGAGCGGGGGCGAGCGATGTCAGCGCTAGGGCAAGACACATCGCGAGTGCATAAAGGTGACGCATCAAGGGCGAGTATATCCTGCGGTAGGCTTCATTGTGGCAGCGATCCGACCAAGCGCAAGAAAACTGTCGCGCGGCTGGAAAGGCATCCTCTTGAGGGGAGCGTCCATTAGGTAGCGGGGATTGCAACAGGCGACAAGCTTCCCGCGCTGTGGCGCAATAGCCACACTCTATCCCACGCGCCTGGTGAAACTGGCCAGTTCATAGCGTTCCCGGGTCAGACCGAACAGAACATGGTCTTCCCAGCGGCCATTGATCTGCAGATATTTCTCGGCAAAACCCTCTTCAATGAAGCCATTCTTCTCCAGCACCCGGCGCGACGCCTGATTGCCCGGCAGAAAGGCTGCGTGAATGCGGTGCAAGGCAAGGGTATCAAAAACAAAGGGCAGGCAGGTGGCAACCGCCTCGCTCATCAGGCCCTTGCCGGCAAATTGCTGGCCCATCCAATAGCCCAGATTGACGAACTGGGCGGCGCGCCGGCGCACATTGGACAGGGTTATTCCGCCCACCAGGGTCTGCTGGCGCCCGTCAGGCAGGAAGATGAACAGGGAGTAGTCGGTCCCCTCCTCCGCCTCTTCGCGGGCGCGCTTGACCCGCGTGACAAAGACCCGCTGCGCCAGATCGGCCTCGGTCCAGCGGGGTTCGAAAGGGCGCAGAAAGTCGCGACTCCCCCGGCGCAGTGCGTACCACTGCTCGTAATCCGACAACTGCGGCAGGCGCAGTTGCACAGTCTTGCCCTGCAGGTTGACCAGCGATGTCGGCGACGACCAGGGCCAGAGCATGGCTTTGGCCACTAACGCTTAAGGTGTTCACCAATGGCCTGGACATCGGCGAGATTGCCGATGGGGCCAATGCCGGCCAGGGTGGGTGCGCCCTGGGTGAAGATCTGCTCGGCAATATCCTGGACGCGCCTGGCAGTGATGGCGTTGATGCGGTCCACCGTTTCCTGCATGGGGATGGGGCGGCCCCACAGAATCTGCTGGCGGGCCAGTTGCCCAGCCCGTGCCGAGGGGCTTTCCAGCGACATCAGCAGGCCAGCGCGGATCTGGTTGCGCACGCGGATCACTTCATCTTCGGTGATGCTCTCAGTGGCCCGTTTGAGTTCATCGAGCACAACAGGCACCAGCTCGGCCACTTCGCTTTCGCCGGTAGCTGCCGCGACGCCGAACACGCCGCTGTCGGCAAAGGCCCAGTGGAACGAATACACCGAATAGCACAGGCCGCGCTTCTCCCGGATTTCCTGGAACAGGCGCGAGCTCATGCCGCCGCCCAGAATCGAGGCCAGGACCTGCGCCGCGTAGAACCCGTCAGCGTTGTAGGCGCGGCCCTCGAAGCCTACCACGATATGGGCCTGCTCATGGTCGGAGACCAGTCGTTCCTGGCCACCCTCATAGGCAGCGCGTTGCGGGGCCGGCGCGCCATTGGGCTTGAGCTCGGCAAAGCGCTCGCGCGCCACATCGACCAGCTCGTCATGGCTGACATTGCCGGCAGCCGCGAGCACCATGTGGTCACCCACATAATTGCGCTTCATGTATTTGCGGATGGTATCGGAGTTGACCTCACGGACCGAGTCAGCCGTGCCCAGAATGGTGCGGCCGATGGGTTGGCGGGGAAATGCGGCTTCCTGAAACAGGTCGAACACCTGATCGTCCGGATTGTCGCGTGCCGCGCCGATCTCCTGGACGATGACCTGCTTCTCGCGGACCAATTCGTCCTCGTCGAACAGGGAATTCTGCAGAATATCGGCGAGGATATCGGCAGCAAGGACAACGTCCTCCTTGAGTACCCGCGCAAAATAGCCGGTGTGCTCGATCGAGGTAGCCGCGTTGAGATCACCGCCCACGTTCTCGATGGCTTCAGCAATCTGCAGCGCGTTGCGCGAACTGGTACCCTTGAAGGCCATGTGCTCGAGCAGATGGGAAATGCCATGCTCGGTCTTGCGTTCGGAGCGCGCTCCCGCCTTGACCCAGACGCCCAGCGAAGCACTTTCGAGATGGGACATGTGATCGGTCAGGATCACCATGCCATTGTCCAGGGTCGTTGATTCTACGCTCACTCAGCATTCTCCTCAGGCCCAGCGATCGGATGGCCGCAGGCCCCTCATCTCGCTAGGCAGCGCGCGTACGCGCTGTAATGAAATCTTCAACCGCTTGCTGGTCGTTGGCAAGGACACTGAGGCGTTCCTCGCGCTCATAGAGGTCGGCCAGCCAACTCGGCAGCGCCGGATCAACACCCGAGGCGGCCTTGACAGCGGCAGGGAATTTGGCCGGATGCGCGGTCGCCAGGGTAATCATCGGCGTCGTGCCATGGGGTTGCTGCTGGGCCACGTGCAGGCCCACGGCCGTATGCGGATCGAGCAGATAGTCGGCCGCCTTGAGGGTCTGGGCGATGGTGGCCCGGGTCGCGTCCTCGTCGGTGGTGGCAGCAGCAAAGTCGCGGCGAATGGCCTGCAAGGCCATGTCGGGTACGGCAAAGCCGCCCGATTGCTTGAGGCTGTCCATCATCCGCCGCACGGCAGCGGCATCGCGTCCCGCGGCCTCAAACAACAGCCGCTCGAAGTTCGACGAGATCTCGATATCCATTGAAGGGCTGATGGTTGGGGCCACGCCGGCCATTTCATAGCGGCCGGTGTCCAGGGTGCGGCGCAGAATGTCATTGGCATTGGTGGCGATGATCAGCCTGTCGATGGGCAGGCCCATGGCCTTGGCACAGTAGCCAGCAAAGATATCGCCGAAATTGCCGGTGGGCACGGTGAAGCAGACTGGACGGTGCGGCGCGCCCAGTGAAACACCCGCCGTAAAATAATAGACAATCTGCGCGACAATGCGGCCCCAATTGATCGAGTTCACCCCTGACAGGCGGACGCGATCGCGGAACCCGTGATTGTTGAACATGGCCTTGACGATGCTCTGGCAGTCATCAAACGTGCCCTCGAGGGCAATGTTGTGGACATTGGCGTCGAGCACGGTGGTCATCTGCAGACGCTGCACGGGCGAGGTGCGCCCCTGTGGGTGCAGGATGAAGATATCGGTGGTGTCACGACCACGGAAGGCTTCGATGGCAGCCGAACCGGTATCGCCCGAGGTGGCGCCGACAATGGTTGCCTTGAGCCCCCGCTCGGCCAGGATATGATCCATGATCCGGCTGAGGAACTGCATGGCGACGTCCTTGAATGCCAGCGTCGGCCCGTGGAACAGTTCGAGCACAAACTGGCCCGGGGCGAGTTCCACCAGTGGCGCTACCGAAGGGTGACGGAACACGGCATAGGAATCGTCGATGATCTGTTTGAGTCTGGCCGGTGCGATCTCGTCGCCGGTAAAGCGACTGATGATGGCATAGGCGACTTCGGCATAGGATTTGCCCGCAAAGCTGGCGATTTCGTCGGGCCCAACTTGCGGCCAGGACTGGGGTACATAGAGCCCACCATCGGATGCCAGGCCAGCCAGAACTGCGTCAGAGAAGCCGAGCACGGGTGCCTGCCCGCGCGTTGAAACAAACTGCATTGGGGGGAAACGCCCTTTTGGAATTGCCATAACCTAGTGAAATCGGCGTTGAACCGCAAGTTCGCCGCGTCAGTCCCTGCTGCTCGTGCGTTGCCGGAACAACCAGAAGCCAAGCATGACGACAGCGACAATGGCAAAGCCGAACCAGGTGAGGGCATAGCCCAGGTGGCTATTGGGGAACTCGATCACCGTCTCACCACCCTGGGGCAATTCGCCGGGCGCTCCGGCGGGCAGATCAACATAGAATGGGGCAATGGGCGCCAGCGCAGGGTCGATCATTTCGGCCAGGCGCGCCGGATCGCGGACCCATTCAACGCGGTTGGAGGTATCGGGCGCCGGCGTCATGAAGCCCGCCTTCTCTCCGGAGCGCAGCAGGCCAGTGATGGTCACCGGGACGATATCGCTTTCCGGGTCGGTAACCGCAGCTTCCTGCAGCGCCTCGGGCACAAAGCCGCGATTGACGAATACCGTGCCACCATCGGTCAGTACAAACGGGGTCACCACCCAATAGCCGGGGCCGGAGGCGGCGCCGCGAGCGTTGGACAGGCTGGTGAAGACGGTGATTGTCTGGTTGTAGCGGAAGGCGCCGCTCAACGAGACGGGGCGGAAGTTGAGGTCGTCCAGATCGAGGCTGGCCCACTGGCTGACCGCAGGCACCTCGACAGGTGGCGCATCAAGGCGCTGGTCGACGGCTGCAATCAACGCTTCCTTCTCGGCCAGACGCTGCAATTGCCAGACGCCGAGCCAGACGCAGATAGCGGCCAACAGCAGCATCAGCACCACAAATGTGCCGGTCATGACCGATCCGAGGCGACCGCGCTGGCTCATTGGCGCCCCTCATGGGCGTCGTGGCGATATTGCAGGGCCACCAGCACCCCCTTGAAAGGAGGCAACAGCGCCAGCGACAAAACGATCGTGGCGGGAATCCACAGCATCAGGTGGACGAAAGGCGGCGGATTGAAGAGCGCGCCAACCACCATGGCCAGTACGACAATGACGGGCGCGACCAGGAAAATGACGAAGACTGCGGGGCCATCACCACTATCGGCGAAGGACAGGTCCAGCCCGCACACCGTGCATTTCGGCGCCAGCTTGAGATACCCGTTGAACAGCTTGCCCTCGCCGCAGCGCGGGCAGCGGCAGAGCAGACCGGCGGTGAACGGCGATGGCTGCGACAAGCTGGCCTCCAAACAGATCGGGGCGCAGCATGTTTGCCGCGCCCCGTGCAATCAATCGCATGAGCCTAGTGGCTGAGCGGCACACCCCAGCTGCCCCAGACATAGATGGAGGCAAACAGGAAAATCCACACCACGTCGACGAAATGCCAGTACCAGGCGGCCAGCTCGAAGCCGACATGGCGCTCCGGCGTGAATTCGCCCCTGATGGCGCGCAGCAGACAGACAGCCAGGAAGATGGTGCCGATAATGACGTGGAAGCCATGCAGGCCCGTCGCCATGAAGAAGGTGGCACCATAAATGTTGCCGCTGAAGCTGAAGCCGGCCTGGCTGTATTCCAGGGCCTGCACGGCGGTGAACACCACGCCCAGCAATACCGTCAATGCCAGACCCCATTTGAGGCCCTCACGGTCATTCTGCAGCAGCGCATGATGCGCCCAGGTGACGGTAGTGCCCGATGTCAGCAGCAGCAGCGTGTTGAACAGTGGCAGATGGAAGGGGTCGAACAATTCGACACCAATCGGCGGCCAGACGCCGCCAGTGCCGGCGACGCGGGCATATTGTTCGACGTCGTCAAGGCGGAAGAAGCCGTCGAAATAGGCCCAGAAGAAGCCGAAGAAGACAAAGATTTCCGACGTGATGAACAGGATCATCCCGTAGCGCAGGTGCATCTGCACGACGGGAGTGTGGTCCACGCCGTTATTGGCTTCCTTGATGACGTCGCTCCACCACGCATACATGGTGTACAGCACCGCGGTCAGCCCGATGAAAAACATCCAAGGCGTCCACTGGCGCATCCAGAAAATGATGCCCAGGGCCAGTAAAAACACCGCGACCGACATGACAAACGGCCACGGGCTCGGTTCGACCATGTGATAGTCGTGATTCTTGGCAATTCCAGCCATGGTCAGCTTCCCTCGTTGTCTGAAGCGTAAAAAGTATAAGAGAGGGTGATCTCTTTAACGGTGGCGAGCTCGTGATTGTCATCAAGCTCAGGGTCGATGAAGAAGACGATCGGCATGTCCACGGTTTCGCCGGGCTGCAGCGTCTGCTCGGTGAAGCAGAAGCACTCGATCTTGTTGAAGTAAACGCCAGCCTTGTCCGGAGAGACATTGAAAATGGCATGACCGGTAACCGGCTTGTCCGAATAATTGGTCGCCACGAAATTGACTGTATCGACCGCGCCGATCTTGTCGGTGACCGGACGGGCCGCGATCACCTTCCAAGGCAGGTCACTGGCGACGTTGGAGTCGAAGCCCACCTTCATCTCACGGGCGATAATACCCTTGGGATTCTCTGCCGCGACCTGTGTGGTGCCACCATAACCGGTAACCTGGCAGAATAGCTGGTAGAGCGGTACTGACGCATAGGCCAGTCCCACCATGCCGGCGGCAATGAACAAACCGCTCAGCGCGGTGCGCCGATTGCGACTGCTGGTGCGCGCCGCACTATCATATTGGGTCATGTCAGCCATCATATTGCCCGATCAAACAGCGCTGGCCCCATCTTGACGATGGTCAGAATGTAGAAAGTGATGGCAAACAGCGCCAAGGCGACACCCAGGGCAATCGCACGGCGACGGCGTAGCTTGGCGCGGGCAGCGGCAACCTCGGGTGTTTCGATCTCGACGGCGCGAATTTCGTCCGGTGCGCTCATGACAGAACTCCTGGCAGGACGCCATATCGCGCCAGCATATTGTCGACCAGCAGCGCCAGGAACAGGACGAACAGGTAGCCCAGCGAATAGTTGAACAGAGCACGCGCCGATTTGCGCATCACGACATCTTCGCCAGTCCGCAGGAGCCGCCAGGCCAGTACCAGGAAGCCCGCGCCCGACAGCACGGCCACAACAGTGTAGATCAGGCCGGCAAAGCCCAACAGGGTCGGCAGCATGGCAGCGGCGGCCAGCAGCACGGTGTAGATGAGGATCTGTACCTTGGTGTGGGGCACACCCTTGACGTTGGGCAACATGGGAATACCGGCAGCGCCGTAGTCACTCTGCTTGTAGAGAGCGAGCGCCCAGAAATGGGGCGGCGTCCACAGGAAGATGATCAGGAATAGCGCGATGCTCTCCAGGGTGATGGTGCCGGTGACGGCAGCCCAGCCCACCATGGGTGGAAAAGCGCCGGCCGCACCGCCAATAACGATATTCTGCGACGTCGAGCGCTTGAGCCAAACGGTATAGATCACGGCATAAAAGAAGATGGTGAAGGCCAACAGGCCGCCAGCGACCCAATTGGTCGCCAGACCCAGCAGCACGACGGAAAATACCGACAGCACGACGCCAAAGATCAGCGCTTCGCCACCCGAAATGCGACCTGCAGGGATCGGGCGATTGATGGTGCGGCTCATAATGGCGTCAATATCGGCATCATACCACATATTGAGCGCACCGGCGGCGCCTGCGCCGATGGCAATGCAAAGCACGGCGATGAAGCCGATCAGCGGGTTGATCCCGCCTGGCGCTACCAGCAGACCAACAATGGCAGTGAACACGACCAGCTGCATGACATTGGGCTTCAGCAGCGCGAGATAATCCTCCACGCGCGCTTCGCCTGTCATGGCCGATAGATATCTGCTGTCGTCGCTTAAAGCCACGGGCCTTGCTTTCCTTGGGTGACTGGCCGGGCCGCGCGAGCGCGGCCCGGACGCATTCAATGCGCGTTGGTCGATTCGATCTTGGGCAGCGTGGTGAACTGATGGAATGGCGGCGGCGAACTCAGCGTCCATTCCAGCGTCGTTGCGCCCACGCCCCAAGGGCTGTCACCAGCAGGGCGCTTCCGCTTGAAGGCTTCCCAGGTCGCGTAGAAGAAGACGATCATTGCGACGAAGGTGATGTAGTAGCCGACCGAGGAGACGCGGTTCCACAGGGCGAAGGCATCCGGATAGTCGATGTAACGACGCGGCATGCCAGCCAGGCCAAGGAAGTGCTGCGGGAAGAAGATCAGGTTCACGCCGACAAACATGACCCAGAAATGCACCTTGGCGAGGGTCTCGTTGTACATGTAGCCGAACATCTTGGGGTACCAGTAGTACCATGCCGCGAAGATCGAGAACACGGCACCCAGCGACAGCACATAGTGGAAGTGGGCGACCACGTAGTAGGTGTCATGCAGGGAACGGTCAGCGCCGGCATTGGCGAGCACCACACCGGTCACACCACCAACGGTGAACAGGAAGATGAAGCCGACAGCCCAGAGCATGGGCGACTTGAAGGTGATCGAACCGCCCCACATGGTGGCGATCCAGCTGAAGATCTTGATGCCAGTTGGCACCGCGATCACCATTGTCGCCGCCACGAAGTAACGCTGCACGTCCAGACTCAGGCCGGTGGTGAACATGTGGTGTGCCCACACGACAAATCCGACCAGACCAATGGCGACCATGGCGTAGGCCATTGCCATGTAGCCAAAGATCGGCTTGCGGCTGAAGGTGGAGACGATGTGGCTGATAATGCCGAAGCCCGGCAGGATCATGATGTACACTTCGGGGTGACCAAAGAACCAGAACAGATGCTGGAACAGGATCGGATCACCACCCTCGGAGGGCTTGAAGAAGGCAGTGCCAAGGTTGCGGTCGGTCAGCAGCATGGTGATGGCACCTGCCAGAACGGGCAGAGCCATGAGCAGCAGGAACGCAGTCACCAGCACGGACCAGGCGAACAGCGGCATCTTGTGCAGCGTCATGCCCGGGGCGCGCATGTTGAAAATGGTGGTGATCAGGTTGATGGCGCCCAGAATGGAGCTGATACCGGCGATGTGCAGCGAGAGGATCACGAAGTCCATCGCCGGACCCGGATGACCCGTTGTCGCGAATGGCGGATAGATCGTCCAGCCGCCACCAGCGCCATTGGCACCAGGACCGACACCCTCAACAAACAGGCTGATGACCAGCAGGATGAAAGCTGGCGGCAACAGCCAGAACGCGATGTTGTTGATGCGCGGGAATGCCGTATCGGGGGCGCCAATCATCAGCGGCGCAAAATAGTTGGCAAAGCCACCCATGGTGGCAGGCATCACGACGAAGAACACCATGATCAGCGCGTGGGCTGTGGTGAACACATTGTACATGTGCTTGCCCGCATCGAGAGCGGCATCGCCGTCCATGCCATAGGCCATGCCTGCCAGACCGTGGAAGATCTGAATGCCAGGCTCCTGCAGCTCCATGCGCATGACGCCAGAAAGCAATCCACCGACAACGCCAGTGAAGATGGTGAACACCAGGTACATCAGGCCGATGTCCTTGTGATTAGTCGAGAAGACCCAACGACGCCAGCCGGTCGGCGTATGCGCGTGGCTCGCGCTGTCGTGTCCGGTTGCGTGAGCCTGGAGGTGAGCGGTATCGGTCATATGATTATCCTCTGAGCCCTGGTCTACTGCACTGCGGCAAGAGTGGCATTGGCGGCGGTGTAGTCGCCCCCTTCAAACGCCGCCATGTAGGTGGCAAATTCTTCTTTCGTGACGACGCGCACCGCGATTGGCATGAAGGCATGGTCCTTGCCGCACAGTTCCGAGCACTGACCGTAGAAAATGCCCGTTTCACGGGAGTTAAACCAGGTTTCGTTGAGGCGACCGGGCACAGCGTCAATCTTGATGCCGAACGACGGGACAGCAAAAGCATGAATCACGCCTTGCGGATCGGCGGTGACCTGCAAGCGCACTGTCGTATCGACCGGCACGACGAGTTCGCTGTCCACAGCGAGCAGACGCGGCTGGGCCGGCTTGGTCGCGGTCCGGTCATCTTCCTGCAGCATCAGCGAGCTGAATTCGAGGCCCTGGTCGACATACTGGTAATCCCAGTACCACTGTTGGCCTGTCGCCTTGACGGTGAGTTCGGGCGCTGGAACGTCAACCTCGCCGAACGAGAAGATATTGGAGCCGAGATATTTGCGCTCGCCATCGGGCACGGTCAGCTGGTCGGACAGCACGCCGAAGGACGGGATAGCGATGACGATCAGGATGATGATGGGCAATACGGTCCAGACGACCTCGACCATCGTATTATGGGTGAAGCTGGCTGGCGTCGGATTGCGCTTGACGTTGAAGCGAAAGGCCATCCACAGCAGCAAAGCCAGCACAAACACCACGATCAGGCTGATCGTCCACATCAGAATGCCATCATGGAAGCTGACAATGGAGTCCATGACCGGCGTTACCGAACGCTGCAAATGGATCTGTCCGGGCGCGGCATAGCCGGTTGGCTCAACAGGCGCGTCCTGGGCCAGGGCAATAGCCGGGGCCAGCGCAACTGCGGCGGCCACGACGGCGCCCACCTTTTTCAAGAACTGACCGATCACCATTAAACCCCTGTGTCGACTGCAATTGGTGCATCCGCACCGGGATTGAGTTGCGATGACAGCGGCATAGAAAACGCCGCCCCGACTCAACCTCGGAGCGAAAACTCTTCCAGAGACCTAAATCATATTGAAACCGGCAAGTCCATTACCACAACTGACCTGCGCTGCGTCATAATGCGCGCCAGGTGAGGCTGGCTCGCCTCATCCACGCCGCAGTTTCGCCCATATAACCCTAGCAAATCCGGGGTTTGGTTGACTTGGGCGCCAGCCTGTCGGAAATAGTCAGAGCCTTGAGTAGACGCACGATTCGGCGGGAGTATCGATAGATTGAAGCGGATTCTAAAACGCCATCTCGCCGGCATTGGTCTGGCCATCCTCACAATCGCCGCCGGTGGCAGTGCTGTATTGGCCCAGGGCGTGGTGCGCGCGCAGCACGGTGACTGGCAGATGAGCTGCGATACCCCACCAGGGGCCAGCTTCGAGCAATGCGCCCTGATTCAGAACGTGCTGGCCGAGGATCAGCCCAATGTCGGTCTCTCGGTCATTATCCTGCGTACCGCCGATCGAGAAGCGCGGCTGTTGCGCATCCTTGCGCCGCTCGGCGTGTTGCTGCCCAACGGACTGGGCCTGAATGTCGATGGTCAGGACATGGGAAGGGTGGCTTTTGTGCGCTGCCTGCCCAATGGCTGCGTGGCCGAGGTCGTTCTTGATGACACTTTGATCGAGACATTGACGAGCGGTACCAGCGCCATCTTCGTGGTATTCAAGACGCCTGAAGAAGGCATTGGTATTCCAGTCTCGCTTAACGGACTGAAAGACGGGTTTGAGCAACTCCCATAAGGGATGAAACAATCTGATGTCAGTCGAACGCCGCGCCACGATCCGACACCGCGTCCTCAAGGGTGGCCGCATTGTTACCAATGCCGGTTACTCGACCTATGACTGTACGGTGCGCAGCCTGTCAGATGGCGGCGCCCGCCTGAAGATCGCCAGCAGCGTTGGTGTGCCTGACAGTTTTGAGCTGGTTATGGATGACGGCCGAAAGTTCGACTGCCAGGTGGCCTGGCGCACAGCGCTGGAAATCGGCGTGAAATTCATCTGACTATGAAAAAAAGCCGGACGCGTGCGAGGCACGGTCCGGCAAGTCATCAGGAAACTGGATCGGCGGCAAAACCGACCCAGGAGATGGCACGAGCTCGCAACGACGATCCGTACCAACCGGTGTCACCGAGCGCTCCGCTCGGCGAAAACAAGTTCGCCCTACAGGCGAGTGTTGCGCGCGCGGGCAGCGTTAAGCAGAGACGCCGAACCCGCCTGCTTGCGGACGGAAAGTGCGGCGGTAACGTCGGCGCGCGTGATCCCCAGATCGGCGAGCCGACTCTGGTCCAAATCGAGCAGGGCCATCAGTGCGATCCGACGGGTACGGGCGGCCTTGGTCAGGGCAATCCAGCGCGTAATCGCAGCAAATGGACTGGGCGTGGCGGCCGCAAGTGACCGCTCGCCGGGAAGCGAGATAGCCATAGTACTCTCCGAGCTTGTAGTTCTGCCGAGGATGTCGGCGGGGTCGCCACTGCGTGTCGATTGGCGACAACTAATCAATAGTGCTCTGGACTTGCATTCGTCCAACAAATAGATTTCATTTAGTTCATCAATTTTGGTGATGCGAGGCAACATGGCGGCGCCGCTTGATCTGGACCAATTGCAGAGCTTTTGTGCCATTGCTGATTGTGGCAGCTTCACTGAAGCCGCACGGCGGGTGAACAAGACCCAGTCTGCCGTCTCGATGCAGATCAAACGGCTCGAAGACCGGCTTGGACAATCGTTGCTGGCGCGCAAGGGGCGCGGTGTAACGCTGACCTTGCATGGTGAGGCGCTCTATGCCCGAGCCCGCAGGATGCTGCGCAGCAATGCGGAGATCCTTGATTATTTCTCAAACGACATCTTGGCGGGATCGATCCGCTTCGGCGTGCCCGACGATTATGCGGTACGATTGCTGCCGGTGATCCTGTCGAGCTTTCAGCGTACCCACCCCAAGATTGCGGTGGACGTATCCTGCATGGCGTCCGAGCATCTGCTCGAAGGCATGCGCGCTGGCAGGTATGACCTGATCGTCTTTACCCAGGGCACCGAGCAGAATTACGGCGAGCTGTTCCGCACTGAAAAGATGCACTGGGTGGCCTCCCATGGTGGGAGGGCGCTGGAGAGTGACCCGATCGCTATCGCTTGTGGCCCCCAATACTGCATTTGGCGCAAGGACGCCCAGGATGCGCTGGATCGTTCCGGCAGGGATTACCGGATCGCCTATACCTCTTCGAACGCCACCGCGATCTCGAGTGCGGTGCTCTCGGATCTGGCCGTCGGCTTTCTGCCCGAAAGCGCATTGCAGCCGGGCATGCGCGTGGTGACTGACCAACCCGGCCTGCCCCATCTGGCCGACGCCCAGATCGCCTTGATGCGCGCCAGCCATGCCTATGGCGGCATCTTTGATGCCTTGGCCAACCATATCGTGGAGTCGATGGGCAATCTGGAATCGGCGTCCGAGGCATCAGAAGCAGCGGAGTAAGTGGGCAGCGCTCTTGACCTGTCGGGGCCGATGTCGCACCAAGTCGATATGGCCGATCCTCTTACCAATGCCGCCGAATTCAGCGTCAGCGAAATCGCTCAGGCGGTCAAACGCACCGTCGAGGACGAATTTGGCCATGTGCG
>NZ_JAUYGL010000151.1 GCF_030689745.1 Devosia sp.
GGACACGCCCCGACGTCGTGCTGATGGACATCCGCATGCCCCGCATGGACGGTCTCGCCGCGACGCGAGCGATCTGCAGCGACGAACGGCTCAGCGCCACCAAGGTGCTCGTGCTCACCACCTTCGCGCTCGATGAATACGTCTACGAGGCGCTCAGAGTTGGTGCCTCCGGCTTTCTGCTCAAGGACACCCCACCGCGACTCCTGCTCGAGGCGATCGCCGCTGCCGCCGCCGGTGATGTCCTCATCTCACCGGCGATGACCAGGCGGTTCGTCGCCGACTTCGTTCGCCGGCCGATCATGCGTCCCGGCGACCCGGGTCCTCTCGATGTCCTGAGCGAGCGGGAGCGCGAAGTACTCGCCGAGGTCGCACGTGGCAAGACCAACTCCGAGATCGGCGAGTCGCTCCACATGTCGCCGCTAACGGCGAAGACGCACGTCAGTCGCATCCTGGGCAAGCTGAACGCGCGCGACCGCGCCCAGCTCGTGATCATCGGATACGAGACCGGGCTCGTCAGCCCCGGCGAGTGAGCATCCCGAACCTCGTGATGCTCGGCCCTGTCAACGGCCACCTCTCTCCGGTGGAGACTGCCTCCAGGGCTCATGGCCGGATAGAAAGTCAATAACAACAGTGTTCCAGGGAAGAAATACGATTTGAAGACCGATTGGTTCGCGTTTGCTTTTTCGACTTGGCTGGGGTTTGGTTATATTCCGGTCATCCCGACACTGGTCGCTGTCTTTTCGATCGCACTTGTCTATTGGGTATTCGGCGGAAGGCCTTCGATCTTCTGGCCATTTACTGTCGGCACCATCCTTATCGGCTGGTGGGCTTCACATCAGACAGGTCAGTTCACGGGCATCAGCGACGATGGCCGCATCGTCGTGGACGAGGTGGCGGGTGCGGCCTTGTTGTTGGCCTTTGTTCGTCCTCGCGACCATTGGAAGACCGCTCTTCTGCTTATCGGTTACCTGGCAATCGACGGGATTAAGCCGTGGCCGATGTCGGCAATGGAAGCGCTACCGGGCGCGTATGGCGTCATGGGTGATGACCTGATGATCGCTGCGCTGGTTGGGATTTTCCTCATCCCGTTGCGCCTCTGGCAAGCGTGGCGCAACTGAACCCATGCATCGCATCTCGATGACGACCAAGAGTCATCGCCATGTGTTTGGGCAACTGCCAATCGCCCGGGAGGACCGACGGACGTCTTCCACAACCTCGAAGCAGGAAATGGAGACAACGGCACACCGGTTTCGCGGGCAACGGCCCGGCCATCGGGGCCTTGCCGTCCCGTGCCTTGCCGTGTTCGCCACGCCGACATTGACCAAGGTCAATTGGAGAGCCGCGATGGAGGGTAGGATATATCCTCAGGCTAGCGGGGTATAGGCATGGCAACACTTGCACAAAAGATCCGCTTTTTGAGTGAACCAAGTTCGTATCCGCACGCGCCGGCAAGCGTAGAGCCCATGGAAACCCATTGGTCCTGGGTCTTTATTGCCGGCGATCGGGTCTTTAAGTTCAAAAAACCCGAACGGCGGCCATTTCTCGATTTCAGCACGCTTGCCGCACGGCATCGCAATTGCGCGGAAGAACATCGCCTCAACCAGAGACTGGCAGCCGGTATCTATCGGCGCATCCTGCCGCTGACCGAGTCAGCCGATGGCGAACTCAAGCTCGACGGCGACGGCACGATTGTCGAATGGCTGGTGGAAATGGTCCGCCTGCCGATGACGATGATGCTCGACAGGCAGATGGCGCAGGGGACTGTGCAGCAGCAGGACATTGTCGCGGTTGGACAGAAGCTGGCCGGCTTCTACAGCGCCAGCGCACCACAGCGTGCCGATGGGCACCTCTATCTCGAGCATCTGGCACAGGAGCATGCCGTCAGCCGGGAATTGCTGACCCGCCCTCGATTTGGCCTTGCAGAAGATGCGGTTGATATTCTCGACAGGGTCGAGGCGCTGTTTGCGAGCGTCCGTGAGGAAATCGAGGCGCGGATCGTGGCTGGCCACATCGTGGAAGGTCACGGGGATTTGCGGCCCGAGCATGTCTGCCTGACCACGCCACCGCTGATCATTGACTGCCTTGAGTTCAATCGCAGCATGCGTATTCTGGACCCCTATGACGAGGTGAACTACCTGGGGCTGGAGTGCCAGTTTCTCGGTACAGGATGGATCCGCACGGTGCTGCTCGAAACGCTCGATGCACAGCTGCGCGCGCGACCGTCGCCGGAGCTGATGGCGTTTTATGGCTCGTTTCGGGCCGTATTGCGGGCGCGTATCTGCATCGCACACCTGCTTGACGACAAGCCTGCGACCCCCGAAATCTGGCCTGGGCAAACGCGAGCCTATCTGGCCGTGGCAAAGGCGGAGTGGACTAGCTGTCGCTCGCCAGAAGGCGATGGATCGACCCCCCGCCATGCAGGCGCATGATGGCCTGGGCGAAGATCGGCGCTACTGGCAGGACATCGAGGAGCCCCACGACAAGTTCCATCTCCGGACGGAAGGGCGCCACGCTGTCTGTTACCACAATCCGGTCAAAAGCACTGTCGTTCAGAACAGTCTCGGACCCGGCGACAAACAACCCGTGGGCGGCATAGAGAGTAACCTGCCTGGCGCCTCGCTCACGGCAGGCTCTGGCAGCGCGCAACATGGTGCCGCCTGTACTGATCATGTCATCGATGATGCAGACTGAGGCGCCGTCAACATCGCCGGCAAACAGCGAACCGGAAACGATCCCACCGCTGCGGCGTTTTTCAATGAAGCCGAAACCAGCCGCCTCGCCGGTGAGGTCCTCATATGCCTCCTGCACCAATTGGGCCCGTTTGACCCCACCGCCATCGGGCGAAAAGATGACGACGGGTGCGCCCGATACCCGCTGTTGGATATCGGCGGCGAATAGCCTGCAGGTATCGAGATGGGTGGTGGCGCAACGGAAGGCATTCTGGAACGCGGCGATATTGTGCACGTCGAGCGTGACCACCATGTCTGTGCCGACCGCCTCGAACAATTGGGCGACATAGCGGGTGGTCACAGGATCGCGCGGCTTGGTCTGCCGCTCCTTGCGGGAATAGGCGATGTAGGGAACGATGGCGCTGATGCGCGCTGCGCCGTTCTCTCGGCAGGCGGCAATAAAGAACAGCAGGCGGATCAGTTTGTCGTTGACCGAGCGTGAGGGATCGCCATTGAGCGCATGCAGCACGAACACATCTTCGCCACAGACACTGATCAGCGGACGGGTCTTGTGTTCGCCATCCTCAAAATCGCGCTCTTCATGCGGGTCGAGCGTCACGCCCATCGCGCTGGCGATGGCCGTCCCCAACTGCTCAGATCCATCAAGAGCAAAGAACCGCATAGTCATACAATAGCATTGCACTAGCCTGGCGCATTGATCCCGATCAAACCCGGTTGATTGTCGTGGGGCTAGACTAGCTGATCGCGTCACCGTCAACTCGGGAGACTTTCCATGCTTTCTGGACTGGGGCTGATCTGCTGCACGGGCGCTGATGCGTCCGGGAGGTCTTGAAATTGGCGCGGCTCTTTGCCGATCGGCGCGAAGCCGGGCTGGCTCTGGCTGACCGGCTTGGTCCACTCGACCCGGCACACACGGTGATCTTTGCTCTGCCGCGCGGCGGGGTCCCTGTTGCGATCGAGGTCGCTAAACGGTCTGGCGCGCCGCTGGACCTGTTGCTGGTGCGCAAGATTGGTGCGCCCGGATATGAGGAACTCGCAATTGGCGCCGTCGTCGATGGCGCCGAACCCGAAGTGGTGGTCAATCGCGACGTCGCCGATCAGTTCGGACTAAGCGAGGCGGACGTGCGCCGCATGAGTGCTGCCGGCCTTGCCGAAATCGAGCGCCGCCGCGCGGTATATCTGGAGGGCCGCGCGCCACTGCCCGTCAAGGGCAAGACCGCGATCGTGGTCGATGACGGTATCGCAACGGGCGCCAGCATGCGGGCCGCCCTGCAAGCACTCAGAAATCGACAGCCGGCGCGGATTGTTCTGGCCGTGCCGGTGGCGCCCGCCGATGTGCTGGTCGCGCTGCGCGGCGCCGCCGATGAAATTGTCTGCCTTGAGGTTCCCCACCCATTTGCTGCAGTTGGTGCCCATTATCGTGATTTCCGGCAGGTCGATGACGCCGAGGTCGTCGCCGCGCTGCAGGCGTTGGGTCAAGCCCCGGCGACCAAGCAATCTTTTTGACCGCCCGCCGCCCCAGCGTCTCGACCAGTGGACTGCTGATTGTCACCATGTCCAAGACTGCGGATGGGGAACACCACGCCAGAACAATGCCGGTGGACGACCGACATCCACCGGCTGCACCGTATCGGGCAACAGCATTCAAGCCGGCGCTGTCAGGCTGGTGGTTTCACCCCACCCGCCGATTGCGTGAGACCAGTCTGGCCGGATGGGTTGATCTTGACGGCCATCAGGACGCACCTCAGCCACGTTTGGCCGCAGCGGGCCAAAGAATGTGCAGGTGGGTCGGCAGTTGATCAATGATCTTGGCGGTCTGACCCATGTCGAGCTCACTCCACAGCACGTCAAACACACCTTCGGTCACCGTCCTGCCATCCATGGGAAACTTCGGTGGCAATTTGTCCGTCACGTGTCCGCAAAAGGCCTCCACAGTGTCATCGTCACTGGGGGTCGCCGCCATTTTCCATCCCTCGAAGAACAATCCGCGCACCACCATAGGCATCTGCGCCGACAAGTGAACCGCGCTTTGGGGCTGCAGTCGGTCGCGCAGAACATGGAGAGTGGCACGCAGGGCTGAATAGG
>NZ_JAUYGL010000154.1 GCF_030689745.1 Devosia sp.
TGCAATTGCAACTCATTCGCAAGAAGCGTCTCGCGCTTTGGGAGGCCGACACAATTGGCGCGTTACACAAAGGATGCGCTCAATCACCCAATGTCCGAGTTCAAAGAGCGCATCTCTGGTCCTTCTGATGGGGCCAGAGCCTACTTCAAACTGGACTAGGCGCAGGGGCAACGTCACGTCGTATAGAAAACGCGTCGGTCAGCACCGATTTGCTAATTCCACGCGCTATATCATTTATATTAATTGATTGACGCCGGTAATTCGTCGGGCTAAGTGTTTTGTCCAACAAATAGACAGAGCGGCAGTGACACGGGGTCTGGGGGCAGATTTGGTGAAAGTCGACGGCCCCGACAGCATCGCGGTGATACGTACGGCACCCTCTGCCGTTGATGTGATCGTTGCTAATATTCGCAATCTGATTTCCGATGGCGGCCTCCGCGTCGGCGATAGCTTGCCGACGGAACGTGAGCTTTGTGAACGGTTTCAGGCCAGCCGGAATACGGTGCGCGAAGCCATGCGCATCCTCAAGGCCTATGGCATGGTTACGGTGCGGCCCAAAGTCGGCGCGACCATTATCGATGATCGCATGGAGCGGGTTTTTGATCTGTTCTCATTCAATACGCTGGAAATTTCGCGCAAGAGTTTTACCGACATCCAGGGGTTTCGCAGCCTGATCGAAGTAGTCTCGGTGGACCATATCTTCGATAATGTTGGACCAGAAGACACCGCCGCGCTTCGCGAAATCAATGGTCGACTGCGCCACGTCCATACTATTCCTGAAGCATCGGAAATCGACTTCCAGTTTCACCTGCGGCTGATTTCGGTGCTCAACAACCGGGCCGTGCACGACGTCTATCGCATGATGAAGCCGGTGATCATCCGCATCATAGAAAAGGGCAAGTCGCGGCAGGATTTCGCCGAGGGCACCTATAGCCAGCATCTGGCCATTATCGAGGCGATCGAGGCGCGAAACCGCATCAGCTACCAATACGCGCTGCAGTTTCACCTGCAGCTCGGGTTCAATAATTTCGACGATCCGGGTGAGGAGAGCGCCTGATTGTCAGGCGTCTGGAGGGGCGCGAGGAGGAATGGGAGGGCCGCGCGATTTAGGAGAACCGCGCCGCCTGATCATAGCGTGAGATACGCTTTATAACGGGAGGACGACATGAAGTTTCTAAGTCTCGCAACACTGGCGGGCGCCAGCCTGCTTGCATCGACCAGCCTGACCATGGCCGGCCCGGAGATCGTTTCCGGTCCCGGCGTTGACCCTGCCTGCTTTGCGGCGTGGGATGCCGACACCAAGTTCATGCAGTGGCCGGCCGCCGAAGGCCCCTATCGCATCGCCGTTGTGAACGGCTTTGTGGGCAATACCTGGCGCATCCAGATGATCAAGACCGCCAAGGCCTATGCCGAGGACCCGTCGGTCAAGGACAAGATCGCCGAGTTCAAAGTGGTCTCGACCGGCACGGACGCTCCGGCACAGCTGGGCGCCATCGAAGACTTCATCAACCAGGGCTTTGACGCCATCATCACCATCGCTGTTTCGCCCGACGGGTTCGACCGCGTGATCCGCCTCGCTGACCGCGAGAACGTGGTGCTGGTGCCGTTCGACAATGTGCTCGACACCGATGCGGTGATGCAGGTCAACGAAGACCAGACAGAGATGGGCCGCCAGTGGGCGCAGTTCCTGATCGACGAGCTGGCTGCGCAGGGCGTGACAGGCGGCAAGATCCTCGAAGTGCGCGGCCTGGCCGGCAATTCGGTGGACCGTGACCGTTCGGCCGCCATCCATGCTGCGTTCGAAGCCACCGGCGGCGATTGGGAAATCGTTGAAGTGGTCGGCAATTGGGATGACGGCACCGGCCAGAAGGTGACCGCCGACGCGATTGCCGTGCATGGCGAATTTGCCGCCGTGGCTGCACAGGGCGGCACCACGGGCGTCGTCCAGGCGCTGATCGACGCCGGCCACAAGATGGTCCCCATCGCCGGCGAATCCGAGAACGGCTATCGCAAGCAGCTGGCCAATCTCTCGGGCGATGGCCTCAAGGGCATCTCCATCGGCCAGTCGCCAGGCCTTGTTGCCATTTCCATCAAGGCCGCTATTTCAGCGCTTGAAGGCAATGTCATGCCGCAGCTGATCTCGGTTCCGCTGCCGGTCGCCACCTATGACCAGCTCGAAGACGGCGTCAACTACTGGTCCGATCTGCCGGACAATTTCTTCACCGTGAACGAATTCCCGCCCTGCGGCGTGAATATTTCGGGCCCGGCGATCATGTCCCAGAGCGAAGCTGACGTGAGCTAAGCGTCATCGGAAAGGCGGCGCCGGCCCCTTACCGGCGCCGCCACATGTCTTACGTGACCACCCAGGAGCCAATCGGTTTTGATTCTCAAAACCGCCGCTCCAGGTCTTATTTGCCGCGCTTCCGAACCCAATAGGTGACGTCCACCTATTCCGGAAGCGCTCTAGTTGAAGGGCTAACAAGCCATGTCCGACCGCCCTCTCGTGCAGCTCAGCGGCATTTCCAAATTCTTTTCTGGCGCAAGGGCGCTCGAAAACGTCGATTTCTCCTGCCATAGCGGCTCGATCCACGCTGTCCTGGGGGAAAATGGCGCGGGCAAATCGACCCTGATCAAGATCATTTCAGGCGTGCTGCGGCCCGATACGGGGATTCTCAATCTCGATGGCGCGCCGATGGAATTTGCCAATCCGGCCGAGGCCAGCGCCGCCGGGATTGTCTGTATTTTCCAGGAACTTTCGCTGGTGCCCGACCTGACGGTCGCGGAGAATATTTCCCTCGCCACGCCGCCGCGCCGCTTCGGACTGATCGATGCGCGCGCCCAGCGCCAGCGCGCTGAAGAGCTTCTAGCGCGGATCAAATGCGAGGACGTTGACCCCAATGCCATGGTGCGCGACCTGTCGCTGTCGCGGCGGCAGATGGTGGAGATTGCCAAGGCGCTGGGCAAGAATCCGCGCCTGCTTATTCTCGATGAGGCCACATCGGCGCTGACCAGCCGCGATGTGGAAACCGTCTATGGGCTCCTGGCCGATCTCAAGGCGGACAATGTCGCCAGCCTCTTTATTTCCCACCGGATGCACGAGGTCGAACGGCTGTGCGACACACTGTCGGTGTTTCGCAATGGTCAGCATGTGGAGACCTTTGCCAAGGGCGTGCGCAGCGACCGCGACATTGTGCGGCTGATGATCGGGCGCGAAGTGGATGCACATTTCCCGCCCAAGCCGGTGACAGGGAAACGAGCGCCTCATCTCGTCGTGGAGCAGTTGCGCTGGGAAAACCGGCTCAAGGGCGCCAGCCTCAATGTAGGCAAGGGCGAGATCGTCGGGCTGGGCGGGCTTGATGGGCAGGGGCAGAAGGAATTGATGCTGGCCCTGTTCGGCGTGTTGAAGGGCGTTGAGGGGCGTGTCGCGGTCGGCAGCACATCCGGAGTGCCCGGCTCGCCGGCCGTGGCCAAATCGGGGCGCAGCCGCATTGCGCTGGTGCCCGAGGATCGCAAGACCGAAGGCCTGATGCTGCCTATGTCCATCGCCGACAATTTGCTGGCAGCGTCCTATTCCAAAGTGTCGCGCGGGCCGTTCATTGACCCGGCGCTGGAGCGACAGGCAGTTGCGGATGGCATTGCGAAATTGCAGATCAAGATCGGGCGACCCGAAGATGCGGTGGCGACGCTTTCGGGTGGCAACCAGCAGAAGGTGGTTATCGCCAAATGGCTGATGACTGATCCGGAACTGATCCTGCTCAATGACCCGACGCGCGGCATTGATGTGGGGACCAAGCAGGAAATCTACCGGCTAATGCGCGAACTGGCCGACGAAGGACGGGCGATCCTCTTTTACTCGACCGATTATGCCGAGCTGATCGGCTGCTGCGACCGGGTGGCCGTCATGTATGACGGGGCCATCGTCACCGAGCTTTCGGGCACGGAGATCAATGAGGAGGCGATCATCGCCGCGTCGCTCAATATCGATGCCACAGGGCCTCTGGCCGGAGCCAGCGCATGAATAGTCTCTTGTCCAGCCTCGCCATTTCCATGCGGCAGAACCGGGGCTTTTATGGCGCCCTGTTCCTGTTGAGCGCGATTTACCTGATCTACAATATCCTCCACCCGCGCGGCTTTTCGAGCGCGGTGTTTGTGCAGAATGCCAATGAATCGGTGGCGATCGTTTTCGTTGCCATGGCCCAGACCATTCCGGTGCTGATGGGTGGGCTCGACCTTTCCGTCGGCGCGGTGATGACGCTGGCCTCGTGCATTGCCTCGGTGCTGGTCAATGGTTCGCCCCTGCAGATCGTCTTCGGCATGATCGTCACGCTGGCCTCGGGCACCGCCTTCGGCTTCGCCAATGGGTTGATCATCGTCTATGGGCGGCTGCAGCCGATTATCGCCACGCTGGCCACCGGCGCCATCGCCATGGGCCTCGCGCTCTTCATCCGGCCCAAGCCGGGCGGCGATATTGATGGCGATCTCAACTGGGCGCTGACCAATTCGCTCTGGGATTTCGTCGATACCTATCAATTGTTCGATCCGGACGCGCTCTGGTTCCAGCCAATTGCCTGGATACCAACGCCATTCCTCATCATCATTGTCGTGGCCGTTGTGGTCTGGATCCCGTTCCGGCGCACGGTCACCGGACGGACCATCTATGCCATCGGCTCGGCTGAGGGCCCGGCCTATATGTCGGGCCTGCCGATCAACCGCGCCAAGATTGCCGCCTTCACCCTCTCGGGCTTTTTCGCCTCGTGCGGCGGGCTTTATCTGGCCATCCAGACCGCCTCGGGCAATGCTGACATCACCCAGGCCGGTGCCTATACGCTCAATTCCATCGCCGCCGTTGTGCTAGGGGGCACTTCGCTTTTGGGTGGCATTGGCGGGGCCATTGGTTCGCTGATCGGCGCGCTGATCCTGCGCGTCATCTCCTTCTACTTCCGCATCCTGTCCATCGACCCGCTGCTGCAGCCGCTGGTCGAGGGTCTGGTTCTGCTCGCAGCGGTCAGCCTGGGCGCCATTGGCGTGCTCCGGGTCAAGAACCGTCTCGATCTCTTCCGCTAGGGAAATTTGGCCATGTCATTTTCGTTCGCCAGTCTCAAACCGGAAGACAAGCCGGTCCTCATCGCCTCGGGCTTCGTGCTGGTCATCCTGCTCGTCGGCACCGTCTATACGATGGCCACGCAGGGCAGTGCGCCGCTGCTGTCGCCCAATTACCTGCTGCAGCAGTTACAGACCGGCTCTTTTCTCGGCATTGTCGCGGCCGGAATGATGATGGTCATCCTGCTCGGCCATATCGACTTGTCCATTCCCTGGACCGTTGCCGCCGCGGCCATGATGGCGACGACGGTGGGCGGGGACATGGCGCTGCCCACCGGCATCGCGGTCGGTATCACGGTCGGGCTCGTCAACGGGCTGGGCGTGGCCTATCTGCGCATCCCCTCGATGATCTTCACCCTCGGGGTGGATTCCGTGCTGCGCGGCTTGATGGTCTGGCACACGGGCGGCTTTGCCCCGCAGGATCAGGCAACGCCCATCATGCGCTTCCTCGCCGCTGACAAGATCCTCGGCATTCCCGTCGCCATTTTCGTCTGGGTCGCGGTGTCCCTTGTCATCGTGCTCATCCTCGGGCGCACCGCCTTTGGCCGCGCCGTCTATGCGACGGGCAATCGCGAAGGCGCCGCCTATCTCTCGGGCATCCGCACCCGCTGGGTGATCGTGGGCGCCTTTGTCATCTCGAGCGTCTGTGCCGCCATGGCCGGCATCCTCCTCGCCGGTTATTCGACCAAGGCCTACCAGGGTATGGGCAATGCCTATCTGCTGCCGGCCATCGCGGCAGTCGTCATCGGGGGCACGCGCATTCTCGGCGGCCAAGGGCGCTATGCCGGCACGGTCGTCGGCGTCACTCTCATCGTGCTGCTCAATTCGGTCCTCTCAATTATGCAGATGCCCGAGGCCGGGCGGCAGGTGATCTATGGCTGCGTCATCGTCGGGATGCTGCTGGTCTATGGCCGGGGCAATAAGGTGGTTTCATGAGTTCCAAAACTGGAACCAACACTCTGCGATATTGAACCGAAACCAAAAATCAGGGTGCTACTTTTCACCCCAGCCTTTAGAGCCATGAAACTGGAGTACTCGCCCTCGCGAATGACGCCTCTGCCTTTGACCCTATGACATCCCTCACCAGCCGCTAAAATGACGCACGGCCGGACGGCGGTGTACGGGATGGCCGTTTGGCAGGCACAAGCATAAACTCGGGCGAATGATGGATAGCCAAACCCTTCCTTCCGGTGGTTGATGAAGTCGGGTCGGATCCCGGGATTTTTGTAAAAGGCCAGCACTTTCTGGAGTTGCGGTCGCGCAGAAATTGCGCAGACCTTGACTCGACCACACTAGACATTCACCTAGAACCTCTTGATCGACGTCGAGCCGCAACTTCAGGCAATTTAATGGTAAAATCAAAGCGACAGGCCGCGGGCACGCGGCCGACAATGATGGATGTGGCAGCGGCAGCCGGCGTATCTCAGGCGACGGTCTCGCTGGTGCTCAGCGGAAGTAAACTGGCGCGATTGACCGATGCGACCCGCCGACGCGTCATGGAAACGGCCGAACAGCTCAACTACAAATTCGTGCGTCGCGGTCCGAGAACGACTGGCCAGGCGACCATCCTGTTCATTGCCGACGAGGCATCGACGGATCCCTGGATGTCATTGGCCTTTGAAGGCGTGCGCGACAAGGCCCTCGAGTTTGGGGTCAACGCCCTGATGGCGGTCAGCCATGCCGACGCCGATCTCGAGACCAGCATCCTTTCGAGCCTGAGGGACCAATCGATCCTGGGCATTGTCTATGGCACTATTCTTACTCGACAGGTCGGCCTTCCGGCGGCCTTTGGAGCGCATCGGACGGTTCTGGTAAATTGCTACGATGAACAAGGTGCGCTCCCGGCCGTACTGCCGGCAGACCTGCTGGCCGGCCGGGTGGCGACCGAACATCTGATCGGGTTGGGCCGACGGCGCATCGGGATGATCAATGGGCAACAAGGCCTGGACAATCCACGGGACCGGCTGCGAGGCTACAAGCAGGCGCTGACGAGCCACGATCTCGCTTTCGACGCTGCATTGGTGAAGCCGGGCAATTGGGAGCCGTCATCGGGCTATGCCATGACGATGGAACTCATGGCGCAGGACAATCCACCGGATGCGATTTTCTGTGCAAACGATCTGATGGCGATGGGGTGTTTCGAAGCGCTGAAACAGCTGGGCCGGAAAATCCCCGAGGATGTTGCGGTGGTCGGTTTCGACGATCGCGAAATCGCCCGCTTCCTGCATCCGCCGCTCACCACCATGGTGCTGCCCCAATATGAAATGGGGCAGACCGCGGCGGAATTGCTGCTCGACAGCGCTGGGGGCCTGACCACCGGACCCAATCGCATCAAAGTCGAGTGCGAGCTGATCCAGCGTGGGTCGACCCTGGGCGCCAAGCAGCTTGCCGGTGTGGCAGAGCCGGCCGAGTAGAGCATTTCCAGCAAAAACTTGGAAACGGCTTCTGGTCGGAAAACGCGACAGGCAAAAAATTGGATCATTTCACCGTTTCAACGAAATGATGAAATGATCCAGAACCGGGCCGCCAGCCCGTGGCGGTCCGCCTTGTCAGTCGGACGAGCGGGCGCTGCGGAAGCGATCGAAAGCGACCGCTATGACTATGAACGAGCCGACAAATGCTCCCTGCCAGAAGGTGCTGATCCCGAGGAGAATCAGGCTGTTTCTGATCACCTCGATCAACAGCGCGCCGACCACGGCGCCAAAGGCGGTCCCCACGCCGCCCGCCAGATTGGCCCCACCGATCACCGCTGCCGCGATGACGGACAATTCCATTGCCTGACCGAGATTGGTGGTGACGCCGCCCAGCCAACCCACTTCCAGCACGCCGGTCACGCCCGCGGTGAAGGCGCAGAAAACGTAAACCGAAACCTTGAGTTGCTTCACCGCGATGCCGGTCAGCTTGGCCGCTTCTTCATTGCCGCCCATGGCGAACAGATGCTGCCCCCAGCGCGTCCATTTGAACGCGAAGCCAGTAACCAGCGCCAGCACCGAGAGGACGATGAGGGGGTTCGGCAAACCCAGTGTGGAACCGCCACCCAAGGCCAGCAGCATGTCATGGTCAGGTCCGAACTCGTACATCATCTTGTTGTTGGACAGCACCATGGCCAGGCTTCGTGCCACTGAAAGCATGCCGAGGGTGACGACGAAGGCCGGCATTCCGGCATACGCGATCAAGAGGCCATTCGCGAGGCCTACCAGCACGGCCACCAGCAATGCTGCAGGAACGCCGATCCAGATCGGCAGCCCGGCGGCCATGATGACGGCCACTGTCATGGCGGAAATCACCACGGTGGATCCAACAGAGAGATCTATGCCGCCCGATGCAATGACCGCGGTCATTCCGATGGCAATTATGCCGACGAAGGCAAAGTTGCGCGACACGTTGAAGAGGTTTCTTTCGGTGGCAAATGTGTCGGTCATCAGCGTCAGCGCCACGCAGGCAAGCAGGGCGGCGAGAAAGACCCAGAAAGTCTGGTGACCGGTCAGCCGGGAAAGCGCCGTGCGGTTTTGCGAGGCGCCGATGACTTCTATCAGGGTAGAGTTTGTCGACATCTGGATTGGTCCTTGATGATAATCAGGCGGCCTCGATTGCGCCGGTGATAAGCCCGGTGACTTCTTCGGGCGAGGAGGCGGCGGCGCGCTTGTCGGCGACCAGACGGCCTCTGCGCAGCACGGCGATCCTGTCCGCCACATCGAAGACGTCGGGCATGCGGTGGCTGATCAGCACCACGGCAATGCCGTGGTCACGCAGGTTGCGGATCAGATTGAGCACCTCGGCCACCTGGCGCACCGAAATGGCGGCCGTGGGCTCGTCCATCAGTACAATGCGGGCGTCCGAGAGCAGCGTGCGTGCAATCGCCACCGCCTGGCGTTGGCCGCCCGACATGCGCCGCACCAGATCGCGTGGACGGGTTTCAGACTTGAGGCGCGCGAAAAGCTCCGCCGACCTGCTGCGCATCCCTGCATAGTCCAATAGCCGCAGCGGCCCGATGCGATGCGTCAGCTCGCGGCCGAGAAAGACATTGGAAGCGGCCGACAGGTTGTTGCAAAGCGCCAAGTCCTGATAGACGACCTCGATCCCGGAGCGCTGCGCATCGCGCGGCTTGTGAAATGCCGCCTTCTGGTCGCCGACATAGACTTCGCCGCTGGTCGGGGCGAAATTGCCGGCAATGACTTTGACCAGGGTGGATTTACCGGCCCCGTTATCCCCCATCAGTCCCACTACCTCGCCTGGTTCGATCACCAGCGAAACATCGGTCAAAGCGTGGATCGCCCCAAAGTGCTTGCTCACGCCATTCAGTCGCAGTGCGCTCATGCGCCTCCCTTTCTGACTTACTCACCCCAGTCCAATCAGTGGGCTCGCTGGCCTGTTTCCTCCTGCCAGCGCCCTCCCCTTCAACAAGACCGCCAATTCACGCTTGACGGCCCCGCTAATTAGATGCTGATATTAGCACATAATATGAATAAATCACCAGTGATCTGCTTAATACCGCTCGATCAGGGCGGAGAAACAGGCGAGGGGCTTAGGCCTGTCTCGTCTCGTGATCAACAATGGGGGAAATCCGACCACCAGTCGGAGCATGGACCGGGAAGCCGGTCATCAACGGGAGGAACTGAATTTGACATACGTAAATCATCTCGCCATCGCAGCGGCCGTGCTGGCCCTTGCGGCTGGCCCGGCCCATGCCCAGGACAAGAAGACCTTGGCCATCGTGGTGAAGGGCCTCGACAACCCTTTCTTCGAGCAGATCAATCTTGGTTGCCAGGACTGGGCCGCCAACAATCCGGACTCGGAATACGAGTGTCTCTATACCGGGCCGGCCTCCAGCGCCGATGAATCGGGCCAGGTGCAGTTGGTCGACGATCTGGTAACGCGCGGCGTGGCAGCCATTGCCATATCGCCGTCCAACGCACCGGCTATGGCAAACCGGCTCAAGGAAATCGCGCCGCAGATCCCCGTGATGACGGTGGATGCGGACCTTTCCGAGGCCGACCGGTCCTTGCGCGCCACATTCCTAGGCACCGACAATTACCTGATGGGCGTGATGATGGCTGAGCAGGCCCTGCGGCTCAAGCCCGATGGCGGCACGGTCTGCCTGCAGTTGGGCAATGTCGCGGCGGACAATATCAACGCTCGCGCCGCCGGTTTCCGTGACACCATTGCCGGCGCCGAAGGCACCGATCGCCTGAGCGGGGAAGCTGGCTGGAGCGAAATCGAAGGCTGCCCGGTCTTTACCAATGACCAGATCGATCTGGCCAACCAGCAGATGGCGGACGTATTCACCTCCAATCCGGATCTGGATGCCTTCATCCTGATTGGCGGCTGGGCCCAGTTCGCGCCCCAGGCCTATGCACAGGTCACCGATCAGGTCATGGACCGGCTGATGAGCGATGAACTCATCATCATCGCTGGCGACACGTTGCCACCGCAGGTGCAGGCCTTCAACGAAGGGCGCAGCCATGTCCAAGTTGGTCAGCGGCCGTTCGAGATGGGCCAGCGCTCCCCCGATGTGATGATCCAGCTCATCAATGGCGAGGCTGTCGAAGACCCGATCTATACCGGCCTCGATGTCTGCACCCGCGAAGAGCCCGGTTTCTGCGCACAGTAAACGGGACATATCTGGCGTGGCGCCTCGGGCGCCATGCCGCTCGATGCAAGGGGCATTGGCGTGAAATTACTGGTCACCGGCGTAACCGGCAAAGTTGGCGGCAATTTTCTGCCTGCATTCCTCGCGGCCGAAAGGTTTTCTGGTTGGTCCATCAGGGCGATCTGCAACAACCGCGTGGTGGAGCATCCTGGCGTAGAAATTGTCCGCGCCTCCCTCGCAGATGCCGATGCCATGTTTGCAGCAATGGAGGGGGTCACACATGTCCTGCATATGGCCGCGGTGAAGGAGTCGCCGCTTCTGGCGATGGAGGTTGGTGTCGGGGGCATGTTCAACCTGCTCGAAGCGTTCCGGTCTACGCCGGGCACACGGCAGTTTGTGCTGCTCGGTGGCGATTGCACTGTCGGGCACATGTTCCAGCGCTATGACGAGCCGATCACCGATGCCGCGCCGCGCCGCGCCTATCCGGGCTGCTACGCGCTGACTAAGGTGCTCGAAGAGGTCATGCTTGAGCAATATGGAATCCAGTACGGCATCAATGGCTGCTGCCTGCGCGCACCCTGGATCATGGAGAAAGATGATTTCCGCTTTGCGCTGAGTTTCAGCGACCAGTTTGGCGGGCCACCCTGGAGCGAGCTAATTGATGCAGGGGCTGTAGCACGGCACGCACAGGCGGCGAGTGTGCCCTTGCTGCGCGACGCGCGTGGCGCCCCACTGCGGCGCAACTTCATCCATGTCGACGATCTGGTCGGCGCCATTCTGACGGCATTGGACCATCCGGCCGCGGCCGGTCAACTTTTCAACATTGCGATGGATGCGCCGGTCGATTACGGCGAGGTGGCGCAGTATCTGAGCGCCACCCGATCCCTGCCGGTGGCCGAGATCGACACACCCTTTCACAGCAACTGGCTCGACAATGCCAAGGCTCGCCTACTGCTGGGCTGGAAGCCGCAGGTCGATCTGCAACGACTCATCGAACGGGCATGGGACTACGTCCGCGCGCCCGATGACCCGCGCAAGGTCTGGTACCCTGGGTAGCAGCATGCGCACCACTTAATATCCAATGTTCCGGCGCACATTCCATCAACGGGAGCCTGCCCGGATCGGCGGATATAAACCGCTCGACGGCAAACGGTTTGGCGCCGAGCAATTCAACGTCGTCGCGGAGCGCCAACAACAAAGCGCCTGTGACATGGGAGGATAATATGAAAGTCAAACTTGCCGTTTCAATCGCGGCCGTGGCCACTGTCGTGGCGGCACCCGCATTTGCTCAGGATAAGCCACAGCTGGCCTTTGTCGTAAACGCGGCTTCTGATTTCTGGAAGTTGGCCGAAGCAGGCGTGGCTAAGGCGCAGGGGGAACTGCCTGGCTATGATCTGCAGTTTCGCTATCCTGCGCAAGGCACGGCAGCGCTGCAGAATGCGCTGATGGACGATCTGGTCGCCGCCGGCACCGATGCCATCATGATTTCTTCGGCAGATCCGAAGAACTCCATCGATGCCTTCAACCGCATTGCGGCGCAGGTGCCCCTGTTCACCACCGACAGCGATGCGCCCGACAGCGATCGCATCGCCTATCTGGGTTCATCCAACACCCTGGCAGGCGTTCAGGCCGGTGAGATTGCTGTGGCTTCCTTGCCCAATGGCGCAAAATGCATGGGCTTCGTCGGCTTCCTTGGGGCCGATAATGCCATCGAGCGCATTGCCGGCTTCCGCCAGGCCGTCGAGGGTTCGGGCATAGAACTGGTCGATGTCCGTGGCGATGACGTGGACTTTGCGCGCGCCCGCTCCAATGTCGATGACGTGCTTGCGGCCAATCCCGACATCAACTGCATGGTCGGATTCTATTCTTACAACCCGCCCAAAATCTACGAGGCCCTGCAGGCCGCCGGCAAGCTGGGAGAGATCACGGTTGTCGCGTTTGACGAAGACCCGATCACCCTGGGCGCCGTGCGCGAAGGCAGCTTTGCCGGCACTGTTGTTCAGGACCCATACCAGTGGGGTTACCAGGGCATGCACCTGATGGCAAAATATCTCGAGGGTGACACTTCGGGCGTGCCGGAAGACGGGCTGATCATTGTTCCGACCAAAGTTGTCGACCAATCCAATGTCGATGCCTTTGAGGCCGAACTCAAGGAGCGTATCGGCGGGTAATCCTCCCAGCCAGCGCAGCCGCACCGGGTCGGTTTCTGACCCGGTGCGTGCCTGTCCATGCGATGAGTCTGTTGAGCGGCACCCCCGGTGCCGTTGCCGCTTTTTCGGGTTGCCTGAACATGAATGCCCATGACACGAAGCACCCACTGTTGGTGCTTGAGAACATCTCGAAGGTCTATCCCGGTGTGGTGGCCCTCTCCAACGTTACCCTGTCGGTCAGGGCTGGCGAGGTGTTGGCGCTAATCGGAGAGAACGGAGCCGGAAAATCGACGCTGATGAAGATACTGGGCGGGGTGATCGCGCCCAGCTCCGGCAAAGTCATCATCGACAACGTTGCCCACGACCATCTCACGGTAACCCAGTCGCAGGCGGCCGGGATTGCCTTTGTGCACCAGGAACTCAACGTCTTCGACAATCTCGACGTGGCGGCCAACATGTTCCTGGGTCGCGAAATCCGGGGTGGCGCTCTTCGCCTGCTTGACCTCAAGGCTATGCGCGATGCGGCCCATCCCCTGCTGGCGCGGGTGGGCGCCACGTTCCGGCCTGAAACTTCTGTGGCCGAGCTGTCGCTGGCCGAGCGGCAATTGCTTGAAATTGCTAAGGCGCTCTCCATCGATGCGCGCGTGGTCATCATGGACGAGCCAACCTCGTCGCTGACGCTATCGGAAACGCGGACCCTGATGAAGGTGATCGCCGACCTCAAGGCGCAGGGTATCGCGGTCATCTACATTTCCCATCGCCTGGGGGAGGTCGAGGATTGCGCCGACCGCGTCTTCGGATTGCGCGACGGCCATGTCGCGGGTGAGCTCAGCCGCGACGAGATCAACCATGACGCGATGATTCGCCTGATGATCGGACGAGATCTAAAATCGCTTTATACCCCGCCGACCCGTGCAGTTGGCGACATCATCCTCTCGCTCAAGGGCGTGCGGATCGGCGCTAACCCGCGGGCTCGTGCCGACTTGGATCTGCATGCGGGCGAAATTCTGGGCTTGGCCGGGTTGGTCGGCGCTGGCCGAACCGAACTGGCCGAAGCCGTCTTCGGAATTGCGCCAGTGCTCGAGGGCGAGGTGCTCCTGGCCGGACAGCCGTTCCGTGCCTCCTCGCCGCGAGAGGCGATCCAGGCTGGCGTTTACCTTGTGCCCGAGGATCGCAAGCGCGCGGGCCTCGTTCTCGAGACATCGATTTGCGAAAACATCTCGCTGGCCGATTTCCAGTCGGTGAGCCGCAACGGCCTGGTCTCGGGAACGAAGGTTGCCGAAAGGGCCGAGGCGCAGCGCGCCCGGCTCGGCATCAAGGCCGCTGATGTGCAGCGCAATGCCGCAGAACTGTCAGGGGGCAACCAGCAAAAGGTTGTGTTGGGCAAATGGCTCTCGATGAAACCCCGGCTCATTATCTTTGACGAGCCGACGCGGGGCATCGATGTCGGCGCCAAGTGGGAAATCTATAAGCTCATGCGGGCTCTGGCCGAGGCCGGTGTCGGCGTGATGATGATTTCGAGCGACATGGAAGAGGTCATCGGTGTCTCTGACCGTATCCTGGTGCTCCGGGAGGGTGAGGTCACCGGCTCGCTGCCACGCTCGGAGTTCTCCGAGCACAATGTTCTCAAGCTTGCCGTCGGCGCACATTAAGGGGAAGAAGAATGCACAAGAAAGACATGGGACTGGCGCTCCTAATCATCGTGGTGGGTGCCATAGTCTATATGCGCAACCCCCTGTTCCTCTCGCCCATCAACCTGGGCAATACGGCAAACCTGATTGGCCTGTTCGGCCTCTTCGCCATTGGGCAGGGCTTTGTCATCATGACCGGCGGGATTGACCTCTCCGTGGGTTCGATGATTGCCCTGCTCGGTGTCCTCTTTGTCGATATGGTGGGCCGGTTCGGCGTGCCCTGGCCGCTGGCCATGCTGATAACCATCGGCATCGGCACGCTGATGGGTCTGGCGCATGGATTGCTCATTACCAAACTGAAGATGCAACCCTTTGTGGTGACGTTGTGCGGCCTGCTGATCTACCGCGGCGTGGCGCGCGGCTATACTGGTGAGGCCACGGCAGGCTTTCCATTTGGGGTCAGCTATCCGGAACTGGAATGGTTGACCATCGGCCGCTCCTTCGGCATCCCGCATTCGTTCTATGCGATGATCATTATCGGTGTGATCTGCTGGTTCGTGCTGCATCGGTCCGTGTTTGGGCGGCACCTGCAGGCCGTCGGCAAGAACGAGGATGCGGCCCGCTATTCCGGCGTAAGGACGGGGCTCGTCATCACCGCGGCCTATGTCACCTGCGCCGTGTTGACATCGATTGCCGCCATCTACTTCGCCATGTTCACCCGGTCGGTGCAGCCGTCTTCACATGGCAATTTCTATGAACTCTATGCCATCGCGGCGGCAGTGCTGGGGGGCTTCTCGCTCCGTGGCGGTGAGGGCTCGATCGTCGGCGTCATTCTGGGAGCGGTGCTGCTGCAGCAATTGCAGAACCTGGTGAACCTGCTGGGTATTCCGTCTTCGCTCAATTTTGCAGTTATGGGTGGGGTCATCCTGGCCGGTGTTCTCGCGGACCAGCAGTTCAACCGCTACCGCCAGAAACGCCGCGCTGCGCGTGCGCTGGATGGGCTCGGTAACGTGGCTGCTGCACCGAGTTGAATGTGTCTGGCCCGTCCATTCTGAGACAAGCGATCGTGCTGCGCAGTGGAAACTCAGCCGGCGGTTGCCGTCTTTGTTGGTAGCCCAGGCTGCGATCGACAGTGTGGTGAACAAGCTCGCCGTTTTCGAAGCGTCGGATATTGGCGGCCATCTCCCTGACCGCCATATGCTGATAGGTTGGCGCCGCAACATGCGGCGACAGCCGGATTTTGGGGTGTGTCGAGAGCGGGCCTTCGGCTAGCAGCGGCTCGATGCGGAAGACGTCGAGCGCTGCACCGCTGAGCTTGCCACTATCGAGCGCAGCGATCAGGTCGGCATCGACAACGTGGCCTCCGCGAGCTCCATTTATGAAGAGGGCGCCATCTTTAATCGAATCGATCAGTTTTTTGTCGACGATTTCTGACGTTTCCGGCGTAAGGGGTACGCGAATCCAGTGACCTATGCCAATCTCGGCATTGAAAACTCGGAAGCTGAACAGGCCGCTCAGTCGTAAGCAGCACTGCGAGATTGGGCACTGCTCAATCTCGCTTCAGCAAAGGCGTCCGGCGGAAACGTCACGGAGCTCAATCGTCCCCAACTGGGTTCGAAGCTGCCATTCTTGGCGAGGAGTTTGGATGACCGAAAGAGGTGGGCAGCCGCCAAGGGTCAGATCGGCTGTCCGCTCACCTCTGCCGCCTTTTTGAACGATAGCGGTTCCTTGGCAAGAAGACTTAATTGAGCTCTGCCACAACAGAGCCCTAGGTCGGCTCCTTGCGCACGTCACCATGAAAGGCCGGCAAATCGCCATGTGATGCGCGCTGATTGTCAGCCCGGTTGCTCCGGCACCCAGACCATCATGGAGCCCTGCCCTCGGTTGGACCAAAGGTAGTACGGGATGGCCACCAGGCTCGTCGGCGTCTGAAGGGCTGGGGTGGTGCGATAGAGGGTTTTCCAGTCGCCCTCGTCGATGGCGGTCCCTCTGGCTGTGAGGGTGACTATGCCGCCAAACAGGTCCGCTCGCGGTTCGGCCAGGAGCTCGGCACTACGTGGCAGCTTGATGCGCTGTACCCTGCCGCCGGGATTGTCGAACTCCTCAAGGCAGTAGACCAGCGGGCCGCGCTTCAGAGCAACTCGACCAGCATCCATTATGACGCCGGGATGAGCATAGAGCCGGGTCGGTGGCATAGGCAGATCGAGGGTGACGCGGTCGCCGGCCTGCCAGGTGCGGTGGATGGTGAGATAACCGCGCTTCGCCGCGGCGACATCCGCCTCCTCCCCGTTGACCTGGACCTTGGCACCCTGGCACCAGCCGGGGATGCGCAAGGCGAGATCGAAGGCTGCGGGCGTTTCCGGGTCGACACTGATGGCGATGTCGCCCGACCAGGGATAGTTGGACACCTCGCGCAAGCCGACCTTCACACCGCCAATCTCGACGTCCGAGGCTATGCCGCCATAGAGGTGAAAGGCCACGCCATCCTCGGCCACTGAGAGGAAATAGCCCCCGACCGAGGCGACCAAGCGACTGACATTCATGGTGCAGCAGGGGCACGTATGCCAGTCCCAGCGGGTCGGGGTGCCATCGCTTTCGAGTGGATTGGCATAGAAATAATGCTCGCCATCGCGGCTGAGGCCGCTCAGGGCGCCGTTGAACATGGCCAGTTCGAGAATGTCGGCATATTTGCCGTCGAGGTCGAGATGCAGCATGCGCTGCGCCCAAAAAATCAACGCCACCGAGGCGCAGGTTTCAGCATAGGCGGTCTGGTTGGGCAGGTCGAAATCGTGGGTGAAACCCTCATTATGCGCCGACGGCCCGAGGCCTGCCGTCACATACATCTTGGTCTCCATCACATCGTCCCACAGCACTTCGCAGGCGTGTTTGAGACCGGCATCGTCGAGCTCGGCCGCCAGGTCGGCCATGGCGGTATAAAGGTACATGGCGCGCACGGCGTGGCCGACCACCTTGTCCTGCTCGCGCACTGGCTTGTGGCTTTGCGAATACTCGTAATTGGCAAAGACATAGGGTTGCTTGCTGTCGCCGCCTTCGCGCCGCTCGCGCTCGACATCGAAATAATGCGGCGGCTGCCGGCCGCGTTCATTGATGAGATAGGCGGCAAAATCGAGGTGCTTCTTTTCGCCGGTGAGATAATAGAGCTTCATCAGCGCCAGCTCGATTTCCTCATGCCCGTCATAGCCGCGGCGTTGGCCTGGGCCGGTGCCGAAACTGGCATAGATGTGGTCGAGATAGCGCTCCATCACGTCGAGGAAGCGCCTTCGGCCAGTCACCTGGAAATAGGCGACGGCGCCCTCAAGCAGGTGTCCGGCATTATACATTTCGTGGTTGTCGCGCAGATTGGTCCAGCGCTTGTCCGGCTCGCGGCCAAGATACCAGCAGTTGAGATAGCCATCCGGGGCTTGGGCCTTTTCGAGATCGTCGATCGCGGCCTCGATCTTGGCTTCGATGTCCGCATTGCGGCGATGGGCCAGGGCATAGCTGGCCGCCTCGATCCATTTGCCGACATCGCTGTCCCAGAACACCTGGACGGTAAAGCCATTGGCATGGCGCGGAAAGCGCAGCGGCGGTGGCGGATTGGGGAGCTTGAGGGAATCGAGGATGCCGTACTCGCCCAGCTTCTTGTGCTGGCTGGGAACAGTGCGGTCGAGCACGGTGTCGAGACGCTCGTGCCAGAACTGGCCCTCGAGCTTGACCTGGGAGAAGGGGACGGGGGCGTAGCGGGACATGGCAAAACCTTAGAGTGCGATCCCGCTCTGGGGATCAAAGAGATGGATTTTGGTCGGGTCAATGCGCAGGCCAATGCGATCGCCCGAGGCGAGGCTGGTGCGCTCGGACTGGACGAGCTGGAAATTGCCATCGGGCGAGGTGAGATAGGTGGCCGACCCGGTCGACTCAACGACGCCGATCTCGAGATGGAACGTGGCCGCGTCGCCCACCACATCGAGATGTTCGGGACGCACGCCCACGATCACCTCGCGGCCCGGTTGGAGGCCGCGATCGAGCGGCAGCGTACCGGCGCCATCGGCCAGCATGACGGCATTGCCGGTCTCGGCGATATGGCCGGGCAGGAAGTTCATCGCTGGCGAGCCGATAAAGCCGGCGACGAAGCGGTTGACAGGTTTGTCATAGAGATCGAGCGGCCGTCCCTGCTGCTCGATGAGCCCATCGCGCATGACCACGACCCAGTCGGCCATGGTCATGGCCTCGATCTGGTCATGCGTCACATAGACCGAGGTGGCCCCGAGCCGGTCATGCAGGGCGCGGATTTCCTTGCGCATCTGCACGCGCAGCGAGGCGTCCAGATTGCTTAGCGGCTCGTCGAACAGAAAGGCCTTGGGATTGCGGATGATGGCGCGGCCCATGGCCACGCGCTGCCGCTGGCCGCCTGACAGCTGCCGCGGATAGCGACCGAGCAGACTGGTCAGCCCGGTGGTCGCCGCAACCTCGGCCGCCTTCTGCCTGGCGTCAGCCTTGCCCACGCCATGCAGGCGCAGCGAATAGGTGAGGTTTTCCTCCACCGTCATGTGCGGGTAGAGTGCATAGCTCTGAAAAACCATGGCGATGTCGCGGTGCCGGGGCGGCACGCCGGTCATGGTCTTGCCGGCAATCTGCAGGGTCCCCGAGGTGATGGTTTCAAGCCCGGCAATCGAGCGCAGCAGCGTGGACTTGCCGCAGCCTGACGGGCCGACCAAGGCAACAAAGCTGCCCTTGTCGATGGTCAGCGATATGCCCTTGAGCGCATGAAAGCTGCCATAGTGCTTCTGGATGTCGCGCATTTCGATCTGGGCGGTCATTTGAGGGCTCCCGAGGTGAGGCCGGAGACGATACGGCGCTGCAGGATGACGAAGGCGACCAGGATCGGCGTCACATAGATCGCCGAATAGGCCATGATGGAACTCCAGTCGGTCGAGTTGGGACCGAGGAACCCGGACAGGCCAACGCTGGCGGGCTGCAGCGACGGGCTCTGGATGATCGACTTGGAATAGATGTATTCGCCAAAGGCGCTCATGAAGGTGAGGATGGCGCAGACGAGGATACCGTTGCGGGCCAGCGGCAGCACGATGAAGAAGAAGGCGCCGACGCGCGAATTGCCATCGACCAAAGCGGCCTCTTCGAGTTCACGCGGCACGCTCATGAAGGTGGCGCGCACCAGCACGACAAAGAACGGCATGGCCTTGGCCGCGGCAGCGAGTACCACCGCGGTGCGCGGATAGTTGAGCAGGCCGACCTGGTTGAAGCCGACAAAGAGTGGCGTGATCATCACCGAGGCCGGCAGTACCTGCAGCATCAGCACGAAGAACAGGCCGACATCGATCCAGTGATTGCGATAGCGGGCCAGCACATAGGCACAGCCGGTGCCCAGCACCACGGTAATGGCCGTGACGCCGCCGGCGATCAGCACCGAATTCCACAGATAGGTCGGCATGGCCCGGCGGGCCCAGACCTCGGGATAGATGCCGAAATTGGCATTGTTGGGCCAGAAGGTGGGCGGATTGGCGAACATCTCCGAGCCGGTCTTGAGGCTCGTGACATACATCCAGTAGAGCGGGAACAGATAGACTGCGGCCAGCGCCAGGGCGACGGTCAGCAGGATCCAGGGGGTATAGGTCCGGGTCATCCGCGCACCTCGTGGCGGGTCGAGCGCACATAGACCACCGAGGCAACCAGCACGAGCAGGAACATCATCACCGACACCGTGGCGCCCTTGGCAAAATCATAGAGCTGGAAGCTGAGCTGCCAGGACCAGTAGCCGGCAACATTGGAGGTATTAGCCGGGCCGCCTTCGGTCAGGGCGGGGAACAGGTCGAACTGTTGCAGCGTGCCGATCAGGCCCAGCGACAGCACGGCGCCGATGGTCGGGCGCATCATGGGCATGGTGATGGTCCAGAAGCGCTGGAAGGCATTGGCGCCATCTAGCTCGGCCGCCTCATAGAGGTCGCGCGAAATGGCGGCGAGCCCGACCGACAGCAGCAGCATGTTGAAGGCTAGGCCCAGCCAGATATTGGCGATGATGACGGCCCAGATGGAAAAATTGGGGTCCGATTTCCAGAACACATTGGCGTCGATAATCCCGAGGGCCTTGAGGATGACGTTGAGCACGCCATAGTCGCCGGCCAGGATAAAGCTCCAGATGCCGCCGACCACGAGGCCCGGCATCACCCAGGAGACGAGGAACAGGCCGCGAATGGTGGAGGCGCCGGGGAAGTTCTGCGCAAAGAACAGCGCCAGGGCGAAGCCCAGCACGAACTGCCCCGCCATGGAGCCGAACACGAAGACCAGCGTATTGCGCGTCACCAGCCAGAATTCAGGCTGCTGCACCACGGCCACGTAATTGTCGACGCCGACAAAGGGCCGGAACAGGGCGCCCAAGGTAAACATGTCCACCTGCTGGAAGCTCATCAGCACATTGTAGACCAAGGGCGCGCCGGCCAAGGCGAGCAGAAAAAGCAGGGCGGCGCCGACCAGCAGGATATCAAACCCCACGCCGTCTCGCAGTCCGCTGAAAAAACGCGACACCGAATCCTCCATCGTCACCGGTACAGAAAGTGCCGGCCAGAGCGTGGCTCCGGCCGGCCTAGTCGGGAGGACTAGTTGAAGATGCCGTCGATCGTGGTCTGGGCCTGGTTCAGCGCGTCCATGGACGACATCTGACCGGTCAGGGCCTGCTGTTCGGCGTCATAAATAGCCTTGGAGATCTTTTGCCATTCCGGGTGGGGCCCGCGCGGCTGGGCATATTGCAGCTGCTCCTGGAAGACGGTGAGGGCAGCGTCCTTCTTTTCGATGCCGGTGACGGGCAGGGCGATATCGCCGCGCGCCGGCAGATTGCCGAACTCGGTGAAGATGCGGTCTTCCTGGCTCACATAGTATTCGAGCAGGCGGAAGGCCTCGTCCGGATGGGCTGTATTGGCCATGATGCCCCAGTTGAAGCCGCCGAGCGCCGAGGAGCGTTCATCGCCTTCCTCGATCGTGGGCAGCAGGGCGACGCCCCAATCGAACTGGGCATCCTCGACCATGCGGTCGATTTCCCACGGTCCGGAAATGGCCATGGCGGCATTGCCCGAGTTGAAGACGCCGGTGGAATCCCACTGGCCCAGGCTGAGCACGTCGCGCGAGGCATAGCCGTTGTCGATCAGTCCCTTCCAGATATCGAGCACCTTTGCGGCACCCTCGGTATTGACCTTGTCGGCGCCGCCGCCGGACATCTGGATGATGGGCAGAAACTGGAACGTGCCTTCTTCACCGGCACGCGCCGAGAAGGTGATGCCATAGACATTATTGGCCGGGTCGGTGAGCTTTTCGGCATAGTCGGCAACCTGCTCCCAGGTCGTCGGTGGCTCGGTCAGGCCGGCCGCGGCGAACAGGTCCTTGTTGTAGAAGATGCCGATCGTGTCGGTATATTTGGGCAGTCCATAGAGCTTGCCTTCCCAGGTGACCGAATTGAGCGGGCCCTCGAAATACTCGGCCTTGCTGACAATCTCGGAATTGGCGACACGGTCGGTAATGTCGAGCATGGCGCCGCGCGACGAGAACAGCGCGAAGTCGGGATTGTCGAAGGAGACGATGTCGGGCGCATTCCCGGTGGCAAAGGCGCGCAGCGTTTCATTGACGATTTCGTCAAACGGCACGGCGCGATACTCGATGACGACATCCTCGTTGGCGTCGTCGAATTCCTTGGCATAGACGTCGGCAATGCCGGGACGGTCGACGCCGTCAATGGACCACACCTTGAGCGTGACCTGCGCCTGAGCCGGCGTGGCTGCGACCAATGCGCCGATGGCCAGACTGGCCAATAGACCTCGTTTAGACAATTGCATTATATCCTCCCTTGCGGCCTTGGCCGCGCTTGTGCCGCTTGGGTTTCCTCTTCCCTTGCGGCCCTTTCCTCGCTGCCATGGGCGGTTGCAACGCCCGTGGCAGCACTCCTCAAATCCCCTGAAGCTCCTCTTGCCTGTTGGGGCGGGCGAGCATGTCGCCGCCGCAGGATTGGCGCACCACGAGCTTGCAGGGCAGCGTGCGGATGCCCGGCTCGACTGGCTTGCCTTCGGCAAGGTCCAGGATCAGGCGGCCGGCCACGCGGCCAAGTTCCTTGAGATTCATGTCCACCGTGGTTAGCGGCGGGCGGGTCGCAGCGGCGACGATTTCCCAATTGTCAAAACCGATGACCGAGACATCGGCGGGCACATCGACACCGCGCTCGCGCAGTGCGTCGACGACGCCGCGCGCGATCTGGTCATTGCCGCAGAAAATGGCGTCGGGCGGCGTCTCCTGCTGCCACAACTGCGCCACCGCCGCATGCCCCCAGGCTTCCGACCATGGCCCATGCAGCACGGCTGCAGCCGCGCCAGCGGCCTCACGGAAGGCCCCGGCTCGCGCCGAAACCGAGGCAAAACTGTCCGGTCCCGTGACATGCACCAGCCGTTGCCGGCCGAGCCCGAGCAGCCATTCGGTGGCTTCGCGCGCGCCCTGCGCATCATCCGATACCAGGGTCACCGCATCGACCGGGCCCTCGGTAAAGGCATAGACCACCGGCACTGGCAACTCGGACAGATCGACCGGCAGGCGGCGATCGATGCGCTTGCCGGTGGCGATGATGCCATCGACCTGCTTGTCGAGCATGGCATCGACATGGATCTTGCCCAGGGCAGCATCATCCTCGATGCCGCACAGAAACACCGAGACGCCCTGATCGACCAGCGCCTCGTTGATGCCGGCCATGACCGGCAGGGTGAAGCGGCCATAGCTGTCATTGGTCAGCAGACCAATGGTGAAGCTGCGCTGCTGAGTCAGCGCCCGGGCCATGGCATTGGGCCGGAAGCCCAGCGCCAGAGCAGTCTGCTTGACGCGGGTGCGGGTGGCATCGGTCATGCGGCCGGTATCGTTGAGGGCCTTGGAGGCCGTGGCAACGCTGACGCCGGCGACGCGGGCAACGTCATAGATGCGTATCCGTTCTGCCTTGGCCATGTCCACATACCTCAAAGGAAAACCCTTTTCTCAGCGATGGTAAAACGGTTTCTCAAACATCGTCAAGTCGGTTTCATCACGGTCCGACCGGCACGTAATCGCCGCCGCGTGCAGCTTTGAGGTGATTGAGCGCGTGGACCTGTCCGGTCATTTCGAGGTCGCCGCGATAGACCGGGTCGTGCCAGCCCTCGATGTCGATGCTGCCCGACCAGCCGGCCAGGCGCAGCTCGGAAAGGATGTCGGTCCAGTTGCTGTCACCAAAGCCGGGCGTGCGCATGAAGACGAAAGGATGCTTGCCGAAAATGCCGTGTTCGCGGATCACCTCCCAGCGAATGGTGGCGTCCTTGCCATGCACATGGAAAATCTTGTGCGCCCATTTGCGGACCTGCGGCAGCGGGTCTATCAAATAGACCATCTGGTGGCAGGGCTCCCATTCGAGCCCGATATTGTCCTGCGGCGTCTCGTTGAACATCAGCTCCCAGGCATCGGGATTATGCGCGATGTTCCAGTCCCCGGTGGCCCAGTTGCCATCCATGGCGCAGTTCTCAAAGGCAATGCGCACACCCTTGTCCGCCGCGCGCGCCGCCAGTTCGGTCCACACTTCTCTATAGCGCGGCAGGCTGTCGGTCAGCGGCTTGTTGCGCACGCGGCCGGTAAAGCCGGCGACGCAAGTGGCGCCGAAATGGTGGGCATTGTCGATACAGTCCTTCCAGCCCTGCAGGGTCTGGTGGTCCATGTCCTGGTCCTCGAGCGGATTGCCGAACATGCCCAGCGTCGAAATAGTGATGTCGCGGTCGCCAATGGCGTCAAGGCTGCGCTTGCCCAGTTCGGCCAGATCCTGGCCGTTGGTGGTCTGCCAGAAGAAGGGCTCGAAGCTTTCAAAGCCCAGATCGGCGATCTCGGCGATGCGCTCGGCCGACGTGCCGGCGCTGGCGCTGATCATGGTGCCGATACGGATGGATTTTGCAGGGTCGTTCACGGGAATGGTCCTTAATTGGCAATGGTGACGCGCTGGCCTTTGCGCGCGCTCTCGATCGCGGCAAAGACCATGGCGAGGCTCTTGATATTGTCGCTGCCCACCGTTTCCGGCTGGCGGCCGGTTTCGATGGCGCTGAGAAATTCGGCGATGACGCTGGCATGACCATGGGTCTGGTCAGCATCGGCCGGCGGGGGCACCTCGATGTCCACGAGGTCGCGGAAAAAGCCGCTCTCACCCGCCACGACACGGGCGGTAAAGCTCTCTTCGCCATCCCAGATCAGCGTGCCCTTGCTGCCGACGATGCGCCAGGCGCTTTCCCAACTGGTATGGGCGCCCTCGGCGGCCCAGGAGCCGCGATAGTTGAACACGACATTGTCGTCGAACTCAAAGATCGCATTGGCGGCGGCGCCATGCCGATACCAGGAGTCAGGCGGATTGGTTTCGAGGCAATAGACTGCGCGCGGCGCCTTGCCGGCCATGAAGCGGGCCGCGTCCAGTGTATGGATGGCCATGTCGAGCAGGAGCACATTGTCCATGTCCTCGCGGAAGCCGCCAAAATGGGCGCCGATAAAGAAATCGCAGTTGAGGCTGGCCAGCTCGCCCAGGGCGCCGCTTTCGATAAGGCGGCGGATCCGGCGGACCCCGCCAATGAAGCGGCGGTTCTGCACCACGGCATGGATACGGCCGGCCGCTGCGGCCTGGGCGATCATCGCCTGGGCCGCCTCTAGGCTCGCCGCCATCGGCTTTTCGGTCAGCACATGGCATCCATGGCTGAGGCCGGTGGCCACCACGTGCGGGCGCGCCGACGGCACGGCGACATCGAACAGCAGATCGGGGCTGGTCTGGGACAGGACGGCATCGAGGTCGGTGCCGACAATGGCACCCGACAGGCCGAATTCGGCGGCCCGGGCCGCAGCGGTTGCCGCATCGATGTCGACAAGGCCAACAACCTCGACCTGCCCCTTGAGCAGGGGATTGTCGGCCAGGGCGGACAGCCAGCCCCTGGACATGGCTCCGCAACCCACGAGCACGGCTTTCAACAGCACCAGCAATCCTCCCCGAACAGAGCAGCAACCGTCTTGAGCGGCTTGTCTGCATGTTCCCGTAAACGTTTACGACGCTACAATTGGCGGTCAAAGCATGTCAAGAGTGCACCGTAAACGTTTCTGGCACGATCGGCGTTAAACAGGTGGCAGCACCAATGAAGGGCATCCGCAGGCTCGCGCAGCACCTCGACATCTCGATCGGCACGGTGTCGCGGGCGCTTAATGGCCGCTCCGATGTCAGCGAGGAGACGCGGCGACGGGTCATCGAGGCTGCAGCGGCGATGGGTTATGCGCCCAACCAGGCGGGGCGCAGCCTGCGCCAGGGCAATACCAATGCTGTCGGTTTCATGATCGAGCTGGGTTCGGACGCTAGCAGCAATAACGACAATTTCTTCCTGGGTGTGTTCGACGGCGTGCAGTCGGCCTTGGCGCGACACCATCTCGACCTTGTCGTGCTGCCCTGCGCCACCGACGAGGATCCAACCCAATATATGCAGCGCATGATCGCGCGGCACCTGGTGGATGCCATGATAATCTCCGCCACCCATCGCCGGGATACGCGCATCGACGTGCTGCAGGCGGCGCGCCTGCCCTTCATCACGCTGGGCCGCTCGGCCACCGAGGGCGAACATCCCTGGATCGATCTCGATTTTGCCGGGGTCGCCCGGCGCGCGGTGGACCGGCTCGCCGCCGCCGGGCATCGCCGCATCGCGGTGGCCGTGCCCAGCAATGACATCAATTTGGGTTTCGTCTTTCTCGACAGCTACAAGAGCGCGTTGACGGCCAATGGCCTGCCCTTCGATCCCGCGCTGGTGTTCCGGGTCCCCTCGTCCGAGCAGGGCGGCTACCAGCTTGGGCATGACATCTGCGCTATGGGTGATCGTCCCAGCGCGGTGGTGCTCAACTATGAACTGCTGGCGCTGGGGCTTTATCGCCGCCTGGGGGAATCAGGGCTGACGCCCGGTCGTGACCTGGCGGTCATCGGCTTTCGCGAGGGGCCGGCCTCCCGCTTTCTGGCGCCTACGCTGACCTGTTTCAGGCTGTCGCTGCGCGATCTGGGTATTGCGTTGGGCGAGGCGCTGCTGGCCTCGATGCCGGCTTATGCCGAGGTGTACCCGCAGGGCATCGTGCGCCGCATCTGGCCGATGGAGCTGGTGCCGGGCGAAAGCGATCGCGCATAGTCCAGGACTGCTTTCTGCGACAGACTCGGCTCTTTCGTGTGCAGTTTGCCCCGTCCCTACGTTGCTGGCATTCAAGGAGCAAACAGAGCCAATGGCGCGTCTGGCACCATCGACCAGAGACGCGACCGAGCACGTGTTGTTAGTGAAATCATCCCGCAATCGACACATTGCATTGAGGATCTGGAAGCAACCATTCTACTCCCGCCGATTTAGGGCGACAATATCGGCTGCCGTACTCGCGGCAAGCGACCACTACGGGCGCAGAAGTGCCGTGCCGGTGGTTGTGTCTCAGCAAGAACTGTCGGCGGTGAGGGATCAGAATGGGGAAGGTGCAGTGTTCACTACAACCTGCCTCCTCATTGCATCAACGCCACGACGCGATCGTAGGCGCTGGAAAAACCAGTCAGCGAAACGGAGAGCGTCATTTCCTGTCTGCCATCGGCGGTGGCATTGATATTTAGAACGTTGCCGCTCTTGAGGCTTTCCACTGTGAGGGCGTCGAAAGCGATGTCGACGAGGCAACCGCCAGGAAGGCAGGTGCGGAACGGCTGCATCGAGCCGGCTTCGCCTTGAGCGGAGAAATGATCCGACGTTTGGGGGGGGGAGTGGCATCAAGCGATCCATCGTTGAAAAAATGGCCGTCGCCGGGAAAGACGACGGCCGATCCGTATAATCTGGCTGCTATCGCGTGGACCGGGCGCCGATAGGCCGGGTCATCCCACCCTTAGAAGCGAATGTTGAAACCCGCTTTGGCGCTGTGCTCAGCAAGGCCGGAGCCAAGCTGGCCGTTGTAGCTGAGGCCCAAGGTCGCGCTATCGGTGAGGTTCACGTTGAACCCGGCGCTGCCGAGTTGTAGATTGGAACCCATGCTCTCGATCATTTCGAGAAAGCGACTAAACTTCGTGAAATGACCAGTTCTGGGCGATAGGCAATGTCCGTTCTCAGGATCCTCGCCTTCAGTGGTAAATGCCTAGAAGGGGATCGGAACCTGGCGACCCTAGTGCTCAAATGCAACCGACCCAGATCGTTTAGTTTTGCGAAGCCAGCGGGCGCCCTTTTGAGCTTTTGCCAACGCTGTCGCAGCCGTCATGGTCTCGGACTGCTGCAGCGTCAGAGAGCGCGAAAGTAGGCCGAGCTCGGCGGCGTGGCGAGATGGCTCGCCATGCCAGCCCAAGTTCCATTGGCCATCAAGCTATCAAAATGAGCGCTGTGCCTCTCCTGACTTTCCCAAGTCTCGACCAAAGTGAAGTGGCAGGGGCCTTGCACATCCTGCATGACAGAAACGGCCATGCAGCCGGGCGTGTTGGGTATCCGCCACAGCAGCGGAGGGGGTTCAGGGAAGGCAGCAATCTCAGCATGATGGATGACCGGACACTGCTCGGCGTATGTCTTGTCGGTTCCACGGGGCGATCAAAGGGATGGTGGGGTCAACCTCCCTCGGCTGACCCCCTGCCCTTCGGACCTGTCGCGCGGGTAGATGGCCTCACGAGCGCGACAGGCGTTCCTATCGGACGAGTTGGATAACCAGCGCGTCACGGGGTGGAACGGTGACCGTGGAGTTCACCACCGCACTATTCTTGCCGGACCAGAAAATTGCCCCCAGTGTCGGTGATTGGTCGGACACAGACACAACGGCCTGCTGCGTCTGTCGTGTCGGATTAAGCACCCAAAGGACATTGCCGTTCGGGCCTTGATGCAAACGGGCCTGCATCACCCGATTGGAGAGCCGAACCTGTTGCACGTTCCCGGTCCACTCAAAGATCGCGGCGAAGAATGCCAGGTTGTCGGCATTGCTCTGCTTGAAATAGGCGATGCCGGGATTGGTACCAACCAAAATGGTTCGGCCCTTGCCAAACTGGTTCTCGACCACCGCTTGTCGCCCATCGGCAAAGGCTCCGCGCGATGTTCCAGTGGTAGGGTGGTAGGATTGCAGAAATCCGCCACCCCTGACCGGCTTGCCATCAAAATCGAAGGCGATGCGATCGCCGATATCGGGCATGAATTCGACGTCCTCCTCGCGGACCCCGAACACCGCGTCGAGACCGTTATGGGGCTGGACCACGCCGACCTTGCCGCGGTCGCCGAAATAACCAGGCGTCGCCTCCGAGATCAATGTGCCACCATTCTTGACCCAGCCGGCAAGGGCTCCGGCATGGTCCGCCGTGAGCATGATCGGATAGGGTGCATAGATGGTGTCGTAGTCAGCCAGATGATCGATGTGCACCCAATCGGCCTGAATGCCATTGTCGAAGAAGCCGCGATAGGCGCCCCACATGGCCTCGCGGTAGGTTTCGGGCTTGTGCTTGTGGTTGAGCAGGTAGTCCCATGCCTGGGCTTCGGGAATGACCAGGATGCCGATATCGCCCCTGACCGGCCTGGCCTCGAACAACGCCTGCTGCTCGGGGGCATTGGCCCACTTGCCGATGCTGCTGGCCATATCGGAGCGCGGCGTGCGCGAACCATCCATGCCGTAGGAGCCAAAGGCGCCAAATAGCGGGCCATCGAGCAGCGGGCGATAGCGCAGGTTGAGCACACCGGTGGCGCCGGCGGCAAAGGATGTCATGGTGAGGATGCGGATGTCCTCGGGCTCCATGACGCGGCCATCATCCTTGTCGCGACCGAGCACTTGCGGCTGCAGCCAGAGCGGCCCACCGGGACGCTCGGCATGCCACCACTTCTTGCCGCGCGCGGCGGCGCGGGTCAGATCGGGACCGAAGAAATTCTGCCAGGGTTTGAAGCCGCGCCGGCTTGGCACCCAGGTGAGGCCATAGAGTTCGACCTTGGAGGCGGCGAGCCAATCGTCCGAGCCATTGGCAGCCATATTGGGGATGGCGCCGCCGACGCCATGGGCGGCGATCATGCAGTCTTGATCCACCGCGCGTATGGTGTCGATCTTGAATTGCATCTGGTCATAGTAATTCTGCCGCTTGAATTCGAGCCAGTCGAGATTTTGCGGATAGGCCGCCGTTTCGGCAGGGGGATCGATATCGTCCCATTCAGCATAGGAATAGCGATACCAGGCCTCGGCCAAGGCATCGAGATCACCATATTTGGCCTGCAGCCACAGGCGGAAGTCGGCTTTCATATAGGTGGAGAAGTCGACATCCTCGGCGTAATTGACTTCGTTCCATACGTCGTAGCCCAGCAGGGCCGGATGGCCCTTGTAGCGGGTGGCAAGCGCCTTGAGGAAGGCTTCGACAGCGTCCTTGACCTCGGGGGCATTCATGGTGAGGGAGCCGGCGCCGCCACCATTATTGGTGAAACCACCCGTAGCCGCGCTGACGCCCATATTGGCCGTCATGGGGCGGCCATCGGCGCGCAATTGGCGGGCATGAGCGAATTTTCGATAGGCCCAGTCAGGCACGGTATGGGTCAGTTCGGCAATGACGGTCTTGATGCCGTGCTTGGCGGCCAGGTCCATCTGGCGATCATAATCGTCCCAATCATAGTGGCCAGGCTTGCGCTCAATGGCCGCCCACATGAACCAGTGGCGGAACACATTGAGCCCGTCTTCGGCGGCAATACCATAATCGCGCGCCCAGTCCTGCTTGGGGGGATTGGACTTGCGAAAATAGACGGCGCCGAAGGGAGACTGCGGAAGCTTGTCGAGTGGCATGGGGCGTTCCTGGGCAAAGCAATGGCGTTCGGCGCGGCGGCGCCGTCGGAAATCGGGGTGAACGGGTGCGGAACTAGCCGGGATCGCCAGCCAGCGCCTCCAGGGTCTGAATCAGGGCAGAATGATCCCGGTCGCCGTCGCCGCGGGCGATGGCCGCGTTCATCAATTGCTGTGTTGCGGCAGCATTGGGCAGGGCGATGTTGAGTGCCTTGGCAGCATCAATGGCCAGGGACAGGTCCTTGCGGTGCAGCCTTATGCGGAAACCGGGATCGAAAGTGCGCTTGACCATGCGCTCGCCATGCACCTCGAGCACGCGCGAAGCGGCAAAGCCCCCCATCAGCGCTTCGCGGACCTTGGCGGTGTCGGCTCCGGCCTTGCTGGCAAACAGCAGGGCTTCGGCGACGGCTGCGATATTGAGGCCGACAATGATCTGGTTGGCTACCTTGGCCGTCTGGCCATCGCCATTGTCGCCGACCAGGGTGATGTTCTTGCCCATCAATTGGAGCAGGGGAAGCGCCTTGTCGAAGACGGCTCGCTTGCCACCGACCATGATGGTTAGCGCCGCATTTTTCGCGCCGACATCGCCGCCCGAAACCGGCGCGTCGAGATAATCGCAACCCAAAGCCTCGATGCGTCCGGCAAAGTCCTTGGTGGCCACCGGCGAGATGGAACTCATGTCGATGACCAGCTTGCCGCGCGACAGACCCTCGGCGACGCCATCAGGCCCGAACAGTACGGTCTCCACATCGGGGGTGTCGGGCAGCATCAGGATAATCACATCGCTGGCTTCGGCCACTGCCCTGGCGCTGCCCAGCGCCTTGCCGCCTTGCTCGACCAGATGCCGGGATGGGTCCTTCACCCGATGCAGGGCGAGCGTGTGGCCGGCTGCGATCAGGTGTTCCGCCATCGGGCGGCCCATGACACCGAGGCCGATAAATCCGATATTCATGGAGTGCTCCTCACAGATAGGGTTTCATCCAGCCCAGCCCGGCCGTGGTGCCGGATCGGGGCTTGTATTCGCAGCCGATCCAGCCGTCATAGCCAAGCCGGTCGAGTTCTGAAAAAACGAAGGGGTAGTTGATCTCGCCGGTACCGGGCTCGTGACGGCCAGGATTGTCGGCGATCTGCACATGGCCGATGCGGTCCTTGAGGCGGGCATAGGTTGGGATCAGATCACCCTGCATGACCTGGGTATGATAGATGTCGTACTGGATGAGCAGATTGTCCGACCCGACGGCATCAAGCAGGCGCTCGGCGTGATCGGTCGTCGAAACATGAAAACCGGCAATATCGCGCAGATTGATCGGCTCCAGCAGCAGTGTGATGCCAGCATCGGCAAGGCGCGGCGCGGCGTATTTCAGATTGTCGATAAGGATGGCGTCGCGGTCCTCGACGCTGGTGCCAGCTTGGGCAATGCCCGCCAGGCAGTTGATCCTGGTGCAGCCCAGCGCCTGACCATAGCGGATCGCTGTCATCACCCCGGCCTGAAACTCGGCCACGCGATCGCCATGGCAGCCGATACCGCGCTCGCCCGCATCCCAATTGCCGGCGGGCAGGTTGAACAGCGCCTGAGTCAGCCCATGGGTGTTGAGCGCTGCGGCGACCTCTGCGGCTGGTAAATCATAGGGACCGACATATTCCACGGCTTGAAAGCCGTCTTTTGCGGCAGCGGCAAAGCGGTCCAGAAAGGGCAGGTCGGCATAAAGAAAGGAAATATTGGCGGAGAATTTTGGCATTGGACTATCCTCAGACGCTGAAGCGGGTGCGATGGAGCATCCGCTTGTTGCGCGGATCCGGGTTGGGCACTGCGGAGATGAGGCTCCTGGTATAAGGCTCTTTCGGATCGGTGCAGATCTGCTCGGCAGTCCCCATCTCGACCAGCTTGCCGCGATGCATCACCGCAACGCGGTCGCAGAAGTAGCGAACTACTGAAATGTCGTGCGAAATGAAGATGAAGCTCAGCTCGAGCCGCTTCTGGATGTCGAGCAGCAGGTCGAGGATTTGCGCCCGGATCGAGACGTCGAGTGCGGCCGTAGCCTCGTCGGCGATGAGAATTCGGGGATCGAGCGCCAGCGCCCGCGCAATGCCGATGCGCTGCCGCTGACCGCCGGAAAAGGCATGCGGATAGCGCTCCATGGCCATGGGATCGAGCCCGACCAGTTCGAGCAGTTCGGCCACCCGCTGTTCCAGCGCTGCCCCCTTGGCCTTGCCCGAGACCACCAGCGGATCGCCAATGACCTGCTTGACCGTCATGCGCGGATTGAGGGAGGCGAAGGGATCCTGGAAGACCAGACGCACATCGCGGTGAAACGATTTGAGCTCGTGCTTGCTGAGGCCGGTGACCTCGACCGGCTTGTCCTGCCCGAAATAGGTGATGGTGCCTGAACTTGGCTCCACCGTGCGCAGGATCAGTCGCCCCAGTGTTGTCTTGCCCGATCCGCTCTCGCCAACAATGCCGAGGTTTTCACCGGGATAGAGGTCGAAGCTGACAGCGTCGACGGCCCTGATGGGATTGCTGTTGCCGCCAAGCCAGCCGGTCGAAGCGCCGTAGGTCTTGGAGAGGTTGCGCAGGCTGAGTACCGGCGCCGGCGCCGTCGCGACGGGGGCTGCCGCTGCATAGCTGCGCTGGTTCTGCTCGAGCTTGACGGTCGAGCGCAGCAAACTCCTGGTATAGGCATGTTTGGGATCATAAAAGATCGCGTCGGTGCTGCCGGTTTCCACGATCCTGCCGTAATGCATCACGGCAACCGTATCGGCCACCTCGGCCACAACACCCATATCATGGGTGATCAGCAGCATGGCCATGCCGCGACTGACCTGCAGACGCTTGATGAGATCGAGGATTTCGGCTTGGGTTGTCACATCGAGCGCCGTGGTGGGCTCGTCGGCAATGAGGATTTCCGGGTCTGCTGCCAGTGCCATGGCGATCATGGCGCGCTGACGCATACCGCCGGAGAATTCGAAGGTGTAGCGGTCGATCGCTGTGTCAGGATTGGGAATTTCCACCTGCCGCAGCAGTTCGATGGTTTCGGCGCGGGCCTGCTTCTTGTCCATCCGACGATGGAGGCGCAACGCTTCGGTGATCTGGCTGCCAATAGTGTGGACCGGCGACAGCGAACTCATTGGCTCCTGAAAGATCAGGCCGATGCGGCCGCCGCGAATCTTGAGTAGTTCGGGGCTCCGCTCGGTAAGCGGGGCAATATCGATCGCGCCGGTTTTGCCGGCGAGCAGGATACGGCCCGAGGTGATGGCGCCGTTCTTGTCAAGAATGCGCAGTAGAGCCCGGGCGGTAACGGACTTGCCCGAACCGCTTTCCCCCACCAGACACAGGGTCTGCCCTCGGCGCAACTGGAAGCTGACATTGCGCACGGCATGCAGAATTTCGGTGCGCAGGCGGAAATCGAGACTGAGATTTTCCACCGTGAGCACGACCTCGCCAGCGGCGGCGTCGGCGGCTCTTTCGGTGTTGACGGCTTGCCTCTGCATGGCGTCAGCTTTCATAGGGGTCGGCGGCGTCGCGCAGGCCATCGCCGAGGAAATTATAGGCCAGCACGGTCAGCACGACCGCGCCGGAAGGCCAGATCAGCAGCCAGGGTGCATTGGCAATGGTGCGCACGTTCTGAGCCTCCTGCAGCAGGACACCCCAGGACACGATGGGTGCCTTGAGCCCGATGCCGAGAAAGCTCAGCGCCGTTTCAGCGACGATCATGGTGGGCAGTGCCAGGGTGACCACCGCGAGGATGTGACTGGTGAGCGAGGGGAGAATGTGCCGGAAAATCAGGCGGCGCTCGCTCGACCCATCCAGCCTCGCGGCGGTAACGAAGTCTTCGCTGCGCAGGGCAAAGAAGCGGCCACGCACTTCGCGCGCCAGTCCTGTCCAGCCGAACAACGAGACGATCAGGGTGATGATGAAATAGACGCTGAGCGGCGACCAGGTCAGCGGGATCGCTGCTGCCAGACCCAGCCACAAGGGAATGGTGGGCATGGAGGAAATAACCTCGATTATCCGCTGGACCACCATATCGACCCAGCCGCCGTAAAAGCCCGAGACCGCCCCGAGCGCAACCCCCAACAGCAGGCTGATGCCGACGCCAATCAGGCCGATGGACATGGAGATACGCGTGCCATGGATGAGGCGGCTCAGCAGGTCACGCCCCAGCTTGTCGGTGCCCAGCAGATACATGGTATCGCCAGGGTTGAGCGGGCCAAACAGGTGGGTGTCGAGCGCGAACAGGCCCCACAGCTTGTAGGGTGCTCCCTTGACCAGGAAACCCACAGGCACGACCTGGTTCTCGTCAATGACATAGGAGCGACGCAGAGAGGCCAGATCCACCGACATCGTGTAGCCGGTGACGTGGAGCTGGAACTGCTGGCTGCCATCGGCCTGGGTAGCAAACAGACGCAGTTCCTGCGGGGGCGCATTGGTGAATTGTGGCCGCGACATATCTGGCAGGGTGGGTGCCAGAAACTCGGCGAACAAGCCCACGAGAAAGAGCATCAGGATGATGACCCCGGAAGCCACCGCCACCTTGTTGCGGGAGAACTTGGCCCAGACCAGCTGCCAGGGTCCCGCAACTGCGGTTTGGACTGGCTTGCCGGTGTTGAGCGCGGTCGTTGCCGGGCCAGCCTCTGGCGCTTCGTCGATGAAAACATGGTCGGTCATCAGTTGAACCTGATCCGTGGGTCGAGAAGGGCGAGCAGAATGTCAGAGACCAGCATGCCAACCAGCGTCAGCACGCCCATCAGCAGGATGAAACTGCCCGCCAGATACATGTCCTGGCTGATCAAGGCCCGCAGCAGCAGGGGGCCGGCCGTGGGCAGGTTGAGGACAATGGCGGTGATGGTGACCCCGGAAATGAGTTCCGGCAGCACCCAGCCGATGGCCGAAACGAACGGGTTCAACGCAATGCGGACGGGATATTTGATGACCGCTCGGTATTCCGGCAGGCCCTTGGCCTTGGCCGTGATCACATAGGGCTTGTTCAACTCATCGGTGAGGTTGGCCCGCAGAATGCGGATCAGCGCTGCCGTGCCGCTGGTGCCAATGACGATGACGGCGATCCAGATGTGCCCGAGCAAATCGACGAACTTGGCCACGCTCCACGGCGCTTCGACATATTCCGGCGAGAACAGTCCGCCCACGCTTTGCCCGAAGAATTTGTAGCTGACATACATCAGCGTCAGAGCAAGAATGAAATTGGGAATGGCCAGGCCGATAAAGCCGAGGAAGGTGAAGGCATAGTCGCCGACCGAATGGCGGCGCATTGCCGAATAGATGCCGATGGGCAGCGACACGGCCCAGACGAACAGGAGCGAAGCAATCGACAGTGCCAGAGTCGAGCCCATGCGCTCCCAGATCAGGTCGGCAACGGGACGGTTCCATTCAAAGGAATAGCCAAAATCGCCGCGGAACAGGATGCCACTGATCCATTTCCAGTATTGCAGCCAGATCGGGTCATCAAAGCCATAGCTGCGCCGCAAAGCTTCCACCTGGGCCGGATCGATGTTCTGCCCGCTATCGGCCATGGTCGCCAGCAGGGAGCTCAAGTAATCGCCCGGCGGTAGCTGGATGATCATGAAGGCGATCATCGACATCCCGAACAGCGTCGGGATCATGTAGATCAGCCGTTTGATCACATAGTTCAGCATGGCGTTCAGGCCCAGGTGAGGTGGATGACTTCGAGGGTAGTGATACTGGGCACCACGACGGTCACACGGCCATCGGCGACAGCAATCTCGGCCTCCCGTCCCGCAACCAGCAACTCGGCCTTGCCCAGCGTTTTGCCCGTCGGGATCGCAATGGAAACGGCCTGCCGCCCAACCGGATAGATCTCGCGGATCGGTCCCTTCATCATCATCGGATTGGAGAGGTTATTAAGCACCACGGCAAGCCCGGCATGGTTTTCGCGCACAGCAAGATCGAGCGCGGCCA
>NZ_JAUYGL010000170.1 GCF_030689745.1 Devosia sp.
CGATCGTGGTGCCATCCGCGCGGCAATCCGCCTCGAAAGCCATGTTGCCCATTCGCACGGGACGGACAGGCGCAACCTGTAGTGTCATATGTTCCTCCCTCTCGAATTTAGTTATGCTTTATAACTATTTCATTTGCAAGCTTCCCCATCGGTGTCCCCGGCGTGGCGGCTTAACGGTCTCCAGGGAGGGCAGATCGACCATGGCTGTCAGTCGAGGAAATTTACCGGCCGGTGGCCAACTTACCGCCGTCCCCAGGCCGCGCCAGTAACATGCGCCGTCCCCAATGGACTTTAGCGCACTCAACGATTTCAATGAATTAGATGATATCCTCAGCCAGAATCAGATGCCTGCGCAGGTCGTCACTCGACACCGGGCAAGCACTGCCGGAACTGGTGTGCAAAGGGAGTCGCGCCGGAGTGGCGCGCGACAATAACGGGCGACGGTCGGCGATTGACCCTACGAACGACGCGGTATGGCGGCTACGTCGTCAGCTAGCGTATCCGCACGCTGATAGAGGAATCGTTCGGCTCAATCAAGGCCCTTGCCGGGCAGCGCAGGACCCGCTTCAGGGGCGTCGACCCCCGCATACCGCCGCAGTTCGTTGCCGGTCTTGATCGCGTCGATCATTGCACCCAGTTCCTGGTCAATTTTCGACGCGCTTGGAGCGACGCCTGCGCAGCCCAACCCTGCCCATCGATCATCGGCGCTGTAGCCGAGATGGTGCGGGTGGAACGCGCAGAAGGGTTGCGCCGCCGGTTCAGAGGCCGCCCGCGACGGCCTTTCGCGGCATGTCCGAGAGTATCTCGGCGACACCGTTGCGGATAATGACGATCTCTTCGAGGCGCAGCCCGAAGCGGCCCTGCAGATATATGCCCGGTTCGATGGAAAACACCATGCCCTCCTCCAGAATTGTCGGAGAGGTCGCGGTGATGTAGGGCGCCTCGTGGATGTCGATGCCCAGGCCGTGGCCGGTGCGATGCATGAAATTGGGGCCGTAGCCGGCAGCGGTGATGACGTCGCGGGCGGCCTTGTCGACGGCGCTGGCCGGGGCGCCCGGTTTGGCTGCGGCGATAGCAGCTTGCACCGCCGCATCAAGGATGGCGTGGATCTCGGCGAAGCCTTCTGGCGCACTGCCATAATAGCCGACTCGGGTCATGTCGGAGGGGTAGCCCCCAATGCGGCCGCCGGTATCGATCAGCACGGCGTCATTGGATTTGAGCGCGGTAGTCCCAGTGTGGTGGTGCGGAAAGGCGCCATTGGGGCCAAAGCAGACGCTGGTGAATTCAGGCGTGGCGCCATTGGCCTTGTAGAATTCGCGGATGACAGTGGCGATGTCGCGCTCGGTGATGCCGGGGCGCAGGGCGGCAAAACCGGCCTGCATGGCGGCGTCGTTGAGCACAGCGCTCTGCTTGAGCGCGGCGTATTCGGCAGCATCCTTGCGCGAGCGCAGATAGCCGACCGTATCGCCGGTGAAGCGGCGGGTGGCGCCGGGCAGTGCATCGAGCACCAGCAAGGCGAAATTGGTGCGCATGGTTTCGTCGAGCACGATGGAGGGCGCGGTGCGGTCAATGCCGCTGGCCACCAGCAGCTGTTCGAGCGCCGCATCGGGGCCTTCTGCGTCGGACCAGGGGAAGAAGGGCAGATCGGTGTGCTGGCGCGAGCTGTCGACATTGAGCGAAGGCATCAGGAAGCCGGCAAAACTGGCCGAGACCAGCAGCAGCACGGGACGCTCGTCGCCATGGGGGGCGAGATCGGCCAGATAGAGCATGTGGCTGGACGGGCCGATGACCACCAGATCGGTCTGGGTGGCGGCCATGCGGGCGCGCAGATTGGCAAGGCGGGTGGTGAGGATCGCGGTCATGGGGGACTCGTTGATGGTGGTTTTCACTAGACCTCATCCTGAGCCTGCCGAAGGGCGAGCGCGTCGCGCAGCTGGCGCACAGGCTCGTGGTCCGACGGGCTCACCATGAGGTCTACTCAAAGCCGCAGGTGAAAAGAAACCTCGAGCCATGCCCGAGGCCATACAATTGAGAATTGGTCAGGAGCCGGACCGGAGGGAGGTGGCCCGGCTCCTGAGCGGCGGTGTTTTGGGCCACCGCCGCTATTGCGCGCCTTACTTGGTCACGAGGCGGTAGTACACGAAGTCGGAAGTGGCGCCGTTGACATAGCCTTCGACATTATTGGCCATGGCGATGGTCAGCGCCGCCTGGAACATGATGACGATCGGCGAGGAGGCCTGGGCTTCCTTCTGGATCTCGATATACGCCGCGTTGCGCTTGGCCTGATCAGGTTCGGCCAGGGCTGCGGTGACCTTGTCGTTCATTTCCTGGGGCACAGCCCAGGCGTTGCGCCAGGTTGTGGTGGCAGTGTAGTTCTCGTCCGAATTGTCCGAGTTATAGGCGAAAGCCTTGGCGTTGGAGTGCGGGTCCATGAAGTCCGGGCCCCAATAGAGCAGCATGGCCTGATGGGTGCGCTCGCGATACTTGGTGATGACCTGGGCACCGGTGCCGGGCAGGATGTCGAAATTGATGCCGGCTTCGGCAAAGGTGGCCTGCAGCGACTGCGCCATATCGGTGAACGGGGCCGCGTTGATCACGTCCAGTGTGACATTGATCGGGGTCTCGATGCCGGCGTCAGCCAGGATCTGCTTTGCCTTTTCAACATCATGGGTGAACGGGGTCTCGTCATAGGAGCCGGGGAAACCCTTGGGCCAGAACGCCTGGTGGATGTCCATCTGACCCTTGAGGAAGGACTGCGTCATGCCGTCATAATCGACGAGATAGCGCGCTGCTTCCCAGACTGCTGGCGGGGTAAGGTCTTCCTCTTTCTGGTTGAAGGAGAGGAAGTGCACAGCCGCCTGCGGATAGGTTTCAACCTTGATGGCATCGGTGGAAATGCTGGTGATCTGGTCGGGCGTCAGATTTTTGGCGAGATCGACATCGCCCGAGGTCAGCAGCAGCTGCTGGGTGGCGGCTTCGGCAACGTGGCGAATGATGACCGACTTCATGGCGGGGGCGCCACGGAAATAGCTCTCATTGGCGGTCAGGCGGACGATTTCAGCCGGACGGTAATCGGACATCACGAAGGGGCCCGAGCCAGCCGAATGGGTGTTGAGCCAGGCATTGCCCATATCGCCATCGACCTCATTGGCCATGACCAGCACTTCGTCGACAATCGAGGCCGGACGCGCTGCCAGCACGTTGAGCACGAAGGCCGAGGAGAAATCGCCATCATATTTGACGGTGACAGTATTGCCATCGATGGTGACCATGTCGGCGATATTCTCGGGAGTCCAGCCGAGCTGGGTGAGAATGAAGGCCGGGGTCAGGTTGAGCTTGATGACGCGGGTGAAGGAAAACACCACGTCCTCGGGACGCACCGGATTGCCCGAGGCGAACTTGGCATCGCGCAGGGTGAAGGTGATGGTCTTGGCCGCATCGTCTGCGGTCCATTCGGTGGCGAGGCCTGGCGCCAGAACCGTGGTGTCTTCGGCTTCGTAGCCAACCAGACGGTCGTACACATTGGTGTTGATCTCGCCCGAGGTGAACTCATAGGCCTGAGCTGGATCAAGGGCGACGATGTCGTCGATATTCTGGGCGACGACCAGCGCATCGGCCGGCGTGGCGGCAAGGGCGGCGACACTGCTCAAGGGCAAGGCCAGCGCCGTCGCCAGTAAGGCTGCACGGAAGAGTTTCATCAGCGTTTCTCCTGTTGGGGCTTTGGGATTTTGATCTGCTTGACCGGCTTGATGCCGATTTTGGTAGCCGCCTCGCCCTGGCGTGAGGGCTTGGCGGAGGAGCGGAACAGGGCCAGCGTGCCGGTCCACAGCAGGCGGGCCGGCGTATCGGTGTGGTTGGACCATGAGTGCGGACGGTTGCCGCGGAAATGCAGGCTATCGCCCGCGCCCAGGATCATCTCGTCGCCGTCCAGGCGCTGGGTGATGGCGCCGTCGAGCACGTAAAGAATCTCTTCGCCCTCATGGGCCACCGTTTCCGAGCGGTAGCCCGGCGGCACGATCATGATGAAGCTCGACAGCGTATTGCCGGGAAAGTCCGTCCCCAGCCGCTCATAGGTGATCGAAGAGCCATCGAGCGAGAAGCGATGGCGCTCCCCTGCCCGCGTCAAGGCCGTCTTGGCCGTGGGTGCGGCGACAAAATACTCGATTCCGACGCCCAGCGCCCGGGCGATCTGGGCCAGGGTGCCCAGCGATGGCGTGGCATGATCGCGCTCGACCTGGCTGAGATAGCCGACCGAAACCTCGGCCGCCTTACCCAGCGCCTCAAGCGTCATGTGCTGCTGGCGGCGGCGCGCACGAATGAGCGCCCCCACTTTGGGATGCCCCTCAATCTGCGTTGGTTCGACGGCTGCATTTGTCATCAGGCCACCATAATTTTTTTGATATAAGCAAAGTTTTCTGTATGGTGAAAGCGAAATGTGAAGGTGGTCACGATCTGCAGAGAGGTCATTCTGCGGACGGATTACCTTGTTTTCTCAAGAGGATGGTCGCTTGAGCCTGGGTATGCCAACCACCGAGACACCGGATAGCGCCTTTGTGACTCGCCGCCGCTGGCGGCGACGCCTGGGTGCCATTGCCGGTTTTGTAGTCACGGTTTTCCTCACCTTTCTCGGCCTGCTGGCGATCACTTTTTTCATCGGCCGGGTGATCCCGATCGATCCGGTGCTGGCCGTGGTCGGCGACCGGGCCAGCAATGAGGTCTATGCGGCAGCGCGCACCGCCATGGGGCTGGACCAGCCGCTGGTGGTGCAGTTCTTCCATTATGTGGTCAATGTGTTCTCGGGCGATCTGGGCCAGTCGGTCAGCACCGGACGCTCGGTGGTGGAAGACCTCAGCCGGTTCTTCCCGGCAACGCTGGAAATGGCGACCATCGGCATTCTGATCGGCGTGCTGCTGGGCGTGCCACTCGGGGTGATTGCCGCCAGCCGGCAGGGATCGCTGATCGACCAGATCATCCGCGTGGTCGGACTGCTGGGCTATTCGATGCCGGCATTCTGGCTGGGGTTGGTCGGGCTGGCGCTGTTTTATGCCAAGCTGCGCTGGGTCGGCGGACCGGGCCGGCTGGACATTTTCTACGATGGCCTGGTGGCGCCGGCCACCGGACTATTGTTGGTCGACAGCCTGTTGGCGGGTGAGATTGATATTTTCTGGAACGCCATTACCCATCTGGTCCTGCCCGCCTCGGTGCTGGGCTTTTTCAGCCTGGCCTATATTGCGCGGATGACGCGTAGCTTCATGCTGGACCAACTGAGCCAGGAATTCGTCACCACCGCCCGGGTCAAGGGTGTGCCCGAGCGGGTGGTGATCTGGCGCCATGCGTTCAACCCCATTCGGGTGCCACTGATCACCGTGATCGGGCTCAGCTATGCGGGCCTGCTGGAAGGCTCGGTGATGATCGAGACTGTGTTCTCCTGGCCCGGCATCGGCAATTACCTGACCACGGCCCTGCTCAATGCCGACATGAATGCGGTGCTCGGCTCGACGCTGGTGATCGGCGCGGTATTCATCTTCATCAACAAGATTTCGGACGTGCTGTACCGCGTCCTCGACCCAAGGGCACGCTGATGAGCACACGCGACTGGCTGCTGGAAGATTCGCCGCATTCGCGGTGGCAGGCCAATGTGGGTCGGGCCTACCGGGTGTTTACCGCGCTGCTGCGCAACCCACTGTCGGTACTGGGCGGGATCATCATCCTGGCGCTGGTGCTGACGGCGATCTTTGCGCCCTGGCTGGCGCCCTATTCGGCGATCGGACAGGATCTGGCCAACCGGCTCGCCCCGCCCTCCTCCACCCATCTGATGGGCACCGACGAACTGGGCCGCGATATTTTCTCGCGGGTGATCTGGGGCTCGCAAATCACCCTGACCATTGTCGGGCTGGTAGCGCTGATCTCGGCGCCGCTGGGACTGCTGGTGGGTGCGGTGGCGGGCTATTTCGGCGGCTGGACCGACCGGCTGCTGATGGGGTTTACCGACATTTTCCTGTCGATGCCCAAGCTGATTCTGGCGCTGGCCTTTGTCGCGGCGCTGGGACCGGGCATCAACAATGCCATCATCGCCATCGCCATCACCTCGTGGCCGGCCTATGCGCGCATTGCCCGCGCCGAGACGCTGACCATCCGCAATTCCGAGTTCATCGCCGCCGTGCAATTGCAGGGCGCCTCGCCGCTGCGGGTGATCGTCGGGCATGTGCTGCCGCTATGTACCTCCTCGATGATCATAAGGGTAACGCTGGATATGGCCGGGGTGATCCTGACCGCAGCAGGGCTGGGCTTTCTCGGGCTGGGGGCGCAGCCACCATTGCCCGAATGGGGCGCGATGATTTCGCGCGGGCGCACCTTCATCCTCGACCAGTGGTGGGTGGCGACCATGCCGGGCTTTGCCATCATCATCGTCAGCCTGGGCTTCTGCTTCCTCGGCGACGGGCTGCGCGACGTGCTCGACCCCAAGAACGAGGGCAAGTGATGACCGCTCCCATGCTCAGTGTCGAGAATTTGCGCGTCAGCTTCCCCACCCATCGCGGGCGGGTGGAAGTGGTCAAGGGGATCAGCTTCGAACTCGGGCGGGAACGTCTGGGGATTGTGGGCGAGAGTGGTTCGGGCAAATCGATGACCGGGCGGGCGATCCTCAAGCTGATCCGCAAGCCGGGGCTGGTGACGGCCGACCGACTGGAATTTGACGGCATCGATCTGCGTGCCCAGAGCGAAAAGCAGATGCGGGCCATTCGCGGCGCTCGGATTTCGATGGTGATGCAGGACCCCAAATTCTCGCTGAACCCGGTGATGACGGTAGGCGAGCAGATTGCCGAAGCGCTGGTGACCCATGAGAAGCTGGCGCGTCGCGAGGTCGAGGAGCGCATTGAGGCGATGCTGCATTCGGTGCGCATCGATGATCCCAAACGCGTGGCGGGACTATATCCGCACGAGGTATCGGGCGGCATGGGCCAGCGGGTGATGATCGCCATGATGCTGATCCCCGAGCCCGAACTGCTGATTGCCGACGAGCCGACCTCCGCGCTTGATGTTAGCGTGCAGGCGCAGGTGCTCGATATCATCGATGATCTGGTGACGAGCAAGGGCATGGGGCTGATCCTGATCAGCCATGACCTCAATCTGGTCAGCCGCTATTGCGACCGCATTCTGGTGATGAATGCCGGCACGGTGGTGGAAGAATGCGCCGCAGGACAGCTCGACCAAGCCAGCCACCCCTATACGCGCGGCCTGCTGGCGGCGATGCCGACGATCAATGAAAGCCGCGATGAGCTGCCCGTGCTCGACCGCAACCAGTGGGCCGGAACATGAGCGCGATCAAGCTGGACAATCTCGATATTTCCTATGGCGACACCAAGGTGGTGCATGGCGTGAGCCTGGACATTGCCGAGGGCGAGAGCTTTGCCCTGGTGGGAGAAAGCGGCTCGGGCAAATCGACGATTTTGCGTGCCATTGCCGGACTGGCGCCGGACTGGACCGGATCAATCTCGGTACTGGGCCAGGCGCGCAGCCATGGCGTCGACCGGGCAGTGGCGCGGCAGGTGCAGATGGTGTTTCAGGACCCCTATGGCTCGCTGCATCCGCGCAAGACCATTGACGCGACATTGACCGAACCGCTGGCTATTCACGGCATCGGCAATCGCGATCAGCGCGTGGAACAGGTGCTGGCGCAGGTGGGGCTCGACCGGCGCTTCCGCTTCCGCTTCCCGCATCAGTTGTCGGGTGGACAGCGGCAGCGCGTGGCGATTGCCCGGGCGCTGATGCTGGAGCCCAAGGTGCTGCTGCTGGATGAGCCGACCTCAGCGCTCGATGTCAGCGTGCAGGCGGAAATCCTCAACCTGCTCAAGCGGCTGCGGCGCGAACAGGGCCTGACCTATCTCGTGGTGACGCACAATCTGCCGGTGGTGAGCTTTTTGTGCGACCGGCTGGCCGTGATGCGGTTTGGGCGGATCGTCGAGGTGGCGGACGTGGCCCAACTCAAGCACGGCGCGCTGGTCGAGCCATACTCACAAGAATTGCTGGCGGCCACGGAAGGCCGGTCCAGCGTAGTTGCCTAAGGACATTCCCATGACTGAACATGCTGCCGCCATCGCGGCATTCGACACCGCCATTGCCGAGGCCAAAGGCGCTGACGCAGCATTTGCGGCGCTGCAGAAACTGACCGAGGACACGGTGGGCACCAAGCTGTTCACCTTCATGACGGTGGACATGACGGCCGAGCTGGCGCGGCGCGCCTATAGCAGCGATCCGGTGAACTATCCGGCCTCGGGCACCAAGCCGATCCGCTATGACAGCTGGTTCGATATCGTGCACAAGGACCGGCAGTATTTCGTCGCCAACACCATTGCCGAGATCGCCAAGGTGTTCCCCGATTATGAGCTGATCGACTCGCTGGGCTGCCAGAGCGTGGTCAATATGCCGGTGGTGATCGGTGGCGAGCTGATCGGCACGGTCAACATGCTCGACGTAGACGGGTATTACACGCCCGAGCGGGTGCAGGTGATCCGCGACGTGCTGGCGGTGCCAGCCAAGTTGGCGGCGTTGGTGGCGGCGCGCTGAGTTTTCATCATTCTCGAAAGTAGAAGCCCGTCGCTCTGGCTGCGGGCTTCACGCTGGATGGTGGGGCGTTCGGTCGCCTCGCGCCCCGTTGGCCGCTCTGCTGCACGCCTTTGGTCCGGTTCCGGTCACGCCCAGCGTGTGCCGCGGCCCGCGGTCAGTTCGTTGACCTTTTCAATGATGCTGTTCGTGTCGATACCATAATGGCGGTAGAGGTCGCCGATCGTCCCGGTTTGACCAAAATGCTCGACGCCCAGAGGAATGGT
>NZ_JAUYGL010000175.1 GCF_030689745.1 Devosia sp.
CCGTCGCGTTCCGGGCAGCGCTCGATCTGGCGCTGCATGGGGCCGATCAGCCCTGCGGCTATACCGAACCGCTGTTGCATGCCGCTCGCCGCAAGGTCAAGGCGCGCGACGCCCACTAGAGCACGTCACCGCGTCGTTGAAGCGGCGAAAACGCTCAGGCCTTCGATGGGGTGCACTGGTTGGCGGCAGGCCGCCGACCACATTTCCTCAGGATACGAAGTCGAACTTGTCAACGTCGAACAGGCCGCGATCGGTCATCTTGAGATGGGGGATAACCGGCAAGGCGAGGAACGCCACCTGCAGGAAGGGCTCAGGCAGGACGCAGTCCAGCGCCAGTGCGGCAGCGCGCAGAATGTGCAGATCATGAGAAACGGTCTCGAACGGTTCCAGGCTCATCAGCCCGGCCAGGGGTAGAGCCAGTTCGGCAGTTATCCTGCCGCCATCGGCCACTGCAAAGCCGCCGCCCAGTTCGATAAGGCGATTGACGGCGACTGCCATGTCGTCGTCATTGGCACCAACCACGGTGATGTTGTGGCTGTCATGGCCGACAGAGGAGGCGATGGCGCCGCGCTTTAGGCCGAAGCCGGTGACGAAGCTGCGGCCGATATTGCCGTTCTTGCCGTGCCGTTCAATCACCGCAAGCTTGATGACATCGGCGGTCAGATCGGGCTGCAGCCCGCGCTCGGTAGAGGCCAGGGTTGCTTCCTCGCGGAAAGTCAGGATCAGGCCGGGGCGCACGCCGATCACCGGGGTGCTGTTCTGGCCGGGGCGGGGCTCGGTGATGAAGCTGTCGGCGGTGACCGGAGTGGCCTTCATCGACGTGAGGCCGACGGGCGCGACCGGCTGGCGGGCGTCGAACAGGGCCGGGACCACCAGGCGCCCAGCGGTGATCACGTCGGAAACGCTGCAGTCTTCAAGGTTGTCGAGCAGGGCGATATCGGCGCGCCAGCCGGAGGCCAACAGGCCACGATCGGTGAGGCCGAAAATGCGGGCGGCCGAATGGCTCGCGGCGCGGTAAACGTGGTGCAACGGCCGCCCCATGGCGATAAGGCGGCGGATGGAGCTATCCAGATGTCCCTCCTCGGCAATGTCGAGCGGGTTGCGGTCATCGGTGCACAGCGCCACGAAGCTGGAGCTGTTTTCGTCGAGGATTTCGGCGAGCGCCTTGAGATCCTTGGAGACCGAGCCTTCGCGGATCAGGATGGCCATGCCCTTGGCCAGCTTTTCGCGCGCTTCGGCGGCGCTGGTGGCTTCGTGATCGGTGCGGATCGCGGCAGCGAGATAGCCATTGAGCGCCGTGCCCAGCAGCAGCGGGGCGTGGCCATCGATATGGCCGCCCTGAAACGCCACCAGCTTGGCCAGAATGCCCGGATCGGCGTTCAGTACGCCGGGAAAGTTCATCATTTCGGCCAGGCCAATGACCTTGGGATGGTTGCGGAATGGCTCGAGATCTTCGATTTCGAGCGCCGCGCCGGAGGTTTCAAAGCCGGTGGCGGGCACGCAGGACGACAGGTTGATGCGCACATCCATCACCGTCTGCTCGGCGCTGTCGAGGAAGTAGCGGATACCTTCGGCGCCCAGCACATTGGCGATTTCGTGGGGATCGCAGATTACCGTGGTGACGCCATAGGGTAACACGCAGCGGTCAAATTCCAGCGGGGTGACCAGCGAGGATTCGATGTGCAAATGGGTGTCGATGAAGCCGGGCACCGCAAAGCGGCCGGCACCGTCAATGACGGTGTTGCCCTGATAGCTGGCATGGGTACCCACGATGCGATCGGCGACAATGGCGATGTCGGTGGTGGTTACTGCACCGGTGATGACGTCGAGCATCCGTACATTTTTGATCACAGTGTCGGCGGGGACCTTGCCCTGGCCAGCCATGATCATGCGGGTGAGAGTCTGGGCAGAAGTCATCAAACATTCCTGGGTCTGGGAGGCGACGAGGGTCGACGCATCCGGGCGATAGGTCAAGCTGGTACTGGAACCGTGTGGGCCGGCGCACGTTGCAAATAAGAGTTTAACGGAGTGCAGCATGGAAACCTATGATCCCCACAAAACCGATACCGATGTGCGCCAGGCCAACCCGCGCAAAATGAACCTGCGCGTCCTGATCAGTTCACTGATCGGGATCGTTGTGCTCTTCGCTGTGATCTATCTGGTCTATGCGATGACCCAATCGGGCGCGGCTTAGCCACCATGCGGCTGTTCAGGTTGGACGGAACGGCTCTGACTTTGGTGGGCCGGCGGCGGGGCGTGAGCAGGTGGCCCGCGAGGTGGCCACTGTGTTGCGCAATACGCCGATGATCAGCCGGAAATCCTATATTGTACCCTGCCTGTTCAAACTGTTCAACGATGGCAAGCTCAAGTCGCTATGGGAGACCTCTGGCGCAAACCGGCGTGGACTACTGGCCCGCGAAAAGGCGCCTGGGGGCGGCACTGGTGGCGATCGGTTGGCCGACAGCGCGACACGATTGTCTTGGAGCAGAAGAGACTTCAGGCGCTGGTGGGTGGACGACGACCTTGTCGACGGTTGAGGGCGGCGTTTTCGGGTGCCTTGAACATTGCGGTGATCTCGTCTGCGGACACGCCGGCCGAGAACAGGAAGCCCTGCAAGGTGTTGCACCCCAACCTGCCGAGGATTGTTGCCTGTTCCTCGGTTTCGACGCCTTCGGCGGTAACCTCGAGCTCCATGGCGTGCGCCAGGGTGACGATGGCATCGGTGATTGCTACCGAGACATGCCCATCGGCCAGTTGGCTGACAAAGGAGCGGTCGATCTTGATGCGGTCAACAGGATAGCGCTTGAGGTAGCTCAGCGACGAGTATCCAGTGCCAAAGTCATCAAGGGCGATCTGAATGCCCGCGGTGCGGAAGGCCCGCAGGTTCTGCGCCGAGATGTGTTCTTCATCGAGCAGGATGGATTCGGTGATCTCAAGCTCAAGATCAACAGCCCGCATCCCCGTCTGATGAAGAATGTCAAAGACCAGATTGGCGAAACGCGGGTTGCGCAGCTGCATTGGTGAAACATTGACTGCAATTGTGCGCCCGGGAACTGTGGCGCCCAATTGACAGGCGCGGCGCAAGACGAACTCGCCCAGAACTTCGATGAGGCCGGTGCTTTCTGCGACCGAGATAAAGCGTCCGGGGGCGATCTGACCGTATTTTGGATGATGCCAGCGCACCAGAGCTTCAGCGCCAATGACCTTGCGGGATGACTGGTCGATCAGCGGTTGAAATACCACCGACAGTTGATCGTCGCGGCCGAGAGCTTCGCGCAGTTCGCCCTCGATGGTGTGCTGCAACTGCAGCAGCTCGTTCATGTGCTCCTCGTAGACCACCGCACGATTGCGCCCACCGGCCTTGGCTTCGTAGAGCGCGATATCGGCCTTGCGAAACAACTCGCTGGGCTCGGCATCGTCGCCCCGCGCCAGGACGATGCCGATGCTGGCGCCGACATGGGCCTTGGCGCGGTTTAAGAGGAACGGACGACCAATCGCCTCGATGGCGCGGGCCGAGAGCGCCAATACATCGTCAAGTTCGTCATGATTGACGGTCAGAATGGCAAATTCGTCCCCGCCCAAGCGGGCGATTATCGCATCCGCGCGAAACACGGTGCGGAGCCGGTCGCTCACCGCGCCGATCAGTTCGTCGCCAACCTGGTGGCCCAATGTGTCGTTGACCTGCTTGAAGCGATCGAGATCGAGCATGAATAGCGTCAGCTGTGTATTCCGTTTGTAGCTGTCGGCTATCGCCGCGGCCAGTTTGACGTCAAATCCCATGCGGTTGGGCAGATTCGTCAGCTTGTCGTGCATAGCTTGATGCTCGACCAGTTGATGCTCCGCTTCGAGCGCGATAGCGGTGCCGCGCAACCGCCGGAGCAACAGGAAAGCCAGAAAAGCGCCGATGGTGAATACGATGGCCAGGGCCGGCGCGGTCTGACGCAGCATCAATGTGCCTGGATGGTCACTATCCCATTCAAAAAAACCAATAAAGCGTCCAGTAGCGTTCTCAATGGGATGGGCCGCGCCGCTCGGGTCGTTGCTCTCGACCAGCGAGAAGCGGCCATTCTCGATCAGATACTCACCATTGATTTTGTCAGCGGCAGCTTCGTCGAGGAATTCCAGGGCCAGCACCACCGACTCGGCGCCCTTGAGTTGGGGCAGCGCACCAGAGTGGGTGACAATAGGCATGGCCGCAACCATGGCAGGTTGCCCCGCGATGATAGCAAGATCAGTCAAACCGACAGGCGTGGACATGCCGGGCGGCAAATGGGTCGGGGGGAATGATCGGAGTCGCCCGAGAAATGGCGCAAACACGGTCGTCAGCTCGGGGTGCTCTGCAGGCTCCAGTGAGACGCCAGCATCCATCAGGTAGATCGGCACCGCATCTTTGTCGAAAATGGCAATGCGATCAATCCGGTAGAAGTCGTACATCCAGACGCCCAGATTGTCCGCGATCCAGTCGAAATTGATTCTGAATTGGGTATTGACGACGGCGTCGTCCCAGACAGCGACGCTTTCGAGCTGTTGTAGCAGGCTTTTCTGGCGGCCATCGATGATGTGGGTGACCAAGGTGCGCTGCCGCTCTACGGCGCGCTGGTCGATATTGGTCGTGACCCAGACGATAAAAGCCAGGAATGAGGCGGCCGTAATGACCAACGCCAACACTACTGACAGTAGCATGGCGAGGGAGGACTGCCGGCGGTTGGTTTTCGGCGGCGTGTCGGGCATCAAATATCGGTAAAGGACGCTGGGGCCTCGATATTAGCGCTTCTGAGATTGCCGACTAGTTACCAGATTGAGATTTCTGGTGTTTTTGCTGGTCAGCCATTTTCCTTGAACAGGACTTCGCGATCCTGGGTGAAGTTGGCGAGCAGCGGCAGGCAGGCACCGCCAATTTCGCGCGCCCCAAAGCCAATGGTACCTTCAGCGATGGTGAACGGGGCCAGTCCTTGCAGGTCAAAGCCGAGCGTGGCTTCGCGTGTGGCCTGGACCAGGGACTGGCGTATGCCGGCCGGAAAAGCGCCATCGATCACTATCGTGCGGAAATCGATGATGGATACCGCGCTGATGGCCGCAAGAGCCAGGCTTTGGGCGGCATCGGCGATCCACTCATCAAGCAGTGGACCAATTTCACCCCAATCGCCGGGGTCGCGCCACAAGGTGCTCGGGTCCTGACCGGCAGCGGTCAGCCTGTCGGCAAGAACATAGATCGACGCACTGCGTAGTAGCTGCTGAAATCCCCCGGAAGGAGCTGGTACCGGCAGGGGGCCGATGGCGCCGCCATAGCCGGTGCGCCCGGGAAACAGATGACTATTGAGCACCACGCCACCGCCAATGAAAGAACCGAGAAAGATGTAGAGAAAGTCCTCGCCGTGCTGACCATTGCCCAGCACCAGTTCGGCGGCGCAGGCTGCCGTGCCGTCATTGTGGAAATAGACCGGCCATGGAATGATCGCTGCGATTTCGGCGCGAATATCGGCTTGTCGCCAGGCGGCAAGAACATCGGCCGGTGCGCCCAGCTGGGACTCCCAGTTCCACAGCTCGAAGGGCGAGGCGATACCGAAGCCTGCGATGCGTTGGCGCTCTGCTGGGCTCAGCCCGGCAGTCAGCTCGTCAATGCCTCGGCGGGTCAAGTCCAGCATGATCTGTGGCGTCGGATAGGGGTGAGGCTGGTGGATGCGGCCCCGCACGGTACCCGCAAAATCCATCAATACGATATCGGAACTGCGTCGGCCGATCTTGAGCCCGAGGAAGAAGGCACCGCCTGGATTGAGTGCATAGGGAACCAGAGGTTGGCCCACCTTGCCACGCAGGGGATTGAGGCGAAGCAGAATACCATCAGCTTCCAACGCGTTTACGATGGTGGAAATGGTCTGCGGTGACAGGCCAGTGCGCCGGGCAATGTCAGCCTTGGGCAGACTGCCGTGGCGGCGCACCAAAGACAGCACCAAGCGTTCATTGTAGAGGCGCACGCCAGTCTGGTTGGTGCCGCGACTGAGTTGGTCCGAGCCTGCGGCTCGCCTGCCTGAACTCACCATCGACAATGGCCTTATGTTAACATTTGCAAGTTGTTGTCCTGCGGCTTTAGGCCGGATTACCCGTCAAATTGCAATCGTTTGCTTGGGTGTGATGGAAGTCGAAGCCCCATCAAAAGGCCACGCATCCCGTACTGTCAATTAATAAATCACTTGGAATAACTTATTGACACGCCCGGTCAGTTCCACTGATATGGAGGCCGGAGAGCAGGTAGCACGGGAGCGCTGAACCAGTTCTCCTGATGGTCGACGGACGGGTGAACACCGATCGGGGCCTGCGAACATTCATTGGGAGGAGTAGATCGATGGGTAAGTTATTGAAGGTCGCGGCCGCCGGAGCCGTGATGCTGGGTCTGATGTGCGGCACTGCCGCTTATGCCCAGGAGGTGGTGGGCCTCATCACCAAGACAGAAGGCAATCCCTTCTTCGTCAAGATGCGCGAAGGCGCCCAGGCCAAGGCCGACGAACTGGGGCTGGATCTGCGCACCTTTGCCGGCAAGTTTGATGGCGATAATGACAGCCAGATCGCGGCCATCGAAAACCTCATTGCTGCTGGCGCCAAGGGTTTTGCGATTGTGCCATCGGATTCTGCGGCCATTGTGCCCACCATCCAGCAGGCCCGCGACGCCGGACTGCTGGTGATCGTGCTCGATACCCCGCTTGATCCGATCGACGCGGCGGATGTGACCTTTGCCACCGACAACCGCCAGGCCGGCCGGCTGATCGGGCAGTGGGCGGCCGGAACCTTGGGTGCGGAAGCAGCCAATGCCAAGATCGCCATGCTCGACCTGGCCGTGAACCAGCCGACTGTCGACTATTTGCGCGACCAGGGCTTCATGGAAGGGTTTGGCATCGATGTGAAGGATCCCAACCGCTATGGCGACGAGGACGATGCGCGCATTTGCGGCCATGAAGTGACAGGCGGCGCCGAGGATGGCGGCCGTACCGCTATGGAAACCCTGCTGCAGAAATGCCCGGATGTTAACGTCGTCTATACGATCAACGAGCCCGCCGCCGCCGGCGCCTATGAGGCGCTCAAGGCGATCGGCAAGGATGACGGCTCGGTGCTTATCGTCTCGGTTGATGGCGGCTGCCCCGGCGTTGCCAATATCAAGGATGGTGTCATCGGCGCCACCAGTCAGCAGTATCCTTTGCTGATGGCGTCAATGGCCATGGAGGCCATCAAGACATTCGTCGACACGGGTGAAAAGCCCGCGGTCACCGAAGGCCTCGATTTCTTCGACACCGGCGCGCAGCTTGTCACCGACGCACCGGTTGCCGGCGTCGAATCGATCGATACCACCAAGGGGGCTGAGCTCTGCTGGGGCTGAACCACGCTTGCAGATCAGTGGGCCGCCATTGGCGGCCCACCACCGATGGATATTGACCCTGGGGAGGGGTGTTGATGAGTGACGATGCAGCCGGTTCGGCGACTGCGGAACATGGCCTGACGGGCGCCGCGCAGACCGTCGCCAGTTTTGACACGGAGAGACCGGGCCTGATCCGGCGGATACAGGCCTTCCTGCACACCTACCCGACCGCGATTCCCTTTATCGTTCTGATCGTCGGGATCGCCATCTTCTCGTTTGCGGCGGGTTCCAAGTTCTTTGCCCCGTTCAACCTGTCGCTGGTCTTGCAGCAGGTCACGATTATCGGCGTACTCGGTATCGCCCAGACGCTGATTATCCTGACCGCCGGCATCGATCTGTCGGTTGGCGCCATCATGATCTTGTCCTCCATCGTGATGGGTCGACTGTCGGTCGTTGCCGGCGTCCCGGTGGAAATTGCCTTTGTCATGGGACTTGCCACCGGTGTGCTCTGTGGATTCATCAACGGGGTGCTGGTCGCGCGCATCAAGTTGCCGCCCTTCATCGTGACACTGGGCACCTGGTCGATCTACGGGTCGATGATCATCTTCATCTCCAACTCCGAGACCATCCGTAGCCAGGACATCGCCGCGATTGCCCCGATGCTGCAGTGGATGGGGGCGCGCGTGGCGCTGGGGGGAGGGGCGATCCTGACCATTGGCTCCATGGTGATGCTGCTGATTGCGGCGGGTGTCTGGTATGTGCTCAACCGCACCGCGTTTGGCCGCCATATCTACGCCACCGGAGATGACCCGGAATCGGCCCGGCTGGCTGGCATCAACACCACCTGGACGCTGATTGGCGTCTACACGTTGGCCGGGCTGATTTGCGCACTGGCCAGCTGGGTGCTGATCGGGCGCGTCGGGGCGGTGTCGCCGCTGGGCAGCCAGACCGCCAACCTGGATTCGATCACTGCCGTGGTGATCGGCGGCACGTCGCTGTTCGGTGGCCGCGGTTCGATTGTCGGCACGCTGTTGGGTGCGCTGATCGTTGGCATGTTCCGCAATGGCCTGGCTCTCTCGGGTGTCGATGTGTTGTGGCAGGAATTTGCGGTGGGGGCGCTCATCATCATTGCTGTCACCACCGATCAGTGGATCAGAAGGATCTCGGCATGAGCCTGGACCAGACAGCAGCAAGCCTGACCGCCACGCCGATCGCCGGGCCGCAGCCGATACTCAGCGCCCACAATCTGCAGAAGCGCTACGGCAAGGTGGTGGCGCTCGATCACGCCGATTTCGATCTGTACCCTGGAGAAATCCTGGCGGTGATCGGCGACAATGGTGCGGGCAAATCGACCCTGATCAAGACGCTGTGCGGTGCGGTTATCCCCGATGCCGGTACTATCAAGCTTGATGGCTCGCCCATCGCCTTCAAATCGCCGATGGAGGCGCGGCTGGCCGGCATCGAAACGGTGTACCAGAATCTGGCCCTGTCGCCGGCGCTGTCGATTGCCGACAACCTGTTTCTGGGCCGCGAAATGCGCAAAAAAGGGCCGCTAGGCGACATTTTCCGCCTGCTCGACCGCTCCGGCATGAACCGGATCGCGCGCGAGAAGCTGACCGAATTGGGGCTGATGACCATCCAGAATATCGGCCAGTCGGTGGAAACGCTGTCGGGCGGCCAGCGACAGGGCGTTGCAGTGGCGCGCGCGGCGGCGTTCGGTTCGCGCGTGGTGATCATGGATGAGCCGACGGCGGCGCTGGGCGTCAAGGAAAGTCGGCGCGTGCTGGAACTGATGCTGGACGTCAAGCGGCGTGGGCTGCCGATCGTGCTGATCAGCCACAACATGCCCCATGTGTTCGAGGTGGCCGATCGCATCCATATCCACCGGCTGGGCCGACGGATCGCGGTCATCAATCCCAAGGACCATACCATGTCCGATGCGGTGGCGATCATGACCGGCGCGATGGAGCCGCCCGCGCAAGCGGCGTCAGCTTCGTGATCTTGGACGCGGCAAAATAGCGTTTGCCGCCTTCGCCTCCCGGTCGTCCTGCGATAGGGTGCGCGGGCCACCATGCCTTGCATTGGTCGCCGCTGTCTTGTCGATGCTCCGGGAACCTGATGATGACCAAAGTCCGCGCCCTTGTCCTTGAACGCCAGCACGAACTGGCCTTGCGCGAAATCGATCTGCCGCTCGAGGTCGGGCCCGGCATGGTCAAGATCGCCATCCACACGGTGGGGGTCTGCGGCTCGGACGTGCACTACTATACCCATGGCAGGATCGGCCCGTTCGTAGTCAATGCGCCGATGGTACTGGGCCACGAGGCCGCTGGGGTGGTCAGTGAAGTTGGTGCCGGGGTGACCCATTTGCAGGTGGGCGACCGGGTCTGCATGGAGCCCGGCGTTCCCGACCCCAATTCGCGCGCCAGCCGGTTGGGCATGTATAATGTCGATCCTGCCGTGCAGTTCTGGGCGACGCCGCCGGTGCATGGCGTACTGACCGCCGAAGTGGTGCATCCGGCCAATTACACGTTCAAACTGCCCGATCATGTGAGCTTTTCCGAAGGCGCGATGGTGGAGCCGTTCGCAGTGGGCATGCAGGCGGCGGCCAAGGCGCGGATCACCCCGGGCGACACCGCGGTGGTGCTGGGCGCTGGGCCGATTGGCACCATGGTGGCGCTGGCGGCGCTGGCGGGCGGCTGCGCCCGGGTTATCGTGGCCGACCTGGCCCAGCCCAAGCTCGACATTGCCGGACAGTATCAGGGCGTCATCACCGTCAACATCCGCGACAGGGACGTTGTCGAGGCGGTCAGCGAACTCACCGAAGGCTGGGGTGCCGATGTGGTGTTCGAGTGCTCGGGCTCGCCGCACGCCTGGAAGACCATCATGGATTTGCCGCGCCCGGGTGGGGCGATCGTCGTGGTTGGCCTACCGGTTGAACCGGTAGCGGTCGATATTGCTGGTGCTTCGGTCAAGGAGTTGCGGATCGAGAACGTCTTCCGCTACGCCCATCAATATGACCGGGCCATCGCGCTGATCGGCTCGGGCAAGGTCGATCTCAAGCCGCTGATCTCGGAGACCTTTGCCTTTGAAGATGCCAAAGCGGCGTTTGATCGCGCCGTTGAGGCGCGGCCAAGCGATGTGAAGCTCCAGATCCGTGTCGCGCAGTAGCGGGCAAGCCCAAGAGAGGAAACAAGATGGACCTGAATTTGCGCGACAAGGTTGCCGTCATTACCGGTGGTACGGTGGGGATCGGGCTGGCGGTGGCGGAGGGGTTGGCCGCCGAGGGCGCCAATCTGGTGCTGGTGGGCCGCAACAAGGAGCGGAACGATGCTGCGGCGGTGCGGATCGCCGAGCGGTTCAGCATCATCGCCACGGCGATTGCCGCTGACGTCGCGACAGCCGAGGGGTGCGACGCAGTCGTCAATGGCACCAAGCAAGCCTTTGGCGGCGCCGACATCTTGATCAACAATGCAGGCACGGGCTCCAACGAGACTATCGCCGAGGCCGACGACGCCAAGTGGCAGTATTACTGGGACCTGCATGTGATGGCGGCGGTGCGGCTGGCGCGCGGGCTGGTGCCGACGATGAAGGCGCGGGGCGGTGGCGTGGTGCTGCACAATGCTTCGATCTGTGCCGTCCAGCCGCTGTGGTATGAGCCGATCTACAATACCACCAAGGCCGCCCTGATGATGTTTTCCAAGACGCTGTCAACCGAGGTGGTGGGCGACAATATCCGCGTCAACACGGTCAATCCGGGTCTGGTGCTGACGCCGGACTGGATCAAGACCGCCAAGCAGATCGCCGGAGAGGATGGCTGGCAGGCCCACCTGCAGGGCGTCGCCAATGAGGCTGGCGGCATGAAGCGGTTCGCGACGCCGCAAGAGCTGGCCAATTTCTTTGTCTTCCTGTGTTCGGACAAGGCCAGTTATTCGACCGGCTCGACCTATTTCGTCGATGGCGGCTGGCTGCAGACGGTGTGACGCAGTTTCGGCGGATGGCGCGCCGGGTTCGAAAATGGGCAAGGCCAACGGCCTTCCCTGGCCGCTGCTGCACCGGGAACGAATGATTGCTGCGCGGGTTTTGTCAGCATATTCAACAAGCTGGAAACACCACAATGGATACTGGGAACGCCTTCGGTCTGGTGGAGACCTATCTGCCGCAGCATATCATGGGCATTCGCCTGGTAATTGCCGCGGTGCTGAGCGGGCTCATTGGCTTTGAGCGCGAGTTGCACACTGCGGAGGCTGGGCTGCGCACCCATATTCTGGTGGGCGTTGCTGCGGCGCTGTTCACCATTCTGGCGTTCGAGATTTACCACACCCTGCCTGCAGGTGAGCAAAGCAGGGCTGACCCGATCCGCGCGGTCGAAGCGGTTACAGCGGGGATTGCCTTTTTGGGTGCGGGGGCAATCTTTCGCAGTGGTGCGGGTGTGCAGGGCCTGACGACCGGTGCGGGCATGTGGCTCGCGGGTGCGGTCGGTGTAGCGACCGCGCTGGGCTACTACGTTGTGGCGACGGGGGTGGCAGTGCTGGCGGTGATGGTGTTGGCCGCACTGCGCGCCATCTCGCATCAGGTGATTGGCGCCGACCGTCGCAAGGTCGGTGAGAAGGTCGAGCGAAACGAGCGGTAGCACACTTTTCAGCCTGCAATGATGCCGGTCCGCTGGGCCGTGGGGAGAGGCAGGATTGTTGATTCAGGCACCCGAGGGACAAGTGCCAAACCATCGCTGCCTCTCCCCCCGTGCGCGCGCAACGGGAGGTGTCGCGCTCGCGCTCGCCTGTACCTGACCCCCTTGGAGTAGGGCCGGCACCCCCTCTCAACCTGCGGTGTCCGCAAGGCAAGAGGGTAGGAGGTGGCCGGAGGGACGCCTGGGAATGCAGGGCGGTTCGAAAACCGACTTGCAGCGCCCCGTCCGGCCGAGGCATGCAGCCTGTGGACGCAGGAGCTACATGCCAACTGCTTCGGGGCGCTGTGTCAGCGCCCAGAGTTCAACAATGTCTGCTGCCACGCGGTGATAGGCGTCGCGTTCGGCGTGGCGGACGAAAACCGCAGCAGCTCCATTTTCGAGCAAGGCGTGGCGGCTCTGCTCCCCAAGCCGGGGCGCCAGGACCACAACAGGAACGCCGCTGGCGCGCATTAGCTGCTGGACGGCGATCAAGAATTCGAGATTGGCCCCGCTATGGGCCTTGAGATCGACAATGATCAAGCCTGGTTGTTCGGGCGAGGCCTTGCCAAGGTCAGTCTGCAAGCGGGCGCGAGCGCTGACCGCATCGCCATAGTGCTGTATACTTGACGCGCCCTGGACCAGCAGCGCCCGTGTCAGCAGGTGGGCTGAGTGCACATCATCGTCAATCAACGCCACAAATGACGTGTAATCCGCAGAGACGTTCACCGCATACCTCAAAGAGCCGCTGTTGTGGCGCGGACAAGTGAATCATTGCAGCCGGTACGTACGAATACGCACTGGCGATGATGTACCAACTGGGTGGTCAATGGTCTCAGAAGGGGCCTAGCCGACCGAGAATAATGTCGCATCAATGACGGCGACGACGGCCCTATGAGCCAATTTGCACGAGGTCGCTAGGCAAGTTCAGGTAAATCTGATGTAACTACAGCTTGCGTTTTACATGTAAAGCGCGACAGTCTGGCGAACTGGTTCGGAGGTCGGTTTGGCCGCTTCAACGCAACAGCGCGAAACTATTCTGGGCGCTCTTGAGCAGTTGCTGGCATGGCCGGAGATTGCCCGCTCGCCGCAGTTGGGTAAATTTCTCGACTACATTGTACGGCTCAAACTGGACGGGGATGAGCAGTCAATCAAGGCGTATTCCATTGCGGTAGATGTGCTGGGGCGCCCGGCTGATTTCGATCCTCAATCAGACCCGATTGTGCGCGTGCAGGCGCGGCGATTGCGTACCCTGATCGACGAGTATTATCGTGGGCCGGGCAAAGATGATTTGGTGCGGATTGCCTTGCCGGTGGGGCGCTACGTGCCGGAGTTCTGCATGGCAGAAGGGTCGGCCTATGCCGATGTGACGGCCAGCAAGGTCAACCAGATGGCAACACAGCCTGCGCCAGCGCGGGCACCGGCGACAGGCGGTGTGTATCTCTCGTGGTTTGCGCTCGCAGCAATATCGCTGGGCGCCTTGGTGATGAGCGTTGCGATCTTTGGACCGTTTCCCGGTCGGCCGGCGATCAGTACAGGCGGGTTGCAGCGTCCCAGCGTGCGGGTTGTCGAGTTCCAGAATCTTACCCGTCCGGACAGCGATGCACCCAAGGTGGCCGGCCTGGCTATCGAACTGGTGACCGATCTCGATCACTTCGAGGATATTGATGCCCGTTATGGCGGTGGCAGCGACCTGAGTATTGCGATCGCCGATGACGATGTCAGCGACTATGTTCTGACCGGTATCGTGCGCAAGGATCAGGCGCTGGTACAGTACAGCGCCATTCTCACTGACAGCGGTACCGGCACGGTCGTGTGGAACCACGCCATCGCGGTGCCTGCCGCTGCCGCGACCCAGCCCGACGTGCTCGACGAGGTGTCACGCCGCCTCAGCCTCATTCTGGGCAGTCCGCGCGGGCCATTGCATGTCGAGGCGCGCGAGTCGCTGGCGCTGGCGCCGCCAGACAATGGCGCCAGCAGCCCTTATCTCTGCCGCATGCTGTTTCATCTCTACCGGGAAACCGGCACCACGGCGGCCGCCACGCTGACCGCTGACTGCATTGCGAGCTTGCCGGAAAGCGAGCGGGCGTCGGCGGCGGGCCTGGCGATGTCGGCGAGCCTGCTGGTCGAACAAGCTATTGGCCGCTCTGAGGAGCCGATGAGCCAGGTTGAACGCTGGCGCGCGGCCGAAGCCAGCCTGGATCAGGCCATCGTCCTGTCGCCCGTCAGCGCGTTTGTCTGGGAACAATATGGGCGGTTGCGCCAGGAAATGGGGCAGTTTGACACCGCCAGGATCGGTTACGATTCGGCCGTCCAGCTCAACTCGGCCAATGCGGATGCCCTGGCCAGCTATGCGCGGCTGTTGGCCTTTGGCGGCGACACCGCTGGGGCCGAGAGCATGGCGCGCGATGCAGTTGACGGGACGCCGGACCCACCAGATTGGTATTTCGGTGTGCCGGCCATGCTCGCGCTGCGGTCAGGCGACAATGCTCAAGCCATTGAGGATGCAGAACGCTATGCGCGGGCTGACCCCGAACTGGGACCAATTCTGGCCATCCTGGCCGGGCAGCGCAGCGGGGATGGCACCGTTGTCAATCGCTACCTGCCGCAGGTGCTCGATGTCGCCAGTTTTCGCGCCCAAGGCGTGTTGCCCCGATTGCGCGAGCGCGTGCAGGACCCGGTCTTGCTCGAACAGATCCGCGGGGCGCTGGTTGCTGCCGGGGCACCGGAGCAGGCGCTCAACGCTGCCTTTTAGGGACATTGTTCGCTGACGGATCTGTGCCGCCGATCTCGCGCTAATGGGGCGATGATTGCGAGAACAGGTTGATGACCATCACCCCTGCGACAATCAGGCCCATGCCGATCAGTGCGGGCAGGTCCAGCGTCTGGCCATGCGCGAAATAGGCAATCAGCGCAATCAGGACAATGCCGCTGCCCGACCAGATGGCGTAGGCAATACCCACGGGGATGGTCTGCAGGGCCAGCGAAAAGAAGTAAAAGGTGATGGCATAGCCTATCACCACGACCAAGGTCGGTACCAATTCGGTAAAGCCGTTGGAGGCCTTCAGGAATGAGGTGGCCACCACTTCGCCAATGATGGCTATGGCCAGAAGGACGGCGCCGTTCATGTCAGCGGGGACGCAAAGAGCGCCTCGGCCAGTTCGATGAAACGCCGGCCGCGCTCCTCGAAGTTCTTGAACTGGTTGTAGGAAGGTGCGCCGGGCGACAGAATGACCGCATCGAATTGATCTCGCTTTGCATGCAGCATCTGCATGGCCGTCTCGAGATCGGGCGGGCTCAGCACCACTATGGAGGGCGCTGCATTTTGGGTCGCAGTGGCCAGACGCGTGCCTGTCACCGGCAGGCAGGCGAGGGTGGTTACCCCATAGCCAAGCAGCAGGCCTGCCAATTCGGTATAGTCCTGCTCGCGTTCGTGGCCGCCGGCGATCAGCGCCAGTCGCTGGCCGGGATAGGAAGCCAGCGCGGCCTTGGTGGCCTCGGGGGTGGTGGCGATGGAATCATCGACAAACAACGTGCCGCCAAAATTGTGCTCTTCGAGCCGGTGGGCCAGAGGCATGAACGCCGCAATGCCCTGGACAATGCCATCCAGCGTGCCGCCAGCGGCGCGGGCGATTTGCGCGGCCAGCAGTGCATTGTCGAGATTGTGGGCACCCTTGAGCCGGGAGCGGGCGACTGCGGCGGTGATCGTCGCCTGGTCATCGCTGTTGAGATCGGGCAGCAGCCGGCGCGGGTCGCGGATGGCTTTGGCGACGAGCGCGTTGCGCCTGGCAGGCGCGCCCAGCGCCACCGGAAAGCCGCCATCGCGGTCAATCAGGTGCAGCTTGTCGTGATAATAGCGTTCGACGCTGCCGTGCCAGTCGACATGCTCGGGATAGAGGTTGGTCACGGCGGCGATGTCGGGCAGGAAATTCATGTCCGCTGTCTGGTAGCTCGACAGCTCGAAGATCACCACGGCGTGGGTGTCTGCGATATCGAGCGGGGCCACCCCGACATTGCCGGCCAGACCCGCGTCAATGCCCGAGCGGGTCAGCATCAGATGGAGCAGGGTGGCAGTGGTCGATTTTCCCTTGGTACCGGTGATGGCGATCACGGTGCGGCCATCGCGAAACATATGGCCCCACAGGTTCAAATTGGAGGTGACGGCGATACCGGCATCGCGGGCGATGTCGAATACCGGCTTGTAGCGCGATACGCCGGGACTTTTGATGATATCGCCGAACCGGTGGGCGCGAATGGCGTCCTTGATGTCCTCGGGCGCCATGAAGGCGGTATCAGGGATATCGGCAGCACCGCTATCGACCGTTACAAATACCTCGAGATCGGGCTGGCTTGCCTTGAGAAAGGCGCGGGTGGAGAGTGCCTCGCGGCCGGCGCCGTAGAGCAGAATGGGTTCTTCAAACCGCATAGGCGGCTACCTTGGCGGCCAGGGCCGGGGGAATGTGATGATCGTGACTATCGGTCAGACATTCAGCCATGGCCGCTTGCAGCTTGGGTTCGCCATATTGAGCCAGCAGATCGGCCTTGATCGCGCGCACCACGGCAGCCTGGTGCCAGTCGGCATGGCGAGTCAGGGTGTAGAGGCAGGCTGCAGCTTCAAGAATTTCTCCGACACATTCCCAGGGCTTCTGGCCGGCCAGGCCTGCCAGTTCCCGAAATGAGGCTTCGTGTGCCGGATTGTCGAGCAGGTCCTTGCCGAAAATGGCGAGCAGACGTTCCTTGGGCATGAAGGGAGCAAAGATCAAAAAGACAAAATGGCATTTGGGACACTCGCCACACCACAGCGGGCCGTCATTGCCGGTCAGTCGGAAATTGCGATTGCAGCTGGAAAATACCCGGTCGAACCGGGTTTCGTGGGTGAAGAGGGACGCAATTCGCGCCTCCGAATAGGGACGCAGCAGCGAGAAGTATTTCAGCGCGCCGCCGGTTGCATCGCTCAGAATGGCGGCGATCAGCAGTTCGAAGCCCAGCGATTTGGAATATTGGTGGTTGGTCTCGCGACCGTCGAACTCGACATTGCCCTCGCTGGCCGAACGCTCATTGGAGAGCACGATCTGGTTATAGCCATAGAGGACCGCGCAGAGGGCGGCGATCATCGAGTTCATGGCAGTCGAAGGTACGTGTCCGTTGTAAAACCCGGGCTGCTGGCTCAGCCGGATCATTTCGGGGTCGAGCGTGCGGGTGGCATAAATCGGTGGCGTGCCGATGGTGGCGACCGAGGTCAGAATGGGACCCTTGGGGTTCACCGCAAAAGGGGTGAACGGAACGCCGGTATGGCTGAGCAGATCGACGCTGACCAAGGAGTCCTTGCCGCCGCCTATCGGCAGCAATGTGCGCTGGGGCAGGGTGATAGCCGGCTGGTGCTCACGGGTGTCATGGGGCGCGGTGATAGTCAGCTTGCCAAAGCGCAGCAGGTTGTTGCGGGCGTAGAACTCGCCCATCCCGTTCTCATAGACGTCGATGGCAAAGGCGCGCTCGGCCTCGTTCAATGCAATATCGGGGGCGGCGATCTCGAAGGGCGCCTTGAGCTTGAAATAGCTGACGCCCAGCACGATCGCGGTCAGATCGAGCAGCTTGCTGAAATTGGGACTGGCTGCGGCAGCTATGTCGGCGCCCTTGGGCAGATCCAGGGTCTCGACAAAGCGCAGCCCGTCCAGAGCATAGGCAAAGCGAGCCTGGCCAGTGGCTGGATCGAAATGGGGGCGCTCGATAAGAAATTGATCGGTCAAAGCGGGTTACTCGCGGTTGATCGACATATAGGTGATTTGTGCGCCTGGGGGGAGAGGGGTCGCGATGTGCCGCATGTCGGAATCGTCGCAGACCGTTCGTCGCTGTGTTGAAAGGCCTGTTTGGCCAGGAAAACCAAGGAGAGAGAAATGCGTGTGATGGTTTTAGTCAAGGCAACAGCGGACAGTGAGAAGCGTATTATGCCGTCCACAGAATTGTTTGAGGCGATGGGCCGCTACAATGCCGAGCTGGTCGATGCCGGAATCATGCTGGCGGGCGATGGGCTCAGGCCCAGCGTCGATGGCAAGCGGGTGGCCTTCAATGGTGCCAGCCGTACGGTGATTGATGGACCGTTCGCCGAAACCAAGGAATTGGTGGCCGGCTACTGGCTATGGCAGGTGCGCGACATGGATCACGCTGTCGAATGGGTGAAACGTTGTCCCAATCCGATGACCGGGCCCAGCGAAATCGAGATCCGGCCACTGTTCGAGATGGCCGATTTCGACGCCGTGAGCACGCCCGACGCCGCCGCTATCCACCAGCAGAACCGCGACAAACTCGGTGGCTAGTGAATCCGCATCTGCAGGCGCATGACAATTTCGGTGCCCAGGCGCTGGTAGCCGTATTCGCGCATGGTGCAACTCCAGCCGTCACCCTGGCGCTCGATGCGGAACAGATTGTAGCGTGCCGGGTCGTCCAGCGTGCCGCCCTGGGCAGAACTGGCGGCGGCGACGCCCACCACGGGTACTTCGCCGCCACTGCCGGGAATGGAATGGATCGAGGAGCGGTGGGTATGACCGTGCAGGATCAGTTCGGCGCCGTGCTCGGCAATGACCTGACGGAACAGCTTGTGGCCCTTGAGACCGAATGAGGGGTGCTGCAATTCGGGATTGGGTGGATGGTGAATCAGCACGGTGCGGAAATAGCCCGCCTCGCCCATCACCTTGAGTATGCGGCCGAGCCGGTGGGCCTGCGGCTCATCAAAGCGGCCAACCGCCAGAAACGGGCGCGTCGGCACAGCGCTGGAGCATGAGATGACGGCCAGTTCCCCAATACGGCGGACGAACGGGAACGCCCCATCATCGAGGGTTTCGCCCTTGAGGTATTCACCCCAGTTCTGCTGGGCTGCTTCAAGCGCGCCGGGCACATAGGCGTCGTGGTTGCCCGGGCAGACTGCAATCTTGTCGGTGGGGCCCAGAGCGTTGAGCCAGGCGCCGGCCCGCTCGATTTCGGCGGGTAGGGCCAGGTTCACCAGATCGCCGGTGACGGCGGTGAAGTCGACCTGCTGGCTCTGCAGATGGCTGATCAGGCTGGCCAGTGTCTCGCTGTTGAGCTCGTCGTGGCGGCGCAGCTTCCAGTTCAGATAGCCCGTGAGACGTTTGCCCAACAGGTCGCGCCAGCCCACTTGGGGCATCGGGGAAAGGTGGATGTCGGAGATGTGGGCAAGATTGATCATTGCTCGGGTAATGCCAGAACCGGCGCAGCAAGAAAATGCTCAATCGTCCGCAGCGTCAATTTTGTCGCGGTCAACTTCCTGCTACCCGTAGCTGCAAAGGAGTCTCGTTCATGCAGATGAATCGCTTTCAGCGGGTGCGCGCCAAGGTATTTCTGACCCTCAAGGGCATTTGGCAGCGTTTGACGGTTGGCGCCCGGGTAATGCTGGTGGACGGCGACAAGGTGCTGCTGATCCGCCACACCTATGTGCCTGGCTGGCAATTCCCCGGCGGCGGCGTCGATCCCGGCGAGACCATTGAGCTGGCAGCGCGGCGCGAGGCGCTGGAAGAAACCGGCTATCGCGTCACCGGGACGATGGAATTGTTCGGCATTTATCACAATACCAGCACCGTCACCGATCGCGATCATGTCGTGTTCTACGTGGCCAGGCAGTTTGAGCGTGACTTTGTGTTTAAACCCAATCGCGAAATTGCCGAGGCACGCTGGTTTGACCGCGCGGCGCTGCCGGAGAAAATCACCCCGGCGACGTCGCAACGGATTGACGAGTATTTTGACAGGACACCGCGCCGCGACATCTGGGGTTACTGAATCCAGATGCCCGGCAGGCTGCGGGCATCGAACTAGGACAGGAACGGCAGATCGGGCCCGATCGGAATGATCCGGGTCGGGTTGATGGTGATGTGGCTCCAGTAGTAATGCGTACGGATATGGTCGAGATCGACCGTTTCCTTGATGCCGGGCACCTCGTACAGAGCCTTGAGGTAGTGCGAGATGTTCTGGTAATCGGCGACGCGCTGTCGATTGCACTTAAAATGGCCGACATAGACCGCGTCGAAGCGCACCAGCGTGGTGAACAGGCGCCAATCGGCCTCGGTGATGGTGTCGCCCGTCAGATATGATGTCTCGCCCAGAATATTCTCGACCCAGTCGAGCGCTTCGAACAGCTTGGTGACCGCTTCGTCATAGGCGCTCTGGGTGGTGGCGAAGCCGGCCTTGTAGACTCCATTGTTGATGTCGTCATAGACGCGGGCATTGATCGGGTCGATCACGGCGCGCAACTGCTCGGGATAGTAATCATCCGTGTTGCCGGTCAGCTCGTTGAACGCCGAGTTGAACATGCGGATGATTTCCGAGCTCTCATTGGAGACGATGGTGCCGGTCTGCTTGTCCCAGAGAGCGGGAACGGTCACACGCCCGGTATAGTCAGGCACGGCCTGCGTATAGATCTGCCAGTAATTGTCCTTGCCGAACAGGTGATCGCCGGTCGACCCGCTGGCCTGGTCGAAGGTCCAGCCGGTCTCGTCGGGCATCTTGGGCGAAACAACCGAGACCGAGATCAGGTCTTCGAGGTTTTTCAGCTGGCGGAAAATCAGGGTGCGGTGGGCCCAGGGGCAGGCCAGCGATACATAGAGATGATAGCGTCCCGCTTCGGCCTTGAAGCCGCCTTCGCCGGACGGTCCGGCGCTGCCGTCGGCCGTGACCCAATTGCGGAAGCCCGCCTGGCTGCGCTCGAATTTGCCGCCGGTTTTCTTGGTGTCGTACCACTGGGTGGACCATTTGCCGTCGATCAGTTGTCCCATGGGCGAACCTTTCCGTCATGTTGCCGACGCTTTGTCCAGATGAACTTACAGGCGTCGCTTGCGTTGACTGACACATAGCGGCTGAGCGCGCCAACGATAAGACCGCATTGGCGTAACGAAGCGTTATGCATTTTGAACACAGACGCGATGCGTATCGCGGGTTTGCGAGGATTGAGCATGAGTTTTTGTTTACGTTCCGCTGCTGCGGTGCTAAGCGGAAATCTCGGCGTGGAGGCGCCCAGGATGGCGAAGGTTTTGCAGGTAATTCGACGACCCTAAGTGGTCTTTTGAAGCGGCTCTCATGGAGAGCCGGGTTTGTCCTACGCATCCCTGTCCTGGATTATTGCCATGTCCCTTGTCTCTGCCCCTCCGGCTGCGGCCGCTGCTGCCTCCCCCAATGCTGGTCGGGTTCCCACTGTGCGTCCTGCGACCCGTGCGGGTGATGATGCATTCATCGAGGAACTGCAGGCGCTAGCCTTTGGTCCGGGGCGGTTTGCCCGCACGGCGTTTCGCATTCGCGAGCGGTTTCCCATTGATATGAGCCTGAGCCTGATCGCCGAGGTCGATGGCACGCCATGTGGTTCGGTGTGGATGACACCGATCTCCATTGGCGGGATCAATGGCTATATGCTGGGGCCGTTGGCGACCCACCCCGACTTCCGCAAGCTGGGCGCCGGCAAATTGCTGGCGCGCGAAGTCGCGACCAGGGCATTGGCGCGCGGCGAGGGGAAGTTTGTCATGCTGGTGGGGGATCGGGACTATTACTGCCCACTCGGCTGGGCACCCACCACATTGGGCAATATCGAATTTCCCGGTCCGGTTGACCCAACCCGCGTGCTGCTGTTTGCCGAGGACAAGAGCCTAGCCACCACCCTGGCAGGCCCCATCGAGGCGTTTATCGAGGGTTGACCGGGGCGCAGCGTTGGTCTGGTGCCCTTCGGCGCTGGGGTCGAACGCAGTGGACCGCTTGGGGTGTGGTGCTCTAAGCTGGTGGTTCCGACGTAGTGTGTGGTGTTTGTTTGCCCCCCGACGATTCCATTCTCGAGCGCCTTGCTGCGCGTCTGCTGCGCGTACCGCCGACTCTGTCGGGGCCCGAGACGCTGACGCCCGACTGGGCACCGCCCCGGCCATTCGAACGTCCGCCAGTGCCTGCTGCCGTCTTGATCGGGCTGGTGCGACGGCCGGAGGGTTTTACCGTGCTCTATACCGAACGCTCGCCCGATCTGCGGGCGCATTCGGGGCAGGTGGCATTTCCGGGTGGCAAAGTGGATCGGCAGGATGAAGACGTGGCCGCAGCCGCCCTGCGCGAGGCCTTTGAGGAAGTGGGCATGGTGCGCAATGATGTGCAGGTAATGGGCTTCATGCCGACCTATTTCACCGGCACCAATTATCTGATTACGCCGGTTGTGGCGATCGTGGAGCCGAGCGGGCCCTTCGTACCCAATCCGGGGGAGGTGCACTCCGTGTTTGAGGTGCCCTTGCAGCGCATCATGCAGCCCGAGAGCTATGCCCAATTCCGCATGAAACAGGGCGGAAAGGAGCTGCGATCCTGGCAGATTGACCACGATGGGCACCGCATCTGGGGCATTACCGCCAATATCACACGCCAATTCCGCGATTTGGCGATGAATGAGGTTGGGGCATGAGCGTCTCCAGGCTCAAAACTGCCGAATGGCTGTTGCGGCCGGAAACCCAGACGATTTTTGCTGTGCTGGACGGCGCGCAAGGGCGAACCCGCGCCGTGGGTGGGGTCGTGCGCGACACCATTCTGAACCAGCAGCGCGTCAATCCCGATATTGATCTGGCCACCGAACTTCTGCCTGACGAGGTGATCAAGCGCGCCGCAGCGGCGGGGATCGCCTCCTATCCCACCGGGATCGAGCATGGCACGGTGACCCTCAAGCTGGGCGATACGCTGGCCGAGGTGACCACGCTGCGGCAGGACATCGAGACCAATGGCCGTCATGCGGTGGTGGCATTCGGCACCGACTGGACCAAGGATGCCAGCCGGCGCGATTTCACGCTTAATGCGCTCTATTGCGGCGCGTACGGGGCGCTGTTTGATCCGCTGGGCGGCGTCGACGATGCGCTGGCGGGGCGGGTGCGCTTTATTGGGGATGCCGGGCAACGGATCAAGGAGGACGGACTGCGGGTCTATCGCTTCTTCCGCTTCTCGGCCAGTCATGGCGGCCAGCAGTTTGATGGCGATGGGTTAGCCGCCTGCGTTGCTGCGGTCGACCAGCTTGCGCACCTGTCGCGCGAACGTGTCGGGCACGAAATTATCCGCATGCTGGATTTGCCGCAGGTTGCGTTGACACTGCTGATGATGGCCGAAGTGGGCCTGTTGCGTTTCAGCGATGAAATTGCCAGGGCGCTGGCCACCTATGAGACACTGGGCGGACGGGCGGCAACGACGCGGCTGGCCTTGCTGGCCGGTGACGATCTTGAGCAGGCCAGAGAGCGCTGGCGCCTGTCCAGTCAGACGGTGACCGCTGCCCGTGAGGTAGGCCTCGCAGCGACCCTTTTGGCGGACGATCGAGTGGGCGAGGCGGCCTATCGCCATGGCGAGATCGCGGTCGAGGGATTGGCCATGGCTGCGGCACGCGATGGCTGGGGATCGGCGCGGCTGGCCGAGGCCGCGCGGGCGCTCGCCGCAGTCGTGGTGCCGGATTTTCCAATCAGCGGGCGCGATCTGATTGGCATCGGCATGGCGCCGGGACCGGACATGGGGCATGCGCTGGCGCGGCTGGAGCGGGCCTGGATCGACAGCGGCTTTGTGCTCGACAAGGGCGCGCTATTGAAGCTGGCCCAACCCTAGAGCCGAATTGGCGCTTCGTCGGAATCGACGATCCGGGCCTTGATCCGGTCGATCATGTCGGGTCGTACTTCGGTCTCACCATGCAGGCTGCGCAGGTTTTCGACCACTTTGCGAACAAGCTCGGCTTCGCTCTCGGCCTCGGCATGCCAAGTGGCGCCGGGAATGAGCGAGGCAGCTTCAAATCGTTTCATGATGCGCTCCCGTGTTCGACTGTGTCGAAGTAACGCGCGGCAATTGCGAAGGTTCCAATCATATTGCCACTAGCAATGCGCTTTTGCTGTCACATAGCCATGATTTATATATAGGTTCAGCCGAGACGACGAGGAGAACCCGCCGGGCATGCGCGCAGGCTTGTGGAACAGAATTCGCGACAATCTGTGGCCCCGCATGGGTATGCGGCGTTACAGCCTGTATCTGCGCAAGCGGGTGATGCGACTATCGGCCAGCCCACACGCCATTGCCGCAGGGGTGGCTTCGGGCGCCGCTGTGTCAATGTTGCCGCTGATTGGCGTCCATTTTGTGCTTGGATTCGTACTGGCCTTTGCCACGCGCGGCAACATGATTGCAGCTGCCATTGGCACAGCCTGGGGCAATCCGCTGACCTTTCCGTTCTTTTTTGCGGCCTCCTACGCCGTCGGCGACTGGCTGACGGGTGGTGGGGGCGTCAATGCGTCCGAAGTGGCTGAGTTGGAAGCCACCGGCGCCCAGCTCAGCAATGGCCTGTTCTCAGGCGGACTTCACGCCATCTGGCCAACCTTCAAGACCATGTTGGTCGGCGGCCTGCCGCTGGCGGTTCTGGTGTATGGAGTATTCTACGTGGTGGTGCGGCTCGTGGTGACGCGGTTTCGCACCCTGCGGCAGGCGCGACTGGCGCGCAAGCGTGACCTCGAGAACCCGGTTCAATCGTCGACAAACTGACCGAGCGGACTGAGACCTTCCAACCAGGTGCCGCCGTTCTGGCGGATGACCTGGCGGGGCAATATGCCGGTTTCGTCTGCAAGAGCCTGGGCCAAAACCGTTGAATGGGTGACAATCCAAACCTGCGTGCGTTCAGCGGCGCGGGCAATGATGCGCGCCAGTGCGGGCAGCATATCGGGATGCAGGCTGGTCTCGGGTTCATTCAGCGCGATCAGGGGGGGCAGGCGGTAAGCCAGCAGTGCGCCCATCAGTGCAAGAAATTGCAGGGTGCCGTCGGACAATTCATTGGCGGCGAACGTCCGCTTGGACATGTCAGCAAAACGCATGGCAAAGCTGGCAAAGCGCTCGGGCATCGGCACATCCAGCTGTGCGCCCGGGAAGGCGTGGTCGATAGCCCTGTCGAGATCAACGCTGTCCTGCCGGATGTGGCGCAGTGTGGCAAAGACCGCCGCCAGATTGGCTCCATTGGTATCGAGCATGGGAGCCGTAACGGCACGGGCCGGTTGGCGCAGCGGCGATTCTGCGTCGGTGCGAAACCCGTGATAGAAGCGCCAGGCGGTAATGGCTTCACGTACCCGATCAATTTCAGGATAGCCACGCACCCCGGCAAGGGCGGTTTCGCTGGAGAGCAGGACGTCATCGGCCTGGATGCGCGCCCCTTGGTGATTGCGCACCCAGATGGCCGGCCCCTTGCGCTCCAGCAGCGCCACCGGCCGGCGTCCGGTCAGTGTCAGTGCCTCCCGCTTGACCATGGCTTCCAAGTCAAATGCGGCATCCACCTTGCTGGGGAAACCTGGCTCGATTTCATAGCTGAAGGGCGGACCGTCGCCCTCGCCATCGATCGAATCCATGCTGACGCGCAGGGTTAGCCGGGGCGGTTCATGTGTGCGGCGTTCGCCGGCCCACATGACCGAAGCCAGGCCGCCTTCGCGGGCGATTTCCTGAGCAAAGTCACCCGTTGCAGCCGCGCGCACCAGTTCGAGCGCGCGGTACAGATTAGTCTTGCCGACGCCATTGGCGCCGACCAGCACCGATAGCTGGCGCACGGGGAAACTTATGCTGCGGATCGACCGGTAATTGGCCAAGTGAACGTCGGTCAGCACCATGGCCGCACTCTCAGGGCCAGCGGACTTCGGGCGGCATCGATGACAGAATCGAATTCACGTTGCCACCGGTCTTGAGCCCGAAGGTGGTGCCGCGGTCATAGAGCAGGTTGAATTCGACATAGCGGCCGCGTCGCACCAATTGTTCGTGCCGGTCCGCCTCGGTCCAGGGCGTTTCGAAATTGCGCCGCACCAGCATGGGGTAAATCTGCGCGAACGCTTCGCCCACCGCCTGGGTGAAAGCGAAGTCAGCGTCCCAGTTGCCCGAATTGTGGTGGTCGTAGAAGATTCCGCCCGTGCCGCGTGGTTCATTGCGATGGGGCAGGAAGAAATACTCGTCGCACCAGGCCTTGTAGCGATCATAGTCAACGCCGGGTCGGTCTACGCAGGCGGCCCGCATCGCGGCGTGGAAGTCCACGGTGTCGGCATCGTCCTGGGTGCGGCGTCGGTCCAGCACCGGGGTCAGATCGGCGCCTCCGCCAAACCACTGTTTGCCTGTCACGATCATGCGCGTGTTCATGTGCACGGCTGGGACATGGGGATTGCAGGGGTGCGCGATCAGCGAAATGCCCGAGCTCCAGAACTGGGCCCCTGCTTCGGTGCCCGGCATCTGCTTGGCGAAATCCTCGGAAAATTCACCGTGCACGGTGGAGATATGCACGCCGGCCTTTTCAAAGACCCGGCCATGCAGCATGCCCATCTCCCCGCCACCGCCGGTCGGACGATCCCAGGGGGTGATCTTGAACTTGCCCGCCGGCCGTTCGGCGTGGGGGCCGGTCACGGCAGCCTCGATGGCCTCAAGCTCCGCACAAATACGGTCGCGCAGCGTGCGGAACCAGTGCTGGGCGGTGATCTTCTTGTCGTCGATATCGGGAGGGAGTGTCATGGTATCCGTGAAATGAACCGTCATTGGAGTTCTGTAAAGCCATTGGTCTGTCTTTTTGCCTCGCCCAGGACAAGCGTGGCGGCCAGCGCGACATTGATCGAGCGCAGGCCGGGCCGCATGGGAATGCGCAAGGCCAGATCGGCCGTATCTGCCACCGCGTCGGGGACGCCAGCGCTCTCGCGACCCACCATGACAATATCGGCGGGCGTGAAGCTGGCGGCATAGGCCGAATTGGCGCTCTTGGTGGTGAGCAACACCAGGCGGCGATTTTCGGTACGGCGCCACTGGTCGAAGTGACTCCAACTGGCGTGCTCGCGGACGGCGGCGTGGTCGAGATAGTCCAGGCCGGCGCGGGCCAGGGTTTTGGCAGAAAACGCAAAGCCTGTGGGGTGGATGATGTGGATGGCCGTGTCCAGGCACGCACATAGCCGGATCAGCGTGCCGGTATTGTTGGCAATATCGGGTTGATAGAGGGCAAGTTCGACCGGCATCACAATCCCCAGCAAGTGGAGTGCAGCCTAACCTGCAGAGGCGGGCTTTTGTCGGGTATAGTGTCGCAGTTGTTCGCCGTCAGGGCGCGGATCACTGGACAAGCGCTTGGGACAGTGCAAAAAGACGCCAACTGACGGGCCGCTTGAGGGTGGTTGGCTGGTGATTCCGCACATGCGTGAACTACACCACTGCTACCGGCCGCGTCTGATCTGATAGTACGGGGAACGGACCTTGGCCACGGAAGCTCAACAATCAACGACACGACGGGATTTCCTGTTCGTAGCAACTGGCGCGGTGGCAGGCGTCGGTGCGGCGGCAACTGTCTGGCCGCTGATCAATCAGATGAATCCTGATGCCTCGACCCTGGCGGTCGCCAGCATCGAGTTCAGCCTCAACGGCATCGAAGAGGGACAGTCCGTGACCATTCTGTGGCGCGGTCTGCCGGTGTTTGTGCGCAATCGCACCGCCAAGGAAATCGAAGAGGCCAAAGCGGTTGCGCTGGCCGATTTGAAAGACCCCGAGACCGATGAGCAGCGTACCAAGGAAGGCCACGAGCAGTGGCTGGTGATGATCGCCAACTGCACCCATCTGGGCTGCATTCCAACCGGTGAATCGGGCGAGTTTGATGGCTGGTTCTGCCCATGCCACGGGTCGCAGTTCGATACCGCCGGCCGTATCCGCAAGGGTCCCGCACCGACCAATCTGGTCGTTCCACCATATGAATTTATCAGCGATTCGCTGATCCAGATCGGTTAGTGGGGGCTACCGCGATGTCAGAACACTCAACTTACACTCCCGGCTCCGGCGTCGAGAAATGGCTCGATGAACGGCTGCCGATCATCCGGTTCTCCAAAGAGCACCTGATGGACTTCCCGACGCCCAAGAACCTCAATTACTGGTGGACCTTCGGGGCCATTCTGGTGATGTGCCTGGGCATCCAGATCGTTACCGGCGTGATCCTAGCGATGCACTATACGCCCAATATCGCCATGGCCTTCGACTCGGTCGAGCATATCCGCCGTGACGTCAATGGCGGCCGGATGATCCAGTCGTTCCACGCCGTGGGCGCCTCAATGTTCTTTGCGGCCGTCTATATCCACATTTTCCGTGGCATGTATTTCGGTTCCTACAAGGCACCCCGCGAGATCCTGTGGATCCTGGGCGTGCTGATTTTCGTGCTGATGATGGCAACCGCCTTCATGGGCTATGTGTTGCCCTGGGGCCAGATGTCTGGCTGGGCCGCGACCGTGATCACCAATATCTTTGCGGCTATCCCGATTATCGGTACGCCGCTGCTCGAACTGCTGCGTGGCGGGTTCTCGGTGGGCAATCCCACGCTCAACCGCTTCTTCTCGCTGCACTATCTGCTGCCGTTCGTCATCGCCGCCGTGGTGGCGCTGCATATCTGGGCGCTGCACGTGCCGGGCAACAACAACCCGACCGGTGTGGACGTCAAGGATGGCCGCGATACCTTGCCCTTCCATCCGTATTACACGATGAAGGACGCCTTCGGCATGGTGCTGTTCATGATCCCGTTTGTCTGGTTCGCCTTCTTTGCGCCAGACATTCTGGGTCACCCGGACAACTATATCGAGTTCAACAGCCAGGTGACGCCTGCCCATATCGTGCCCGAATGGTATTTCCTGCCATTCTACGCGATCCTGCGCGCCATCGACTTCAACCTGCTCTTCATCGACTCCAAACTGTTGGGCGTGATCTTCTTCGGTGGCTCTATCGTCATCCTGTTCCTGCTGCCATGGCTGGATACATCGAAGGTACGCTCGGGCAATTTCCGTCCGATGTTCAAGTGGTTCTACTGGCTCTTCGTGGTGAACTTCGTCGCGCTGACCTATCTGGGTGCGCAGCCTGCCGATGCTACCGGCGTGCTGTTCTCCAAGATCTGCACTGCTTACTATTTCATCCACTTCATCGTCATCCTGCCCGTGCTTAGCCGCATCGAGAAGCCTCGGCCCCTGCCGACCAGTATCTCGGAAAGCGTGCTGGCCAAGTCACACGCGTAAGGGAGGGGCAGGTAATATGTTCAATACCAAGACAGTTCTCGCTACATTGGCCGTACTGGCCGGACTTTCCGGCGTGTCGGCGACACAGGCGGCTGGCGAAGTCGTGCATATCGAGAAGCAGAGCTGGAGTTTTGCTGGCATCTTTGGCACCTATGACCAGAACCAGCTGCAGCGCGGCTTCCAGGTGTTCAATGAAGTATGCGCCAGTTGCCATGGCGCCCGCTTGATCGCCTTCCGCAACCTGGCTGAAGAGGGCGGTCCGTCCTTCTCTGAAGCCCAGATCAAGGCGCTGGCCGCAGAGTATGAAATCGCCGATGCGACCGCCGATGGTGGTGTGCGTCCAGGTGTAGCGGCCGACAGATGGCCGTCGCCGTTCGAAACGGAACAGGACGCCCGTGATGCCAATGGCGGCTCGCTTCCACCGGATTTCTCGGTGCTGGCCAAGGCTCGTGGCGTGCACGATGCCTTCCCATTCTGGGTCTTTAATTACTTCACCGGCTATTCCGAAGGCGGCCCGGATTATATTCACGGTCTGCTGACCAGCTATGAAGATGAGGCGCCGGAAGGTTTCGAACTGCCAGAAGGTAAGTACTACAACCATGTGTTCCCCGGCAACGCCATTGGCATGGCGCCGCCGCTGTCGGATGGCCAGATCACCTATGAGGTGGCGGAAGGCCAAACCGCCGTGCCAGAAACAGTAGACCAGTATTCTACCGACGTGGCTGCCTTCATGATGTGGATGGCCGAGCCCCATCTGTCGGGTCGCAAGCAGACTGGGTTTGTCGTGTTGCTGTTCCTGGTGGTATTCGCCGGGTTGATGTATGGCACCAAGCGCAAGATCTGGGCGGGCATCGAACACTAGTTGCCGGCCGCTCGGGGGCGAAAACGCGCCAGTCGCGCGTTTTCAGGCAACTGGGCCCGAAGAGCTCCGCTCGACGGACAATCAGATAGAGGGCCCCATTGGGGCCCTTTTTTCGTTTCTACGCATCACATCGGCAACAGGGACTTGCCATTTTCGCTCCGGGTCGCAATATGCTTGAACATGTCGGTCCGCTATCGAGGGAGCCCTGATGTCCGCTATTCGTCTTGCCGTGACCGTCGTCGGTGCTGCCGTCAGCCTGTCCCGCAATCCGGTGGTACGCGCCGGTATCCATGCGGTGACCAGCAATCCCAAGACCCGCGAGACCGCGATCAGTGTAACCCGCAAGGCCGCCTATAACGCCGGCGTTGTGGCCCGGCATCTGGTTGGCCGCCGCCTTCCCTGAACGCCCACGACCCCAGGATTTCTATGTCGCTCGATCTCAAGGCTCTGGTGCGCACAATTCCAGACTATCCCAAAAAGGGCATTCTGTTTCGGGACATCACCACGCTGATCGAGCACCCCCAGGGGTTCAAGGAGAGTGTCGAGCAGATCGCGCGTCAGTATCGGGGGCGGGGAATTACCCATGTTGCCGGCATTGAGGCCCGCGGCTTCATCTTTGGCGCCGGCGTGGCCATTGCGCTGGGTGTTGGCTTCATTCCGGTGCGCAAGAAGGGCAAGCTGCCGGGCGAGACCATCGGGCAGAACTACGCGCTGGAATATGGCGTCGATACCATCGAAATCCATGCCGACGTGCTGAACGAAAAGCATGTGGTTCTGCTGGTTGACGATCTGATCGCCACGGGCGGCACGGCCATCGCCGCTGTCGGTCTGCTGCGCCGCACTGGCGCGACGGTGAAGGGCGCGGCTTTCGTCATCGACCTGCCCGAGATTGGCGGCGCTGCCAAGCTGGCGGCGGAGGGCGTTGAAGTCAGTGCCCTGATGGCGTTTGAGGGCCACTGAGGCGCCAGTCCGCCATTTGCAGTGAGCTCCCACGGAGGCCTCGACAAAGCCTACCAGCTATTGCGCCCGTCGATCTGCTCGATATCCAGCTTTGACCAGTCCAGATCGTCGATCAGGCGGAGATTGACGGCATAGCTGCGCGTTGCCGGAATGCCAGTGGCATCGGGATTCTTGGGCGTGCCATCCATATTGTACATGGAGGCCCAATCCGGCGACTCCCCCCAGGTCTGCATCCCGCAATGGCCGCAGAAATGGTGCTGGTTGACGCCGTCGCTGGCCGAATAGGTGCGCTCGTCATCATTGGCACGGATGTCCAGTTCGTCAGAACCAAAATAACCCCACACGGCACCGGTGCGGGCGCAGTAGCTGCAATTGCATTGTTTGGCCTGGGTTGGCAGGTGCGGCAGGGCAATGGAGGTGGCGCCGCAGTGGCAGGTGGCGAACAGGGTCATGGCAGGTCTCCTTGACGGTGCCTGCACTCTGTCGGTTGTTGGTGACAGTCTCTGTCAGCAGCGGCGAACGGGCCCCCGGCGTGGGGACCCGTCCGCCGCTCAGGTCGGCGTCAGGACTGATTGGATTGGGGTGCCTCCTGCAGGGCAGGGTCAGGGTCGTTGCGGGTCTTCCAGAGCGAGTAGGCGATGCCGCCACCCAGAATGCTGATGGTCACCACCAGTGAGAGCAGGGTGTCAATCTTGATGCCTAGGGGCACCAGGAAGATCTTGATACCGACCAGAACGAGAACAATCGCCAGCGATATCTGCAGATAGCGAAAGCGGCTCATTGCTGCGGCCAGGGCAAAGTACAGCGCGCGCAGCCCCAGAATGGCAAAGATGTTGGAGGTGTAGACGATGAAGGTATCCTGCGTAACGGCAAAGACGGCCGGGACGGAGTCAACGGCAAAGACCAGATCGACGAGTTCCACCATGATCAGGGCCAATCCCAATGGCGTCAGCCACAACACCAGCTTGCCGGTCTTGGGGTGCGGCTGCCGCGCCGTGAAGTCGTGCCCATGCAGTTGTTTGGTGATGCGGAAATGCTTGGTCAAGAAGCGAAATGCCGGGTTCTCCTCGATGTGAGGCTGTTCCCCCTGGTGGCTGAACATGCGAATGCCGGTGAATATCAGAAAGGCGCCAAACAAGAACAATATCCAGCTGTACTGGTGCACCAGCGCGGCACCCAAACCGATGAGAATGGCGCGCAGCACCACAACACCGATAATCCCCCAGAACAGCACACGGTGCTGGTAGATCCGGGGAATGGACAGGAAGGTAAAGATCGACGCGATGACAAACATGTTGTCCATCGCCAGGGACTGCTCGATCACATAGGCGGTGTAGAATTCGAGCCCGGATTCAGCGCCGCGCTGCCACCACACCCAGCCGCCAAAAGCCATGGCAATGGCGACGTAAAAGCCATACAGGCTCAGGCTTTCGCGGGCGCCGATCTCATGTTCATCCCGATGCAGGACACCCAGATCGAAGGCCAGCAGGCCGATGACAATCGCGATGAACGCGACCCAGAAATAAATTGGTGTACCAAGAAATTCACCCATCAGGGCGCTAAGCAGCGTTTCCATCGCCGGACCATCTCCATGTTCGTTTGGAGTGGCTCCGACATCACGAGAACATCAAAGTTCTCGCCAGAGGGGCCCGGCGCCACCTGGGCTAAGTGTGATCTGGCGCCAGAATTTCAAGCCCCGCGCGCAAAAAAAACTTCTCAGCGCGGCGTGCACAGCATGACGATGGCTTCGGCGGTTTCGAGTTGAATGGCCGCGCCATGGTTCGGGTCGGGGATAACCCGACCGGCCGTGATGTTGCGGGCGGCCCTGAGGCCTCCGTCAACGAAGCCGACGCCGTCTTCATAGCCGGTTACGGTGCCGGTGCCTGAAGCGGCATCGCCCGGCACGGTCGAGGCAAAACCGTAGACATTGCCGTAAATGGTCAGAATGCCGGCCTTGGCGCTGGTGGCGTCGCGGCAGCCCCAATTGCCCTCAAAGCTCTGGGCGAGCGATGGGGTGGCGGACAGGACGGTGAGGGCAGCTATCAGGGCGATTCGGCGCATGCGTCCACAGTGCCGGGCCAGGGCGCGGCTTTCAAGCGCGGCGTTTGAGCAGGGGCCCCAATACAGGCAGATTGCTGAGGGCCAACATGATCTTGAGCTTGAGCGGCATCTGATAGTCGCGCAATTTCGAGAAACCGACGAGATTGGCGCGATAGACCAGGTCACCATGCTGGTTGATTGCGGTGAGCTTGTTGAACAACAGGCCCCAGCCTGGGATGGAATTGGAAGGGCGCTTGTCGGTGACCACCAGTTCGTAGCTGACCGTGTCGCCGGGCCGCACGGGTACCTTGAAATCCATGCTGTTAACGCCGGGCGAGGGACCAGAGACGCCCGGTTCCAGCCCCATGGCGCGCAAACGCTCTTCCTCGGCAAACAGGGTGTCAACCATCAGGCGATGACCGACGCTGACCGTGTGCCAGCCACTGGCCACCAGACCGCCAAAATGACTGTGCTTGGCTGCCTCGGCATCAAGGTGGAAGTACTGCGGGTCATACAGCGTGGCGAAGCGGACGATCTCGTCGGCGTCGAAGGTGTGGCTGCCCAGCACAAACACCTCATCGATGATGATATCCTCGAACCAGCGGGTCATGTGCCAGCTCCGGGAGTGCGGGTATCGACGAGATTGGCCAGGCGCATGCTCAGAACCGAAGCGCCCTTCTGGTTGCGCATGTCAAACTCCAGCGTGACAATACCCCATTGCGGGTGGCTTCCGGAGCGGCGCAGGTCGACAATGGTGACCGTGCCGCCAATGGTGTCGTTGACCATGACCGGGTTCTTCCATTTCAGATCGGAAAATCCGAGCCCGCCGGCCGAGGCGATTGTGCTGAGAAAGCTGTCGACCAGCATGCGCAGGCCGAGCCCGCCCGTCTGCCAGCCGCTGGCGGCCAGGCCGCCGAGCAGGCTTGCCTTGGCTGCGGTTTCATCGAGGTGAAATGGGAAGGGGTCAAACTCGGTGGCGAAGGTGATAATCATCGCCTTGCTCACCGTAATGTGGCCCAGATCGATCACCTCTCCAATGGCGAGATCCTCGAAATGACGGCGGTCTTTGGTGACTGGATTGGTCATTGGGCTGCCCTATACGTCAATCGACGTTCTGCCCGTTTTGGCCGTGCAAGGCAACCCGGTTGTCACGGACCGACTGGCAGCCGCAGGTGAGGTGAAGGTACAGAGGAGTTGTGGAACGCACGCCTAAAGAAGGTCGGCTGGTAGTGTTGCTGGCAAGCGGGGGCGTTCGATCGGGGGGGCGTACCGATCCCAGCCACCACTGCCGGCTCGTCGAAAAAGTTGCTCACCGCCAAGGGCGCGTTGGCAACGGTGGGTCGTGGTCGTTCAGATCTCGTGCGCGAGGTGGCCGGGGATATCGACGCCGCTTTCGGCATACTCCCGGAGCTTGTTGCGCATGGTACGGATTGAAATACCCAGAATGATGGCTGCCCGGGTCCGGTTACCTTCGGTATGTCTTAGCGTTGCCAGGATCAGGTCGCGTTCAACCTCCGCAACCTGCAAACCGACCAAGGCTTCAGCGGCTAGCGGATTAGGCGCCTGAACAGAGGTGTTGAGATTGTGCATGGTGTCACTTTCCGAGCCCCCAATGTTGCGTCCGGAACGGCATTAGAATGGCGCGGTATGGTTAATGCATCATTAACAATGTCTGGAGCGTGCATCACATCTGTGACTAATTTTCAAAATAAATATAGCGATTATAAGGGCTTGTACTAATTGACACCCTGGTTCCAGGGCGCTCTGGCGCTGGCACTATGTTCAATGCGGCGGTGTGATCGTCGCTTCTGTGCCTCGGGCAGATCCATCGGCGCCTGCTCGTGTACGCTGGGTATCATGCCTTGTGGGTACGGACATTATGGGGCTGGACTTGCGTCAGCACATAGCGGTGCGTTGCGTATTCTCTGCTGAGAGCGACGAAGCCGAGGCGTTGGTAGAAGGCAAAGGCGGCCTCGGGTGCATTGGTGTTGAGATAATCAAAATAGGTCGCGGCATTGCGCTGCATTGCACCGATCAGGAGCTGACCAATGCCGTGCCGCCGGTACTGTTCGGCGACATAGAGGTAGCGGATGCGGCCCGCTCGCGGGTGCGGATCATAGGGGTCGACATTACGACCGCAGGTTCCCACCAGCGTTTCGCCATCCCAGGCGCCGAACACGATCTCACCGTCACGATCAAAAGTGTTGGCGCCGCTGCGCCAGTTCTCGTCAAAGTACGACAACATCTGATGGCCACCGGCGCGGCTCTCGGCCAGCAATCGGTCAAAGCCAGCCGCGTCCGGGGTGACTGGCGCGAGAGTGAACACCCCTAGGTATTGAACTTGAACAGCATCACGTCGCCATCCTTGACGACATACTCCTTGCCTTCGTCGCGCGCCTTGCCCGCTTCCTTGGCGGCCACTTCGCCGCCCAGGGCCACGAAGTCATCATAGGCAATGGTCTGGGCGCGGATAAAGCCGCGCTCGAAGTCGGAATGGATTACGCCGGCTGCCGCGGGAGCCTTGTCGCCCTTGTGGATGGTCCAGGCGCGCGATTCCTTGGGGCCGACGGTGAAATAGGTCTGCAGGCCGAGCAAGTCGTAGGCTTCGCGGATCAGCCGGTTCAGACCAGCCTCGTGCAGGCCCAGCGATTCCAGAAATTCAGCGCCCTCGGCATCGGGGAGCTGAGCAAGTTGGGATTCGATCTCGGCGGAGATCACTACCACGCCGGCATCGTGGGCCTTGGCGTAATCTTCGACCAGCTTGCTCATGGCGTTGCCGGTGGCAGCCGAGCCTTCATCGACATTGCAGACATAAAGCGCGGGCTTAGAGGTCAGCAATTGCAGTTCCTGGAAGGCCTTTTCTTCCTCGGCGTCGCGCTGGACGAAGCGGGCGGACCTGCCGTCGCGCAGCAGCACGAGCGCGCGATCGATCAGCTCGAGCGTCAGCTTGGCATCCTTGTCGCCCTGTTTGGCCTTCTTCTCGACGCCGGTGCGGCGCTTTTCGAGACTTTCCAGATCGGCCAGCATCAGCTCGGTTTCGACCACTTCGGCGTCTGCCAGCGGATCGACCTTGTTGGCGACGTGGATGACGTTGCCGTCTTCAAAACAGCGCAGCACATAGGCGATGGCATCGCATTCGCGGATATTGGCGAGGAACTGGTTGCCCAGGCCTTCGCCCTGGCTGGCGCCCTTGACCAGACCGGCGATGTCGACAAAGCTCATGCGGGCGGGCTGCACATTGATCGATTTGCCGATTTCGGCAAGCTTGTCGAGCCGCGCATCGGGCACCGAGACTTCGCCCACATTGGGCTCAATGGTGCAGAACGGGAAATTGGCGGCCTGGGCGGCAGCGGTGCGGGTCAGCGCGTTGAAGAGGGTCGACTTGCCGACATTGGGCAGGCCGACGATGCCCATCTTGAAACCCATGGGGAATGCTCCGGAATTTGTTAGCCTTCACTTCGTTCGGATAGGAAGAGAAGTCAATGCGTGGCGCGGCAAAGCTGGCTTGTCGCGGCGGTCATTGCGGCCTATTAGCACTAACATACTAGTTTTTCTCATTCCCGTGTCGGAGGCGTCGCATGACCCTGTTTCTCTCTCTGGTCATCCTGGCCGTCCTGGCGGCCGCGGCCTTGTGGTGGTTCTATCGCGGCCGCCATATGGGCTCGTTCACGCCAGCTATGGGCACAAGCCCTGCCATTCCCAAGGCCAAGCCGCAGGGGGCGTTGCCGATGCTGAAAATGCCGACGGCCAGGGGCTGGGAGCCGGGCGAAAAGCCTGTTGTGGCTCCGGGCCTCAAGGTGACGCCGTTTGCGACCAATCTGAAGCATCCACGTTGGGCTTATGTGCTGCCCAATGGCGACGTGCTGGTGGCGGAGTCGTCATCGCTGCCCGGAACCGTCAAGAATGTGCGCGACTATGCGATGAACCGGGTGATGCGCCGGGCCGGCGCCACACGCCCCAGTGCCAACCAGATCACCCTGCTGCGTGATGCCGATGGCGATGGCGTGCCGGAAGTCCGCGAAGTGTTCCTCAAGGACCTCAGCCAACCCTTCGGCATGGCTCTGGTGGGTGACCAGCTCTATATCGGCAATACCGATAGCGTGGTCGCCTTCCCCTATGAAACCGGCCAGACCAGGATTACGGCGCCCGGCCGCAAGCTGATGGAAATGAAGCCCGGTGGCCACTGGACGCGCAATCTGATTGCCAGCGCCGATGGCTCCAGGCTCTATGTGGCAGTCGGCTCGGACAGCAATATCGCCGAAAATGGTCTGGAGCCCGAAGCGGGTCGCGCCTGCATTTATGAACTCGATCTGGTGACCGAAAAGCATCGTGAGTTTGCGGGTGGTCTACGCAACCCGGTTGGCATGGCCTGGGAGCCGACCAATGGCTTGCTGTGGACCGTGGTCAATGAGCGCGATGGACTGGGCGATGAAACTCCGCCCGACTATCTGACCTCGGTCAAGGATGGCGGCTTTTACGGCTGGCCGTTCAGCTATTGGGGGCAGACGGTCGATGACCGTGTGCCGCAGGACGCCGCCAAGGTCGCCAGTGCCCTGGCGCCCGACTATGCGCTGGGTGGTCATACCGCCTCGCTGGGCCTGTGCTGGCTGCCCGAGAACACGCTGCCGGGCCTGCCCTCGGGCATGGTGATCGGTCAGCATGGTTCATGGAACCGCTCCAAGCTGAGCGGCTACAAAGTCATTCTGGTACCGTTTGCCAATGGCCAGCCGCAAGGCGCGCCGGTTGATATCCTGAGCGGATTTCTTGCCGAGGACGAAAAATTCTCACGCGGCCGCCCGGTGGGTGTAGCGATGGCCAAGGACGGCGCGCTGCTGGCGGTCGATGATGTCGGCGATGCCGTGTGGCGCGTGACGGCAGCCTGATTGCTGCCAGGCTGGTTTTGATTGCGGCGCGTCGATCCAGGTCGGCGCGCCGTTTGCTTGTCAGTCGCCCTTGAACAGCCGCTTGAGCATATCGGCCATGGGCCCGCTGCTGGGCGGTGCGGCCTGCGGCTTGGCGGCCCGGGCCTGCCGGATATGGCTCTGGCCTTTGGGTGCGGCGCCCGGCTCAGCTTTGGCCTCGCGCGTGGACTTGGTGTTGGCGTCGGGATCGTCGGCTGGTTTGGTGGCGAGAGCCAGCTTGTTCATGAAGCCGCTATCGTCGCCCTTGAGCAGCAGACCGACATGCATGCCAACGGCATCGAGCAGGGGGTCTAGCCAGATCTGGTCGGCCTTGGCGAAGTCACCCAATACGTGGTGGGTGACATACTCTTTGCCCGGATGCCCGATACCGAGACGAACGCGCTTGTAGTTCGTCCCGATCTGCGGATCGATGGAGCGCAGGCCATTGTGACCGCCATTGCCGCCGCCGATCTTGACCCGCACCTTGGCTGGCGCCAGGTCCAGTTCGTCATAGAACACGATGATGTCGGCGGGCTCGATTTTGTAAAACTTGGCGACCTGCTGCACGCTGTCGCCGGAGCGGTTCATAAAGGTCTGCGGTTTGAGCAGGATCACCTTCTCGCCGCCAATCGTACCTTCCGCAAGGCTGCCCGAGTGCTTGGTACGGAATGGTGCAATGGAATGGGCGCGGGCAATGGCGTCAAGCGCCATGAAGCCGATATTGTGGCGGTTTGCCTGGTATTGGCTACCTGGATTGCCCAGGCCGACAAGCAGCTTCATCACTCACTCCAGAAACGAAAGAGGCGACCCGAAGGCCGCCTCGAACATATAGCAGAAGGCGCGCAGGTCGATTACTCGGCCTTTGGTTCGGCTGCCGGAGCAGGCGCTTCTTCTTCGGCTTCCCCGTCATCGCCAGCCGACTTGAGGGCCGACGGCGCCACGATGGTCGCGATGGTGAAATCGCGGTCGGTGATGGTTGGGGTAACGCCCTTGGGCAGGGTCACTGTCGAGATGTGGATCGAATCGCCGATATCAAAACCGGACATGTCGACGGTGATCTCTTCAGGGATCGCATTGGCTGGTGCCGACACTTCCACGGTGTGACGCACAACATTGAGCGTGCCGCCGCGCTTCAGGCCTGGGCTGGCTTCTTCATTGATGAAGTGCACATGCACCTGAACATTGAGGCGCGTGTCCTTGCCGATGCGGAGGAAATCCACATGCAGCGGAAAATCCTTGACCGCATCAAGCTGGTAATCGCGGGGGATCACGAGGTGCTTGGTGCCGTCCACATTGAGTTCGAGGATGTGGGACAGGAAGCCGCCAGCATAGATGAACTTGTAGGCATCTTTGTAAGCGAGGGAGATGGCAACAGGGGCCTTCTTGTCACCGTAGATAACAGCAGGAACGAGTCCCTGACGACGCAATTCGCGAGCGGCCCCCTTGCCAACTCCGTCACGCGCCTGTGCATTGAGCACTTTAGTTTCAGACATGGAAATATCCATTCCGGTTGGTGTATGCGTCACTACAACAGCATACGCGCCCGTCCTCCAGGGGTGACGAGCGCTTCATGGGGCGGCTATAAACCAAAGGCAGGTGACGGGCAAGCAGAATGGAAAACGCATCCCGGCGAGCGGCACGGTCGGGTGTTCAACGCGAGCAAGTCGGGCCGCCAATGAGCCTGGCCGCAGGCTTGTGGGTTGTGCGCTTCCCAAAGGGCAGGGGCGGCAGGATGCCGGTTTAGTCGAAGAGGCTGGAGACGCTCTGCTCGCTGGCGGTCCGGGCGATGGCTTCGCCAATCAGCGGGGCGATGGCGAGGCGGCGAATATTGCCGGCCAGGCGCTGGGCCTCGGTCTCCTCGATGGAATCGGTGACCACGAGTTCCTTGAGCATGGAGCCGCCAATGCGCTCGGAGGCGCCTTCGGAGAGCACGCCGTGGGTGATATAGGCAGACACTTCACTGGCGCCGGCCTTGAGCAGGGCTTCGGCAGCATTGACCAGGGTGCCGCCGCTATCGACGATATCGTCAATCAGAATGCAGGCCTGGCCACGCACATCGCCGATGATGTTCATCACTTCGGAGACGCCAGCGCGGGGGCGGCGTTTGTCGACAATGGCCAGATTGGCGCCAATGCGACCCGCGACATTGCGCGCCCGGACCACCCCGCCAACGTCTGGCGAAACGATCATGACATTCTTGACGTCGTAATGGTCCTGAATGTCGCGCACCATGACCGGTGCGGCGGTCAGATTGTCGGTGGGAATATCGAAAAAACCCTGAATCTGGCTGGCATGGAGGTCGAGCGTCAACACGCGATTGGCGCCGGCCTGGGTGATCAGATTGGACACCAGCTTGGCCGAAATGGGTGTGCGCGGGGCCGATTTGCGATCCTGGCGGGCATAGCCGAAGTAGGGGATCACTGCGGTAATACGACGGGCCGACGAGCGCCGCAGCGCATCGGTCAGGATCAGCAATTCCATCAGATTGTCATTGGCAGGAAAGCTGGTCGACTGCAGGATGAACGCGTCCTCGCCGCGCACATTTTCATGCACCTCGACGTAGACTTCCTTGTCGGCAAAACGCCTGACCGTACAGTCGGTCAAAGGGAGTTCGAGATAGCTGGCAATTGCCTGGGCAAGGGCCCGGTTCGAGTTGCCGGTCACCAGCTTCATGGGGCGCGATCCTGTCTCAACTGGCCTCCGGGAGCGAGGCCTTCCAGTTTCGCGGCAGCTTTAGCGAGTCCATCCCGGACTCGCAATGTCGCAATTAGTCTTGGGTAAAGAATTACGTCAGACCGATGACAGCGAGCTGTCGGCCGGTCCTGGTCTGCTGGTGCGTGGCATGGCGGTGCGAGAAATAGCGCGTGGGGTTGCCATAGGTGCAGCCGCCTACGCGGTCGATGCTCTGGACGCCGGCTGCAGTGAGGCGATCGGCGACGAAGCCCGGCAGGTCGAAGTGCTCGATGCCGCCTTCGGGCACGAAAATGCGGTTGTCAGCATCAGGGTGGAGCGCCAACAGATCGGCGGCAAATTGCGGACCGACCTCGTAGTTGGGCCCGGAAATAGTGGGGCCGATGGCGGCGACGATACGGTCAGTCTTCGCGCCCAGCGAGACCATGGCGGCGATAGTTGCTTCGACAATCCCCGAGGCCGCACCCTTCCAGCCAGCATGAGCCGCGCCGATAACGCCAGACTGGGCATCGGCAAAGAGAATTGGCGTGCAGTCGGCAGTCAGGATGCCGAGCAGCGGACCGGGGCGGTCGGTGACCATGGCATCGGCTTCGACCACTTCGTCGGGTGCCATGGTGCCGTGGACCACGTGGATATCGGCCGTGTGGGTCTGCCTGAGGATGACCAGGTCGGTGGGGGCGTAGCCCATGTTGGCGGCGATGCGGGCGCGGTTGGCCGTCACGGTGGCATGGTCGTCACCGGTCGTGAATGAAACATTGTTGCTGGCATAGACGCCCCTGGACGCCCCGCCCGCCCGGCCAAAAAAACCGTGGCGCAGGCCGCTCAGCGCGGCGCTGGTCTCAAAAGGTGGCGCGCCCATCATTCAAATCCGGGCGGCTGCAGACCCGGGCTGGCGGCGCAGAAGGCCTTGAACAGATTGCCCATCTTGTCTGGATCCACCAGCCGGGCTCTTGCGGTCGACAAATCTTCGGCCGAGCCGGGATTGGCGGCGATAAGGGCGCTGGTGCGTTCATTGATGCCCATGCGGGTGAGGAACTGGCCCTGGGTGGCCAAGGGCTGTACGGCCAAACCGGCCTTGGCGGCAATGGTGCCCAGCGCCTCGAAGTCGACATGGGCCGAGATGTCCACTTCGCCGGGCGCGTCGAGCACGTCGGCATATTGATGACGGCGGACGCCCTGCAGGGTCTCCCCGGTCTGGGTGCGGGCATAGCCATAGTCCATGGCGAGGATGGCGCCGCCCTGGGTGGAGATGGTGGTGGCGAGGCGGTTCATCACCTCACCGCTGGCCAGCCCCACTTCGAGCACGGCGTTCAGTTCGGCCCCTGCCAGTGTATCAGGCATGGCCGAGGCCGGGATCGGGGTGGGGTTGAGGCCAAATACCAGGCGGCCATTATTGGTGCCGACCATGCGTTCGTGCCAGCCATCCTCGGTGCGAACGAACTGGCGGATTGGCAGGGCGTCGAAGAATTCGTTGGCAATGACCAGCAATGGCCCGGGGCCGACCTTGTCAAAGCCATCGATCCACTTGGCGCCATAGACCTCAAGCCGGGCGTTCTGCTCGGCAATCAGCGCGGGGTTGGTCTCAAACAGGCGCAGGTCCAGCGCGTCGCGAAGTCCTTCGGCGCGGCAGGCAACGCGCAGGATATCGGCCATCAGCGTGCCGCGGCCGGGACCGAGTTCGAGCAGGGTGAATGCTTTTGGGCTCCCCATTTGTTGCCAGAGATTGACTACAAAGAAGCCGATCAATTCGCCGAACATCTGGCTGATTTCCGGTGCGGTGACAAAGTCGCCGGCGCTGCCGAGCGGGTCGGCGGTCTTGTAATAGCCCTTGGTCGGGTGGGTTAGACACAGGCCCATATAGGTGGCCACCGACATCGGACCGGTGGTGCGGATTTGCATGTCGATGAGTTCGGGCAGGGTGGGAGGCGTTTGCTCAGTCATGTTAAGCTCGCAATGCGCTTTGGCTGCGCGTCGCCGCATAGATCACAAGGCCAATGCCAGCGAGCACCAGCGGCAGGCTGAGCAGCATGCCCATGGTCAGCCAGCCGCCAAACAGGTAGCCGATATGGGCATCAGGCAAGCGGACAAATTCGACGGCGATACGCGACAGGCCATAGCCGATGCCGAACACGCCAGCGACCATGCCGGGGCGGCGCAGGCTATAGAACACATGGGTGAAGACGCGGATGATCAGAAATAGCAGCAGGCCTTCGAGAACAGCTTCATAGAGCTGGCTGGGGTGGCGCGGCAATTGTTCGGGGTCGGTGGGAAAGATCACGCCCCAGGGCAGGGTTGTGGGGGCGCCGTAGAGCTCGGCATTGATGAAATTGGCGATGCGGACCAGGAAGATGCCGATAGTGCTGACCGAGGCAATCAGATCCAGCGCGCTCAGCCAATTGCCCTGTTTGGAGCGGGTGAAGACGATGGCCGCCAGCATCAGCCCCAGCATGCCGCCGTGATAAGACATGCCACCATCAAGCGTGTTGAGGATCTGGGTCGGGTTCTCCAGATAGAATGGCAGATTGTAGAACAGCACATAGCCCAGCCGGCCGCCGAGCACGATGGACAGCATGGTCCAGAAAGCAAAGTCCCAGATATCGGCAGCTTTGAAAGGCGGTTGCCCCTTGTGCCACAGGCGTGAATTGGCCAGCAGCAAATAGCCATAGCCGGCGCCCAGGCCGACGCCGAACAGATAGCCCAGCGCATACCAGCGAATGGCGATGGGACCAATGGCGAGGGCGACAGGATCGATATTGGGAAATGGCACGCGCGGGCTCCTGCGGCAATCGGCGGGACCATTGCCGCTTCGCTCTCTCTGGTCAAGTGAGCATCCATCACCTAAATATCAACGCAACAGGTCAACCAAAAGAGTGTGCAATGAACCAGAGCAACAAGATTTTTGATGGCCTCGGGCGGGTGATGAACGAAGCCGCGGGTGTCGCGGATGGGGTGCGCCGGGAAGTTGAAACCGCCGTCAAGTCGCAGGTTCAGCGTCTGGTGGCCGATATGGATCTGGTCAAGCGCGAGGATTTCGACGCGCTGCGCGAACTGGTGCAGGTGCAGGGCGAAGAGATCGACACGCTGCGCAAGGACCTGGCAGCGCTCAAGGGCGGTTCGGGCAAAGCCAAATAGGCATGCGCCTCGCGGTCCTTTCGGATGTGCATGGGTCGCCCGATGCGCGCTATGCCGTGATCGAACGGCGTGGCGGCAGGTGGTTCACCACGCTGCGCGTGGTTGAGTATGATCATGAAGCGGCCGCCGCGCAGGTTGTCGCCAATGGGTTTGCGGCCTGGGCGGAGGTTGTGAACTCGGGCTGGGCCCAATCCGCCCCGTTTTGAGGCAAAAGCAGTAGTTGATACGGGCTCGCTGTTAATAGCCTGTTAACCCTAAGCCCCCGATCATCATCCACAAGAGATTGTCGTCCGGCAAACGGCTCCCGTGCCCTGAATCAGTTGGCACGTGTAGGTTGTTTTCATCAGGACGATTCGTAAGCCGTTGTGCCTGCAAACAGTTCCCTGAGTACCCCAGAATTGCCGGCCCATCGGGCAGCATGAATTCATACTCCGCGTTGCCAGGACGGAAGACGTCAATGTCACTCATCCAAGTCGAGCTCGATCGCAATGTTCACCCCGTGGACATCATTGAGCATATCGCCTCGATCAATGACTGGACTTTCGAGCGACAGGACGCCGACGAAATTTCCATTTCGGTGCGCGGTGGCTGGTGCGACTACCATGTCTCATTCAACTGGATGGAAGATCTGGAGAGCCTGCATATTGCCAGCGCTTTCGATCTGAAAGTCCCTGAAGGCCGGCGCGCCGAGATCAAACAGCTGATTTCGCTGGTCAATGAACAATTGTGGATTGGTCATTTCGATATCTGGAACAAGGAAGGCGTGGTGCTGTTCCGCAACTCGCACCTGCTGACGGGTGGCGCCGAGGTGTCGCCGCAGCAGTGCGAAGCATTGCTGCGCTCGGCCACCGATAGCTGCGATCTGTATTATCAGGCCTTCCAGTTTGTGGTCTGGGCCGGCAAGTCGGCCGCCGAGGCGCTGAGCCATGTGATGTTTGAAACGGTTGGCGAGGCATGAACACGGCCCTCAACAGTATTGGTCCGATCATGCTGGTGGGGGCCGGCAAGATGGGCGTGGCGCTGGCGCGAGGCTGGCTAGACGCGGGCCTGGCCGCAAGCCAGCTGGTTATCGTGCACCCGCGGCCCGGTGAAGACCTGCTGGAACTGGCGCGCGACCATGGTCTGGCGTTGAGTACCGAAGCCAGCGGATTATCGCCCAATGTGCTGGTGGTCGGGGTCAAGCCGCAGGTCATGGATGAGGTGCTGGAATCGCTGGCGCCCGTCATCGCGCCGCATACGCTGGTGGTGTCGATTGCGGCGGGCATTGATCTGGCGCGGCTGGCCAGCAAGGCCGGGACGCAGCGGGTGATGCGCACCATGCCCAATACGCCGGTGCAGGTACGCAAGGGCATGATCGGGGTGGTTTCCGGCCCCGATGTGACGGCGGAAGATAAGGTAGCGATGGACACCTTGCTATCGGCTTCCGGACAGGTGGTCTGGCTCGACGACGAGGCGCAGCTGGATGCGCTGACCGCCGTGTCGGGTTCGGGCCCGGCCTATGTCTTCCACATGGTTGAAGCACTGGCCGCCGCTGGCAAACGGCAGGGCCTGCCTGACGATATTGCCGAGCAATTGGCGCGGGGCACCGTGATCGGCGCAGCCGCCCTGATGGATGCGGGGACCGTCTCGGCGACGGTGTTGCGCGAGAATGTGACGTCGCCCAAGGGCGCAACGGCTGCGGGTCTGGCGGTGCTGATGGGCAGCCATGGTCTGACTGAACTGATGGATCGCACAGTCAGTGAGACCCGCAAGCGGACGGAAGAACTGGGTCGGATATAGCTGGCATCGACATGACCAGAAAAAAGGAGCGCGTCACCTCCAAGTAAACGCGCCCCTCCCGATAGCTGGCTGTCTGATGCTCAGGCGCCGGTCAGTTCGTCGGCAGCGGCCTTGCCCGTGCGCTTGTCCTTGACGATCTCGTAATTGACCTTCTGGCCCTCATCCAGGCCGTTCAGACCAGAGCGCTGAACAGCTGAGATGTGAACAAATACGTCAGCCCCGCCTTCGTCCGGCTGAATGAAGCCATAGCCTTTTTGGCCGTTGAACCACTTTACAGTGCCAGTTGCCATGATGCGCGTTCCCTCGTGCAGTCTGCTGGTAGCTGGCCGCAGCCACTATTGACTCCGGCCATCGGTGATATCGAGTAACGGAAATTGACGTCAGCAGAAGCGAAGGAAAGTTCGCGTAATCAGATCAGTCGGCCGCAATATTCGATCCAGTCAGCTTAGCGCCAAACATAGGGCTGTTCAATATCTGTATAGACATACCGAAAAACCCGGCGGAACACTGTTCTCGTCAGGGCAAAACAAAGCGTCGTCAAGTATTTGCACCAGACTTCGAGAATCTGGAGCAGACGCGCGCTGGACTGGCTGGCCATGCCAGGCCTTGCCCAATCCAATGGCGTCGCGTGCCCATCCAGCCTCGTGGGGCCGAACCGAGCAATGCCAGCATAGCGCAATACTGCCCCACGAAAACCTGTCATCGGGCAGGGCTTGATAATCGGGGCGATCGACAGGCTTGCATTCGCGGCAAAATTGGCGCAAATCACCGCGCGCCGGGCCATTGGGGTCGGTAAACCATCAGAGATCACATCGTCTTGACCAAGGCGTCCTACTCTTCCGGCGATGTCATCGCGGACCGTCGTGCGGGCTATGCCAGGCTGCTCGCCGCAGATGGTGAGCTGCTTGCCGCCGCTGACCTGATGCAGCAGGCGCTTGAGCTGGTGCCCAACTGGGCCGCCGGTTGGGATTTGCTGGGTGATTACCATGACAAATCGGGCGACGTTGCCGGGGCTATAGCGGCCTGGCGTCATCTGGAAGCGCTTGATGATGCAGGCGTCTTTGGTGCGCGGCTGAAACTGGCGCTGCACGGCGCCAGTCCAGCGGGGGAGGGCACGGCGGTCAGCTATGTCGAAGCGCTGTTTGATCAATATGCGCCCAAGTTCGAGAACTCGCTGGTTGGCAAGCTCGGCTATCGCGTCCCCGAGATGCTTGATGATCTGGTGGCCGAAGAAATGGGCCGGTTGGGCATTGCGCAGTTCGAGCGTGGCCTCGATCTGGGCTGCGGCACCGGCCTGATGGGGCAAAGATTGCGTGGCAAGGTCGCCTACCTCGAAGGCATCGATATCTCTGCCGCCATGATTGCCGAAACCGCCCGCAAGGGCATTTACGATCGTCTGGACAAGGCCGAACTGGTGGCCGCGCTGAATGGGCGACGAGCCGATGCCGATCTGGTGACTGCTGCCGATGTGTTCATCTACTGCGGCGCGCTGCAACCGGTGCTGGCCGCGCTGGTGCCGGCCCTGCGGCCAGGCGGAGTGGTGGCATTTTCGCTGGAAGCCCATGATGGGGAGGAGGCGGTGTTCCTGCGACCGTCCCTGCGCTACGCCCATGGCCCCAGCGCGACGCGCGATGCGGTGGTCGTGGCCGGGCTTGAACTCCTGCGTTTTGAAGCCGTGGTGTTGCGGTTTGATCGCGGTGCGCCGATCAATGGCCTGCTGGTGGTGGCGCGCAAGCCGCCTGTCGATGTCCATGCTGCCAATGATGGTGCGGGTGCGGGCGGTGATGTCGCGGCATAGACAGTATGCAGGAGCAGGACGAAGCAGCTAGGCTGGTCTGATCTCAACTGGAAACTGCCATGAACGCGATCCGCTTTGACTTTCGATCCGACACCGTCACCCGGCCATCGGCCGACATGCGGCAGGCCATGGCAGCTGCCGAGGTCGGCGACGACGTGTTTGGCGACGACCCCAGCGTCAATCGGCTCGAGCAGCGCATGGCGGCGATGCTGGGCAAGGATGCGGCGCTCTTTGTTCCCTCTGGGACGCAATCCAATTTGTTGGCGCTGATGAGCCATTGCGGGCGCGGCGACGAGTATATCGCCGGGCAGAATGCCCATCTTTACAGCCATGAGGCAGGTGGCGCCGCGGTGCTGGGATCGATCCAGCCGCAGCCCATTGCGCATCAGGCTGATGGCACAATGGCGCTCGACGATATCGAAGCGGCGATCAAGCCGGATGACAACCACTATGCCCGCACCACGGTAATCGCCCTGGAGAACACGTTTGGCGGCAAGGTCCTGCCGGTCCAGTACATGCAGAGCGTTGCGGCCATCGCGCAGCGCCATGGGCTGGGCCTGCACCTCGATGGTGCCCGGGCTTTCAATGCCTGCGTGGCGCTGGGGATGGACATCGCCGTGTTTACGGCGCCCTTCGACAGCGTCTCGATCTGCCTGTCCAAAGGGCTCGGCGCCCCGGTCGGCTCAGTGCTAGTCGGGCGGCGGGACCTGATCGACAAGGCGCGCCGCCATCGCAAGATGCTGGGCGGCGGCATGCGCCAGTCCGGCATTCTGGCGGCTGCCGGGCTCCATGCGCTTGATCACCATATCGAGCGGCTGGCCGAGGATCATCGCCGTGCCCGGAAGCTGGCTGAAGGGCTGGCAGCATTTGCCGCGCTGACAGTCACCGTGCCCGATACCAACATCATTTTTGTGGATATGGAACGCCAACTTGGCGCCCGCTTCACTGACTTTCTTGCCAGTCGCGGCGTTGGTGTCACCGGGCGCTATGGGCAGCAGCGCTGGGTTACCCATCTTGATGTCGACGATGCAGCGGTAGAGGGCGCGCGGATGGTGGTAGCAGAATTCTTTGCCGTTGAGGCCCAATAGAGATCTGAGGGCTCAGCCGGCAATTGGGGCGTCGCACAGCATGCGCGACGCCCCATATTCGTGGCTAGAGCGCGAAGTAGCTCTGCAATGGGCGCACGGTCAGATTGCCCTTCTGCAAAGCGACGATGCCTTCCACGGCGGCGAGGGCGCCGTCGATGGTGGTGTAGTAGGGGATCTTGGCGAACAGCGCGGTGCGTCGAATATCACGGCTGTCGCTGATGGACTTCATGCCGTCGGTGGTGTTGATCACCAACTGCACGCCGCCATTCTTCATCGAATCCACGATATGCGGCCTGCCTTCGAGCACCTTGTTGATCTTGGTGGCGGCAATGCCGTTCTCGACCAGTTATTTCTGCGTGCCGCCGGTGGCGATGATGGTGAAACCGCCCTCGACGAGATGGCATGCCATATCTACGATGTACTGCTTGTCGGCATCGCGCACCGAGATGAACACGGCGCCGCTGGTGGGCACCTTGGAGCCGGCACCGATCTGGGACTTGGCGAAGGCCATGGCGAAATCGGTGTCGAGGCCGATGACCTCGCCAGTCGACTTCATTTCCGGGCCGAGCACGGTGTCGACACCGGGGAAGCGGTTGAAGGGGAAGACGGCTTCCTTGACGGCAACGTGCTTGAAGGTCCTCTCCACCAAACCGAAGCTGGCCAGGCTTTCGCCGGCCATGATGCGGCTGGCGATCTTGGCGATGGGCTGGCCGATCACCTTGGCGACGAAGGGCACGGTGCGGCTGGCGCGCGGATTGACTTCGAGCAGGTAGATGACGCCGTCCTTGAGCGCATATTGCACGTTCATCAGGCCGCCAACCTTGAGGGCAAAGGCGAGTTCGGCGGTCTGGCGCTTGAGTTCGGCCATGACTTCGGGGCTCAGATTCTGCGGCGGCAGCGAGCAGGCACTGTCGCCGGAGTGAATGCCGGCCTCTTCGATATGCTCCATGATGCCGGCGACAAAGACGTCCTTGCCGTCACAGAGGGCGTCAACGTCGATTTCGGTGGCGCCCGACAGATAGGCATCAAACAGCAACGGGTTGTCGGACAGCACTGAGTTGATCTGGCCGGTCTTGTCATTGGGATAGCGCAGCATGATGTGCGGCGGCACCAGCCCGGTCAGCGTGTCCTGCACATAGCGCTCGAACTCGCCTGATGAGTGGACAATGGCCATGGCGCGGCCACCCAGCACATAGGAGGGCCGGATGACCAGCGGATAGCCCAGCCGTTCGGCGACGATGCGGGCCTGTTCCAGCGAATAGGCGATGCCGTTCTTGGGCTGGGTCAGTTCCAGCCGGTTGAGCAGTTTGGAGAACTGGTCGCGGTCTTCGGCCAGATCGATGGCGTCGGGCTGGGTGCCCAGGATCGGCACGCCGGCTTTCTGCACGGCTTCAGCCAGGTTGAGCGGGGTCTGGCCGCCGAACTGGACGATGACGCCGTGCAAGGTGCCGTTCTGCTTCTCGCGCTCAAGGATTTCGATGACGTCTTCTTCGGTCAGCGGCTCGAAATACAGGCGATCGGAGGTGTCATAGTCGGTCGAAACCGTCTCGGGGTTGCAGTTGATCATGATCGTTTCGTAGCCGGCGTCGGCCAGCGCGAAGGCCGCATGGCAGCAGCAATAGTCGAACTCGATGCCCTGGCCGATGCGGTTGGGTCCGCCGCCGAGAATGACTACCTTCTTGCGATCGGTTGGCCGGGATTCGTCGGCCACAGCGCCAGCGAAGGGTACTTCATAGGTTGAGTACATATAGGCCGTCGGCGAGGCGAATTCGGCCGCCGAGGTGTCGATGCGCTTGAAGGCCGGCCGGACGTCGAGCGTGTGGCGCAGCTTGCGCACGTCGGATGCCTTGAGATTGGCCAGTTGAGCCAGGCGCGGATCGGAAAAGCCCATGGCTTTGAGGGCGCGCAGATTGACCGCATCCTGCGGCAGACCGAATTCGCGCACCTTAGCTTCCATGTCGATGATGCCCTGCATCTGCTCGAGGAACCAGGGATCGATCTTGCAGGCTTCGTGGATGTCTTCGAGTGACATGCCCAGGCGCATGGCCTCGGCCACGTGCAACAGACGGTCGGGTGTGGGGGTGCCAAGGGCAGCCTTAATGGCGTTCTTGTCTTCGCCTTCGCCGAGGCCAGGAATGCCGATCTCGTTGAGACCCGTCAGGCCGGTTTCAAGCGAACGGAGCGCTTTTTGCAGGCTTTCCTGGAAGGTGCGGCCGATGGCCATGGCTTCGCCAACCGACTTCATCGAGGTGGTCAGGCGATTGTCGGCACCGGGGAATTTTTCAAAGGCAAAGCGTGGGATCTTGACCACGACATAGTCGATGGAGGGCTCGAAGCTGGCCGGGGTCATGCCGCCGGTAATGTCGTTGTCCAACTCGTCGAGCGTATAGCCAACCGCCAGCCGCGCCGCGACCTTGGCGATGGGGAAGCCGGTAGCCTTGGAAGCGAGCGCCGACGAGCGTGACACGCGCGGGTTCATTTCGATCACCACCATGCGGCCATCGGCCGGATTGATGCCGAACTGCACGTTGGAGCCGCCGGTTTCCACGCCGATCTCGCGCAGCACCGCAATGGATGCGTCGCGCATGATCTGGTATTCCTTGTCGGTCAGCGTCAGTGCCGGCGCGACAGTGATGGAGTCGCCGGTATGGACGCCCATCGGGTCGATGTTCTCGATCGAGCAGATGATGATGCAGTTGTCGTTCTTGTCGCGGACAACCTCCATCTCATACTCTTTCCAGCCGAGTACGCTTTCTTCCACCAGCACTTCATTGGTGGGAGAGGCATCGACGCCGCTCTCGACAATGGCCAGATACTCTTCGCGGTTATAGGCGATGCCACCACCGGTGCCGCCCAGGGTAAAGCTGGGGCGGATGATGCAGGGCAGGCCGATCACTTCGAGCGCCTGCAGCGCCTCGATGGTGTTGTGCGCCAGCATGGAACGCGGGGTTTCCAGGCCGATCTTCTTCATGGCGTCGCGGAACAGTTCGCGATCTTCGGCCTTGTCGATGGCCTCGGCATCGGCGCCGATCATTTCGACATTGAATTTCTCCAGAATGCCCATCTTGCGCAGCGACAGCGCGCAGTTCAGCGCGGTCTGGCCGCCCATGGTGGGCAGCAGCGCATCGGGGCGCTCCTTCTCGATAATCTTGGCGACCACTTCGGGGGTGATGGGCTCCATATAGGTGGCGTCGGCCAGGTCCGGATCGGTCATGATCGTGGCCGGATTGGAGTTCACCAGAATGATGCGGTAGCCCTCTTCCTTGAGCGCCTTGCACGCCTGGGTGCCGGAATAGTCGAATTCGCAGGCCTGTCCGATAATGATCGGACCCGCACCGATGATGAGGATCGATTTGATGTCGGTACGTTTTGGCATGGTTCTCGCTCGGCTCTAGGACGCGGGGGCCGGGCGGGAAGAATCACCCGGCGCTCAGGCCACCCGCACCACTCGCGCACGACAACTGGGCGTTGCGGCGCATGGGGAAGGTTTGGACGGGGTGGTTAAGTGGGCTGTCTAATGGAGAAGAGCACGAAAGGGAAGGGGGCGTGGATTGATCTTGATTGCTCCATCCAAGGGAAACCATGATGATTTTTGGCTCTGTCCTCACGC
>NZ_JAUYGL010000188.1 GCF_030689745.1 Devosia sp.
GAGCCCGTTGTTCTCACGCAGCCAAATATCAACAAGTGCCCGCTGAGCCCCCTCAACAGAATGACCGCCCACCCAACTGGAGCGCAGAACGCGGCTGAACACATCTGCATCAGCCTCGCGATTGGTAATGGACAAGATACCCATAGCTGCGCGGATCATTGGGCGAGCACCCAGCGTTGCACCACTGGAAATATCCCACGGTTCTCGCACCTCTACACCATCCTTCATCGGCAATAGAGAGGCAGGGCTCACCGACATAGTAAGCGCTTCAATCAATGGCGCCTGATGGGTATCCATCGAAGGTACTAACAGCGCAATCGAAGGAGCTGCATGCGGGGTTTCTATATAGGGCTTGAGGGTGGCGTTGACCCACTCTGCAACCTGCTCAAATTCGTCAGACTGAGTGACTGCACGACGCAGATTTGGCGTGGTTGCCTCGCCTTCGAAGTCCAACTCGACGACTTCAACACCCTTTGCAAGAAGCAAATCAAGAATGGCGCGCTCAGACGGGTTCATGTACAGCACGCCGGCCATTACCACTTTGCGGGGCAGCACTAACTCGTCAGCCTCAATGGCAGACAGCACCAGTGCCGGAAGCTCAGCACGGAACACGCAGCCGTTTTTGCGGCAGTCGCTCTCGATAAGCGTGCGCCACTGCCAGAACACTTCGTACTCACGCTTGAAGCGAAAGCGGTCAGGATCAGTTGGAAGCTTGAACTTAATGAACGTGGAGTAAGCCTGAGCGATTCGGCGGGCGGTGCTAGTAGAAGAAATCAAGTTTTCAGGCAGAAGGCCAGAACGGTCAGCCACGCTTTTTACTACAGCAAGCTCCTGAACTGGATACAGCAGCTGCTCACTCGGCAACTGCTCCAACCAGACTTCTTCGATCCACTGGGTGATGGTTCTCACCTTGCCCTTGGCAAACCAGGAGCGCTTGCCAGCAATGGACTGCAACAGTGCTGCCTGCATTTTGATATGGCGAGATACGCGCTCGGTAGCAGCGAGCACCAGCGTATCGTCGTCGAGAGTTTGAAGATGATCGAACAGGGACATGGGCATTTCTCCTTTGATGCACAAACGATAACGCCCGGCATCGAGTGTCATCAGGTCACGCATTAAAGTCGTCAACACCCATCCCAGGATTCCAGACGCCAATCCGCAGCGACGGTCGCGACATTGCACGAACGCAAAGTCCTCAGCCTAAGCCCCGGCCCGGTTCTGCACTGCACTGCACGAAAAAAACAAACACGACAGAACGCTCACCCGCTATTTGGGGGATGCGCGGGGTGCATTAACAAATAAGGCCAAATGACCAGAGCCGCATGCAGGTGCAGAATGGACAACAATTTAGTGGCGGAAAAAACCGCCCCCCCGATCCACATGGTCTACCAACCAGTGGCCCGTATCACCCAGGATGAGCTGGAGGTCGTTGCGTATGAATCACTGCTGCGGGTTAGCCCTAATCGCTGTAACCACACGACCTTTTCCATCATCAACGATGCCGAGGAAGCTGGGACAATAGCCACTCTCGACGCCCGAATAGCACGATTAGCTTGTTCGGATGCAGCCAAACTCGACGGCATGAATCTTTGGATGAACATGTCTCAAGTGACCCTAAGCTACCCTCCAGTAGCCAAGCAGATTGCCGATGTTATTTTGGACAACGGTTTATCAGGCAGGGTGACTGTCGAGATTACTGAGACTGCTGACGGGAAGGTTCCGTTGCTTCTGGAGAGCATTCAATTGCTCAAGAACCAGAACATAGCAGTTGTGATTGATGACATTGAGGACGGATTCGCCAAGTCACACCTGCTCAGGTCAGACCTGATCGCGGGATGTAAGTTATCCCGTAACTCAACAGCTAGATTGCTAGAAGACCCCTATTACATGGAGGCTGTTGACCGCCTGATTCGCTGGTGCAAAAGCATTGGAAAGACCGTTGTCATCGAAGGAGTAGAGAACTCTTTCGAAATGAATATAGTGAAGTCGCTTGGAGCTGACTTCTACCAAGGCTTTCACCTTTGGAAGCCTGCCTCATTCATTGACTTGCCAGCTCCAGGAACTCGGAAAAGGATTATCACACCTCGTTCCCAGGCAAATATCCCGCCTTGCCACCTAGCTAGTAACTAGCGGTAAGTGCCAAAGCAGGGGCGTTAAACGCAACTGCAACAGCGCAAGTGCAATTGCGCTTACTAACCGACTGGCTCTTAATTAGGCTGGTAGCCGGCGTAGCCCTCGGGCGGTAGCTCCAGGGTCCCCCGGTGTCAGGCTAGTTGTCGCCTCAGTTGATTTATCAAAACGATAGATCGGGGGCGTCAAAGAGAGCTGTAATGTCGAGCTATTCACCTGAGCGTAAAGCTGCCCTTATTAACAAATTACTGCCGCCGCAAAACATGTCCGTGGCTGAGTTGTCACGTCAAGAAGGCATCTCCCAGGCCACCCTGTATGCTTGGCGCAGCAAGCTCAAAGCAGGAGGCGCTGTGGTGCCCGGAGACAAGAACAATGCCGATAACTGGCCGGCTGAAGCCAAGTTCGCAGCGGTGTTGTACGCGGCCACATTGAGCGAGATCGAACTTAGTGAGTACTGCCGCAGCAAGGGTTTGTACCCTGAGCAAATTAGCGCCTGGCGCCAAGCCTGCATCACCGGCCAGATGTCCGCTAAAGCGCAGCTCAAGGCTGAGCGTGACCAAGCGCGTGCCGACAAAAAGCGCATCGCCGAGTTGGAGCGTGAACTGCGCCGCAAAGACAAGGCGCTGGCGGAAACCGCTGCGATCTTGGTGCTGCGAAAAAAGATGAATGCCTTCTGGGGCAACGACAGCGAGGACGTTTGACCTCGCTGCCAGAACGGCAACAACTCGTTGAGCGCTTTAATCACGCTGTCGCTTCGGGTGCGCGCAAGGCGATTGCCAGTGCCGAGATCGGGCTATCGCTGCGCAGCCTGCAACGCTGGACGCTGTCGCCGGTTATGCAGGCCGATGTGCGCACCACCACGCTAAGGCCACAGCCGCCGAACGCCCTGAGCGAGCAAGAGCGCTGCGCGATCTTGGCGATCTGTAATAGCCCGGAGTTCGCCAGCTTGCCGCCGAGCCAGATTGTGCCCAGGTTGGCCGATCAGGGTCGTTACCTAGGCTCAGAGGCGACCTTTTACCGCATCCTGAAAGCCGCCGATCAACAGCATCGACGCGGCCGCAGCCATGCGCCCCACAAGCACGCTGCGCCGACCACGCACAGCGCAACCACCGCCAATAAGGTCTGGTCGTGGGACATAACCTACCTGACCTCAAAGGTGCGCGGGCAGTATTACTACCTGTACTTGATCGAGGATATTTACAGCCGCAAGGCCGTGGGCTGGGAGGTCTACGCGCAAGAAAGCGGCGAGCGCGCATCTGAGTTGATGCAGCGCACCGTACTGAATGAGCGCTGCGCCGGGAAGCCTTTGGTGCTGCACTCGGACAACGGCGCGCCGATGAAATCGTCGACGTTGCTGAGCAAGTTGTACGACTTAGGTATCACTCCATCACGCGGACGGCCACGGGTGAGCAACGACAATCCGTACTCAGAATCGCTGTTTAGAACGCTGAAATACTGCCCGCAATGGCCCAAGGATGGCTTTGCAGATTTAGACGCCGCACGCAGCTGGGTGCGCGATTTTATCCGCTGGTACAACCACGAACACCGCCACAGCCGCATCCGCTTCGTGACTCCGGAGCAGCGTCATCGCGGTGAGGATCAAGAGGTGCTGGCCAAGCGTCATGTGCTGTACCAGCAAGCTCGCAATCAACACCCGCATCGCTGGTCGGGCGCGACACGAAACTGGCAACACATCGGCGCCGTCACACTCAACCCAGAAAGGGAGCAACAGGCATTAAAAATAGCGGCATAAAAAACACGGCTGACGCGACAACTACCTTGCAAAACGCCGGGGTGGTGCAGTTCATATTTTTAGCTGCTCGCTCACGCCCCCACATTTCAATCAGGGCACCCTGCTTTAAACGCTCGGCGAAGGCGACAATTTCATGCAACTGGTCGAGTGTGGCTGTGCCCATGTTGTGTGCCAATCCGATTGAATCGGCGTCAAGCTCCTGGACAGCTTGCTCCAGATGGTGGATCAGATCGTATTCTCCAATTTCACTCACCGGCTGTGTCCTCATAGTTGTTTTCCTTGAACTATTCGCCGGTATCAGCGGCAGGGCGATTTTTCATCACCGCGCAGCCGATGCTCACCAGACAGATGCAGAGAACAAGAGCGATGCCGGCAGCCTTCATGTGGAAGTAGCCGATGATCACCGAGCCGGGAAGAAACAGGAGTCCGCCGAAGATAACCAAGGCAATCCCGATCAGATTCAGCCAGCCTTGTTCAGCTTTAATTGATTTGAGTTTTGCAATCGAAATAGCCATGCCTTGATTTCCTTGATCAGCTTGTTTGACGGAGAGAGCGGACTAGGGCGTCGTAGCACTGACGCACCGTCGATTGCGCACCAGTTATTGGGTACGAACCATCCGAACCATCGCCGAGAGGATCGATGCCGAGGGCGGCAGACATGGTAGTGAGCAGAGCTACAGACGGCTCAACTGGCAAAGCCACGCACTCGGCGGCAGTGGGCTTATGAACAGAGCCAGAGTCGGGCGCATCACGCAAAGCCTCAATCTCGGACTTGGCAGCACGCAGCAAGTCACCTTCGCGGCTGTTTGGCCAGGAGTAGGAACCATCCACTTGGGCGTAGGCGTGGTGGATGCCTTGCAGAAAGGCGCTGCTGCTCATCGTGGCGGCGCTATTGCTGTCGATGCTCATGACGGTGTTTTCCTAAGTCATTTAGTTAGCAGAGTGTCAACAACCCCAAACGACGCACGCCAGACCATCACTATCGTGAATATTCCAGCTGCCATCAGGGAGATTACAACGCAGCGATTAGTGAAGAAGCAGATTGCCCTGCCGCCTAGGGAGTTCGCGCACAGCCCTCCCGCGCAGAATGCAAAACATACAGTTAGCCATGGCGCGATGTAGTGCATAGCCTTGGCTAAAAGAGACCATTCTGATAACGGCACGGAACCTTGTAGCCTCGGATCGATCACGAAAGCGAAGAACCCGAGCACGACCGCCATAATAAACATGGCAAGCGCCGGGACTGCTACCAAGCGAAAATGCTGATCAATTTTTTCTGCTGACTCACTGTTCATTTTGATTCTGGCTTCCTATAACTTCGTTGGCTGCTTAACAAGACGATCAATAGTTGGCCCAGCAAGACCGGCAAGCACGAAAATACCTAAACCGATAGCCATCGCAGAAAACCCAGCTTTAAGCTCTCCAATCGACATGATGTAAGCTGCTAAAAAGGCCTGAGAAGCCAAGAGCGCAAACACTGCTAGCAGTGCAAATAAAAAGCGAACGTTCATAGCTGTGGCTTCCTCGATTAGTTGCTTACTGCTGCGAAGGCAGCAGAAAGGCGATTTTCGGCGGCTTCGAGTCGCTGGCGGCGCGGTTAAAAACTTGCAGCCCTTTCAGTTCAACAGCTCTACGTTCCCGCCGCGATACCAGAGGTCGATAGCGACTTCACGCACTAGCTGCAAGTCCGAATCCTTCTTTGGCCCTGGCATGGTAGCCCCTACGAACTCACGGCTGGCTATCTCGACACATAGAGCCGAGCGGGACATGCCCTGGTTCTTCAATGGGCGGTAGAGCGGGCCTAACAGCCGCTCAGCGGCGTCATCAAAATCTGCTTTGGTGTGTGCCATGTTTTTCCCTACTTGTCTGCGGCCTGCGGGAGTTGCAGCAACTCACAAGCTTGAATAGCCGCGTTGGTAGCCCGGATAACCTCATCCAAGCGTCGCCGAATGATCGGCAGATCGGCATGTGCGAGAGCGCCACCGATTGCCAGTACCGCGCCCAACTCTTTTGCGGCTTGTGATGCCGTTTCTTCCAGTGAAACCGGCCCTTGCGCTGTCGCCATCAAGCCTTCGGCTATGTCGCGAGCAACAAAGGTCTTGCCGGGGTTATTCATCGCTATCTCCCTAGAACAATTCGTTGTAGTCATCAGGCCGATTTTGCTCCTGGTGACTTGGCTTTGCCTTCCCACGGGCCTTCACTTATGGACGCGGCCATCCTTGGTGAACGGCGCATGAAATATCCAGCTCGACGTACCCAATGCGTTTTCTTGGCCGACCATAAACAAGGCTACCGTCAGGCTGCTTCATCACAACCAGCAACACATCCCCTTCGAAGGGAACCTCAACATGAATTCGGTCGTTGATATTTACGCGGCCAGAAGCGTCTGGGCTCGGTTCCACAACGCTGGTACAAGAACACCCTTTAGCAACCAACTTGTCTGCCACAGTTTGAGCCTTCATACAGGGGCATCCTCGAACTGTTAAGTGCCGGCTCTGAATGCAAAAACTTTGCTTCTAAAATCACAATCGTGGCTTCATTTCTTACCAGATTCGAATCTTTCAGGCGCTCGTTTTTCCGTCTTCAATAGCTCGATTTATTTCATTGACGCAAAGGCGAACCATAGTATCGGTCGTGGTGCTAGTTGGATGCGTGTAAACAGATTCGATTTTGTCAAAGCCGTCATCCCCGTCGAAGTACACATAGCCTTTGCCGCGCACCGCCTGTATGTCCAAATTCGGGAAGGCATTTTTGATT
>NZ_JAUYGL010000189.1 GCF_030689745.1 Devosia sp.
ATGATTGTGCAGTATCGAGTGGTTGACCTGACCACGGACGAAATCAGGCCCGACATTCATGTCACTTCCTGGTGCCCAGAGGCGGCGGCAGAGATTGCGCTTGGCCTGAAGCTGGTACGCAGTGGCAACAAGCCGAATCTCGCTGCCCGGGTCTACTGCCAGGGCAAGGACGGAATGGTGTCGATGGTCAGGCTGTACAGGACGGTGGTTTGAGATCACCGCGCCAGCTCTTGAAGAGCTTGCTCATGGTGGTCTCCTGAGATTTGAGTGAATAGCGAAGCGACCGCCCGGAGGCGGGCTCTGCCGGTCAGAATCGTCCGTTTCTAGTCCAGAGCGGCGAAAAACCGAGCGCCAAGTCCAAGCTGGCTCCATCGTCTCAGTACTGCGCGCTTGAGAGCTTCTGCATTACGCGGTCGGCCATGGAGGCGCACCGAGCCCCGTCGAAAGGAAACAAGGAGGAGAAGCTGCCTCGGGCCCGCCGCTCGATCGACGTTCTCAGCAGCCGTCTTGCGCGGTGGAGGCGAGTGCGCACCGTTTCGGGTTTCAAATCGAGGTGGTAGGCGGTTTCTTCCACATTAAGCCCCTCTACGTCGCGAAGGACGAAGACCGCCCGGAAGAGGGGAGGCAGTTCATCGACCGCCTGCTCAAGCAGGGTGCGGATTTCGCTGCGGGACATTTCCGTCTCCGGATCTGGAATTGAGCCCATCGGAAAGGGGATGATTTCCCCGCCGATCTGCGTTTGCTGTTTTTCGATATGCTCGATTCCTACACTCGGTCGATGGGCTCGCACCCTGCCGAGGGCCTCGTTCAGGGCAATGCGGGTCAACCAGGTGGAAAAGGCTGCATCACCTCTGAAACCATCAAGATGGGTGAATGCCTTGACATAGCTTGCCTGCACGACGTCCTCGGCCTCGCTGTCACTGCGCAGGATTGCGCGCGCCGCGCGGAAGAGACGTTGGTTGTGTCGTTGGATCAACGTGCGGATTGACTGCTCGTCACGGCGGCGCGCGAGGTCAACCAGCGCCGTATCGGATAGGCTCGATTTGTCCTGGTTCCGACGAACCTGCTGCATACTCATATCAGCACTCCTCATAACAGATTTTGTGTGGTCGCCGATGTGAACCGGCGACCACATCGTCATGGCAGGACCACAAGGGTCCCGGTCATGCCCGGATGGAATTTACAAATGAAGCTCCATTCGCCGGCGACGGTCAGAGTCATGATACTTTCGGCCCCGACCGGGAGATCCACGTCGAAGGACTGATCGTCAGCCGTGGCGGAGTGCCGAAACATGTCGTCGTTCCTCCAGGTGATGGTGTCTCCAACATACAGCTCGGCTGGCATCTCGCCGAAGACCATCTCGTCCACCACCACAGTATAATCGGCCGCAATTGCCGGACTGACAAGAACGAGCATCAGCGTCAGTGCGGCCAGCGGCATCAACTTGGTGGGACGCATGCTCATTGCACCATAGTCGAAAGATGCTCGGCATGGGCCCGATGCTCGGTGAACAGCACGAGCCCAGTTTCCAGCAAGGCCTTGAGCTCGGCATTGTGCGCGGCCGGGATCAGCGTGGCCTTGAGTGCCTCGTTCACCGTCTGGTGGTAGGCGATCTCATTGGCGACATACGCGGCGTCGAAGGCTGCGCCCTCGAGGGCAGCAAGTTCGGCCCCCTTGGCTTCGGCAGCTTCCGACATGGCCTGGCTGGTGGGATTATCCTCGGGGGTGACACCCAGCTTTTCCACTAGCGCCAGTGCCTGGTCGTTCACTGCCTTGTGGTCCCGGGCCATCAGTTTGGCGAACTCGACAACGTCGGGGTCGGTGCTCTTGGCCAGGGCCTGCTCGGCTGCGGTGATGTCGAGCTGGCCGGCTGTGTAGGCGATGTGAGCCACCTGTGCGTCGGTCAAGGGCGAGTCATCGGCGGTGGCGGCGCCGGTCATGCCTAGAGCCAGAAGCGCCGCCAATATCGTATTCCTGATCACATTGATCTCCTGTGAAGAAGCGCGGATTGGGCGTGATGCCCTCATCCGTTGGCTCACTCATTGGATGGGCGATCGGCTGAAATGTTCCCGAGAAAGTGGCGCTGGCCCTCGAAGGGCCGGCCGTGGAGTCAAGCATTGGCAAGCGCCTGCTCGATATCGGCGATGATATCGTCGACATGTTCGATGCCGACCGAGATGCGCACCAGATCCTCCGAGACGCCGGCGCGTGCCAGCTCTTCTCCATTGAGCTGGCAATGCGTAGTCGAGGCCGGTTGGCACGCAAGCGATTTGGCATCATCGATATTGACCAGTCGCAGGATCAGGTTCAGCGCATCAATGAACTTGCAGCCAGCTTCCTGGCCGCCTTTGGGAGCCGATTTAATAGCGGCCGCAAGAATGTTATAGTCTCGTAACATCAAGATTGGTGATCGGAATATCGTGGACATCGCTCTAGCCAGGACCTTCCTTGAGATTGCCGAAACAGGTAGTTTTGTTGCTGCAGCCGGCCGATTAAACGTAACACAGACTGCGGTAAGTGCCCGTGTTCATGCGCTTGAGGAGCAACTTGGGCGGCGCCTTTTTATCCGTAACAAGTCCGGCGCCCGTTTGACGCCGGCTGGCGAGCGTTTTGTGCGTCATGCCAGGACACTGGTGCAGGTGTGGGATCGGGCGCGCCAGCAGGTTGGCTTGCCGCAAGGCCGGGTCGACATCGCCAGCGTCGGCGCAGAGATCAGCCTATGGAACCCGATCCTGGTCGACTGGATGGCATGGATGAAACGCGAAGCGCCCGATATTGCGTTACGTGCCGAAGTCGATATCCCATCGCGCCTGCTAGAGGCGGTCCACAATGGCACGCTTGACCTGGCAGTGCTGTATGATCCTCCACCCCAGGGTGGCTATACCGTGATTGAACTGCTCACCGAAGAAAAACTGATTATGGTGACCAGTGCCGAGGACGGTGCGCGCGGACTGCCCGAGGACTATGTGCAAGTTGACTGGGGGCCCTCGTTCCAGGCCAGCCATCAAGCGGCATTCCCGGAGATTGTCAGCCCAGGCGTGTTCATCTCGCATGGGCCGCTTGCCCTGCTCTATTTGATGCGAGTCGGGGGTGCCGGCTACTTTCGACTCAGCGCGGTGCGCCCGCACCTTGACGCCGGCCGTTTGCACCGCGTCATTGACGCACCCGAATTCTCCTATTCGGTCCACATGGTCTATTCGAGCCGCACCGAAACTGGCCTTATCGACAATATGCGGCGCGGCTTTCGGTCAAGCACGCCAGCGGCGTGAGCGCAATGCTCACGCTGAGCTTTCGATGAAATTGCGCAGTTGCACCAGTCGACCCTGCATTTCGGATGCGGCAACCCGGGGCACCAGGGCACCCAGTCCTTGCAGGATCAGCGCGTGATGCAAAATCGGGTCCGCAGACGCCGCCTGCGACAGACGCAATTCGATCGGATGACGCGACTTGCCCTGGCTGGCCGAGATGGCGATTTTCTTCAGGCGCAGCACCCAACTCGCAAATGGCACGGCACCGGGCGCGAAAGGCGGCTGGCTTGGTGCCGCCGTATCGGTTCCCAACGCCAATGTGGCGCGAAGCGCTGCATGCATTTGGGCGGTAAGCAGCCAAAGTTCGCTGGCCAGTTCGCCGCCGCTGATCAGGCCCGTATAGTCGCCCTGCATTTCATTGGCATAGCAGACTGGCGAGCTGGCCTCGATTTCCTCCACAACGTCGGACTCAAGCGCGAGCAAATTTTCGGCCTCGGCAACGATGTTGCGCAGCCAATCCCCTGCCCCGCAGATCTCGGCGATATGGCCAACGCCGGTTCCGGCATACAGTGCCATGGCTTCGATGTCGCCAGTCGTCGAGCGCAAGGGCGAGTCCGTGCTGAACAGATAGATCGGTCGTCCCGCATCTGCGCCAATGACGGTCTTGTCAGGCGCATAGGCATCACCGCGCGCACCGCTGGTCACCGCACTCTTGAGAACTCGGACGGGCGCGCTCGCAGGCCAGTTGATATGAAAGCTGCTGGTTAAAACAGTATCGTCGGTCTCGGCGGCCAGCAAACGCTGCTTGTGGTACGCATGGGCAAAAGCTTCCTCGGTCGCCATCAAGGCGGTCCCGCACACGATGCCGGCGGCGCCCAGCGCCATCGCGGTCACCAGATCGCCACCCGTCGCCAATCCCCCGGCGGCAAGAACAGGGACTTTTACGGCACTGACCACGTCAGGAAGCAGATCCCGAAGCGGCCGCACCCCGCGCACGTGCCCACCTGCCTCGCGGCCCTGCGCGATGACGATCTCCACCCCGGCCCGCGCGGCCTCGATCGCCTCATCTACAGACCCGACCTGATGAACCACTAGTATCCCTGCATCCCGCAGGCGCCGGGTTACCCGCTGGTCGAGATCCCAGAACGTCCCGACCACCGGCACCGCCAGACGAATGCAGGCCGCAACCTGGTGCTCCAGCAGCATCGGATTAGTGGCTGCGGGTATGATGTTCACACCAAACCGGTGGTGGCCGAGTTGACGCAGGCGCTCGACCTCCTGCTCGATCAGTTCGGCGGGCTCGCGCACCATGCCGAGAAATCCGAACCCGCCGCCATCGGTAACGGCAGCCACGAGTTCGGAACGGGCGACGCCGCCCATCCCCGCCAGGACAATGGGAACAGCGTTCCCCAGCAGGTCGCAGGCTGGACTAGGGGGGAGATGCATCACGAACCTTTCGCAGAAGTCTGCAGAAAATCCAGCAAGATCAGAGCGTGATTGTGGCTCTGGTCGTGGGCGGCATACAACAGGGTCACCTGACCGCCGATCCCGCGCAACTGGTCGATGACTTCGGCATTCCCGGCCAGTTCAGCACGATAGCGGTGGCCAAACTCTTCCCAATGCGCAGGATCGTGGCCAAACCATTTGCGCAGGTCCGGGCTGGGCGCGATCGCCTTCAGCCAGAGATCGAGCCCTGCCTCTTCCTTACTCACCCCACGCGGCCACAGTCGATCCACCAGCACACGAATACCGTCACTGGCCTCAGCCGGCTCATAGATGCGCTTGATAGCAAAGCACGGCGCACGCGCATCTGCGGCCGAACTAGGCATTATCCTCAGTCGCCGTGAGCAGCCAGTCTGGTCCACGCCCCCGTAGATCACGCTCAAACGTCCAGACTTCAGATGCAGTGGTCACCTGACCCGGCGCGCCAGACACGACCCGACCATCGCGATTGTAGTTGACCGAGACCAGGTCGGCGTCAAACCTGACCTCGATCCAGGCATAGTCCTGGTTCAGCCCGGCATCCACAATGGTAACCGCACGAAACCCGATGAACACCAGTTCGGCGGTCTCTTCGCGCGCCGCGCGATCAGCGATGGCCTGCGTGAAGCTGTCTCGAATCGATACTGACAACAGGTGGTGGCAGCCTGCGATATCACCAGCGGCAAAGGCTTCAATGACTGTTTCATAAGTCTTTTTGGCGCCATCAAGAAAGACGCCAATACTGGCATAACGAGCGGCGAACGCGATCCGTTTTAAGGTCCTGCCCAGCGCGTTCTCGGTTTCCGGCAGAGCCAGCGCATCCAACCGTCCAGTTGGTGTGTCGGACTCCAGGACCGGTTGGGTGGCCTGAGTTTTGGCACCTGCTGGCGGGGGCTGAGCGGCATGGAACGCACGCCAGGAATATAGCACGGAAATTACAATCAAGAGGTAGTCGATAAAACCGATCTCGTTCATCTCAAACTCCTTTCGGTGACTGGGCCAGCGTTAGGGAATGACCGGCAGAGTGCTGAACTGATGCTCTGGTGGGGGTGAGGACAGCGTCCATTCCAGTGTTGTCGCGCCCTCTCCCCACGGATTGTCAGGCGCTGCGCGCCGCCGCACGAACGCTTCGGCGACAGTGACCAGGAAAACCAGCACGCCGGCGGTCGAGATGTAGGCGCCGATGGAGGACACCAGGTTCCACACCGCAAATGCGTCGGGATAGTCAACATAGCGGCGTGGCATCCCGGCCAGGCCCAGGAAATGGTGCGGAAAAAACACGATGTTGACGCCGATAAACATCAGCCAGAAATGAGCTTTGGCCCATGCCTCATTGTAAAGGTAGCCGCTCATCTTGGGGAACCAGTAGTAGAATGCCGCAAAGATGGCGAAAGCCGACCCCAGCGACAGCACGTAATGAAAATGAGCGATGACGTAATAGGTATCGTGCAGATTGTGATCGAGACCGGCACTGGCGAGGACCACGCCGGTAACGCCGCCAATGGTGAACAGCAGAATGAAGCCGATGGCCCATAGCATTGGCGCGCGGAACACAATGGAGCCACCCCACATGGTGGCGATCCATGAAAATACCTTCACGCCGGTTGGCACCGCTATCACCATGGACGCGGTCATAAAGAAGCCTTGGACATTCAGCGACAGGCCGGACGTGAACATGTGATGAGCCCAAACCAGGAAGCCTACCAACCCAATCGTCACCATGGCGTAGACCATCGCCAGATAGCCGAAGATCGGCTTGCGGCTGAAGGTCGAGACGATGTGGCTGATGATGCCAAACGCCGGCAGGATCATGATGTAGACTTCCGGATGTCCGAAAAACCAGAACAGATGCTGATACAACACCGGATCGCCGCCTTCGGCCGGCTTGAAGAACGAGGTGCCGAGATTGCGGTCCGTCAGCAGCATGGTGACGGCACCGGCCAGCACCGGCAGCGACATCAGCAACATGAAAGCTGTCACCAGCATCGCCCACCCAAATAGCGGCATCTTGTGCAACGTCATGCCCGGCGCTCGCATGTTGAAGATGGTGGTGATGAAATTAATGGCGCCCAGGATCGACGAGGCCCCTGACAGGTGAATCGACAGAATGACGAAATCGACCGCCGGGCCTGGCTGGCCGGTCGTCGATAGCGGCGGATACAGTGTCCAGCCGCCACTATGGCCCGGCGAACCCACCGGTCCATCGATGAACAGCGAAATCACGAACAGCAGGAACGAGGCGACCAGCAACCAGAACGAGACATTGTTCAGGCGAGGAAAGGCCATGTCGGGCGCCCCGATCAGGATGGGCACAAACCAGTTGCCAAAGCCACCGATCAGGGCCGGCATCAACACGAAAAAGATCATCACCAACCCATGCGCCGAAACAACTGCATTGTAGAGATCGCTATTTTGAAACAGTTGTAACCCAGGCTGCTGCAGTTCAAACCGGATGGCGAAGGACAGACCCGTCCCAAGCACCCCCGCCATAATGGAGAACGCCAGATAGAGCGTGCCAATGTCCTTATGGTTGGTGGAAAACAGCCAGCGTGAAAGTGGGCGTCTCGGCGCGGTGGCCACAGCGACGGTGATGTTCAATTGATCCTCCGACAGCTATTTGCAGGAGGCGTTGTCATATGCCAGAACCGCCCCTTGCCTGCCCCCCACTTTAGGACCGCATCGCAATCAGGGATAATGAATATAATTAGCCCATTGTATCAATATAATTGCATTCATGTCGTGGCGTAGCCCGTTACCTGACTTGGGGCCCCGGACGTTAGTCTCGGGCGTAAGTTGTCAGTCCCCATGACCCCCGCGGCCCAACAGTCAGCTGGCTGGGTGAGATCTGAGATCGCGCCAGTCAAAGCGCGGCGACTGACTTAAGCTGCAACATGGTTGTATGCCGCCATGTTTTCAGAGGTGCTTTACAGTGTCGCACAGGAGCCTGTTCATCGCCTTTTGGCCTGGCTCGGCCACCTGCGCCCGCAAGAGCTGGGCCAGGGTACTTGCCGTGCTCATCTCGCCGTGGGGCGTCGCCTGAACAGGGACGCGTTCGTTGGTGCGCCATCAGAGCCGTCACCAGAAGCGTCTCCGACTTCCCTTTCAGAGTCGGAAATCAGGTTTTTTGGATTTTTCGCAATTCTCGTCATGTTGACCACCATCAGTACGAGCCAGGTCGTCTCGTGCGGAGACGCGGGAGCAAGCATCGACGGACAAAAAACTGGATGCGCAGCAGCGCTGTCTCAATCACTCCGCCCAAGATCGAACGGCAATGATGCGCAGGGAAATGGAGCGGCTAGGGGCGGCAGCTCCGGCAATATTGGCATGGATCAGCCATAGCCATTGCCGGGAATAGCATAGTTACACAGCAGGCCAGCAGCGGAGCGTGTTGCATGAGATTACCATTCAGACTTCTCTCGAAGATTCGCTGACCTTGGCTACCTGCGGGTTAGCGGGGAGCGGGACTTGGCGCCTAAGTCTCACCGACGGCTCACCACGATGTACTCGGCATGAGAGCTTTGCCTCCTGGCCCTGCGGACCAAGGAGGTTTCGGCTGAAAGGATGTCATGGATCTGGGCCCGCAGGAGTTCAATCTGATATCCTAGTCGACCGCGCGCTGCTCGGGGCATTAGCGCGCGACCAGTTCTTGGCGTCGAGCAAACAGTTGGGTCGACTACTGCTCCATTTTAAACAGGTCCATGAAGATCAACGAGCCCCAGATGCGGCCGCGTGCGTGCACCAGTGCTCCACCCTCGTTGAGCTTTCCCAGGTTCACGGGCGCGAACCTGAGTTGTCTGGCCAAGGCTGCCACTGGCGGGATCGCGTCCTCATCATCGCTCGACAGGAAGACCACCCGGTGGCCGCCTTCCACGACCGGATCAGTCGCCAATGTGGCTGCAAGTAGGTGGTTCCACCCCTTCACGAGCTTGGCGCCGCTGAATGCCTGAGCGACAAAGGCAGAGGACAGCAGGCCGTTCATCTCCTCAAGCGGAAGGTTGCTATTCATCGCGTCGACCACCGTCTTGCCCTGCCAACTGGGCAGCGCTTTCGCGACGTCCGGGTGCCGCTCGAAACGAACGGCAAGAATGATTATGTCCGCCTTGACGGCTTCCGTGAGCGTTTTGGGGATGATAGTGGGCCCAAGCGCCGCCGCGTCAGCCGCAAAGCTCTCCGGCTCGCGTGTCGTGGCAACGGCGACTTCGATGCCGTTGTGGGCAAATGCCTTGGCCAGCGCCTGGCCGATGCTGCCGAAGCCGATAATTGCGTAGGTCATAGATTTCTCCTTGGGTTAAACTCGTCCGACGGTCCAGAAGCGAATAAAGGGATGGACCGGGCATAGGTGTTAGAGTTGCGCCAGGCCGCCATCCACGGCGACTTCGCTGCCGGTCATGAAGCTGCTGTCCGACGACGCGAGAAAGGCGGCCACCGCTCCGACTTCCGCCGGATCGCCCATGCGCTGGAGCGCAGTCATCGCGCCGTAGACCGCCAGGCCCTCTGAGCCGAGCGCTGCCTTGGCGAGTTCGGTCGCTACCGCCCCGGGCGTCAGCACGTTTACCCGAATGCCGCTTCCCTTGAGGTCTTCCGCCCAGGTCCGCGCGAGATTGCGCACCGCGGCCTTGCTCGCGCCATAGGCGCTGAAGGCCGGGGCCCCCGTCGTGCCGGCACTCGATCCGGTCAGGATGATGGAACCGCCTGGGCCCATCAGCGGCAGCGCCTTCTGGACCGTGAAAATCGTCCCCTTCACATTGGTGTCGAAGGTGTTGTCAATGTGCTCGGCGGTGATCCTGCCGAGCGCAAGCTGGCTTCCCGTCCCGGCATTGGCGAACACGATATCGAGGGCTCCGCGCTCGGCCTTTACCGCCGCATAGAGCCGATCAAGGTCTGCCTCATCGGATACCGATCCCTGCACCGCGCGGGCATTGGGCCCGAGCTTGGCCAAAGCAGCGTCGAGAGCTTCCTGTCGGCGGCCGAAGATGATGACGAAGGCACCCTCCGCAACGAAGCGCTTTGCAGCGGCGAGGCCGATGCCGGTTGCGCCACCGGTAATCACGGCGGTCTTGTCCTTCAGTCTGGTCATGTTGTGCATCCTTGGTTCGCCAATTTGGGTCTAGTGAAGAGGTCGCTTTGAGAACCAAGACATAGGCTCTTCGCGGCCGGCCGCTCAGTGTCCAACCGCGCACATCGGTGGTGCGAAAACGATCCGATCGGACAATGGGTCGTTGCAGCGAGCGCAGAAATAGGGCTCAGTGCGCGGTAATGAACCTGGGAAGCCGCACCGTACGGCGCGGGAATGCACCATGACGGACTGGGATGACGTTCGCTATTTTCTTGCCGCGGCGCGCGGGGGCTCCGTGCGGGCAGCCGCCAAGCGCCTCGGCGTGAACCACGCGACCGTGCTGCGACGCATCGCCCAGCTCGAGGAGCGCCTCGGGACTCAGATGTTCGACAGGCTGCCTTCCGGCTATCGCCTGACGGCCGCAGGTGAGGAGGTCCTCGAGTTTGCCGGCCAGATGGAAGCGTCGTCTCTGCAATTGGAAACACGCGTCTTCGGGCGCGACCAGAGCGTGCGCGGGCTCCTGCGGGTAACGCTGCCGCCGCCCCTCGCGGCACATCTGCTTATGCCGGACCTGGCCGATTTTGTGCGCCTGCATCCAGGCATCGAGATGGAAATCTTGTCGTCCGGCGTGCTGGCAAACCTGACCAACCGCGAGGCCGACGTCGCGATCCGCGTTGTCTATGATCGCGAGACCCTGCCGCCCAATCTTTACGGACTCAAGGGCCCGGCGCTCTACGGCGGCTTCTATATGTCCGGCGCTCAACTCGCCGAATGGCGGGCGGGCGGGACGGATCCCAGGTGGATCGGCATTAGCGGTCAAGGTGTCCCGGACTGGACCCGCGCCGGAGAGCTTCGCACCACTGGGACTCCGTTCTGGACCACGGACTTCGCAGGGCAGATCGCAGCGGTGCGGCAAGGCATTGGCATCACGGCGATTCCGTGTTTCGTCGGAGACACCGACCCCCTATTGGAGAGGGTGCCGGATACCGACCTGCAGCTCTATGGACCGGTTTGGCTTCTCACTCAGGGGGAGACGCGCAAGACCAAGCGCGTGCGGCTCTTCACCGAGTTCCTGTCCCGCCGGCTTGAAGCCTACGCGCCGCTTCTCGCCGGGCAGCTCATATCGCCCGACTGACGCTGGGTAGGGCACAGACGAAGGCTGCGGCAAATCTGTGATCATCTCACACCGGGCAGTGATGAGGTGGATGAACAGATAGATGAGCTGGCGGTCTTTCTGCTGTGCACTACTTACGGCACATGACCGAGGAAATCACGATGACCACCGACACCGACATCCGCCTGCGGAGCCATCTCGACGCGAACCAGCGAGACAGAGAACAGCTATCCAGGGCGATCACCCACATCGCCTGCGAAAACCAGAATATCGTGGTCTAGCACCACCTGGGGCCCCCAGGGAGCGGCATCGGTGTGCAGGTCGGACGCAACCCAAACCTTCGTTTCTTCTCCAGCGCCAGCATGTTGTTGTAATCGAGGCGGCCAAAGCCACACCGCCGCAGAATAATAGCGCAATCCTAGTTGCCAGCTGGCAGTCAGCTCCCATATCTACCAATGCACGGGCTACCATCGACCGAGACGGGCAATGGGGTTTGAGCTGGCTGATGGACATTTCAAAGCATGAGTAGAATTCGGCTAATCTTGGCGGCCGTGTGCGCCTTGCTACTCTTTGCGTCACAAGCACCCGCTTCAAGCACGAATGCCCCAATCTCTCTGCGAATCTTCCAAGCGGAGGCACTGCTCCAACCTGTCGCAGCAAGCGAACAACATGCCATTCTAAGAAGCGGGCCTTCTGCAACGGAACATGGTGTTCCCCATAGTGCCGACACTCCCCGTTTACTGACAATACCGTGTGCAGGGCATTTTCTGCTAGCGACACCCGATCTCGCCGATCAAGTCCAGGCTCGCCGTCCTAAACTTGGTTTCTGGGCTTGTGCCCCGCCAGATCACCGCTTGTAGGCGATATTATTAACCCGACTTTACCTGCTCCACCCATGATCACCCTGAGTGATCATGGCGAAACGCTGTGTGATCAAATGAACGACCTCTCCGACGCACGACGACGGTCTACGCCGCTTGCATTTCTCCATGCCCTGCCTGCCATCATTTTATTAGCTGGCTATCTGTGGTTGGCGGTTGCCATCGTTGTTTGGACGTTGACTGCTCTCTTTTTTGCCAACGCCGTGTGGGCCATGGTCGCAGTTTTTGCGCTAAGTGCCCCCGGCAGTATTTTTCTAACAATTCGGATAGTGGCTTTGGCTGTCGAGGCTGAACGCTAAAAATAAATACTACCCCCGGCACCCAAATGGCCGGGGGTAACAGCTCTACTGTGGTCTGCTGCTTACAACCCCTAGCCTACCCGCCACAAAATGCGGAAGATACTAACACCAGAGGCTTACCGACAGCATGTCCGCACGCGCCTGGCCAGAGGTAAATAGCACCCCATTCCCCCACCAGCGTTTGTCAATCGAACATCACGCCCTGCCAGCCGCTTTGCCGCTTCCACTTCGCAGTCGGGTCAGTTGGAGCCGCAGCGCACTGAGGCGGACCCGCGTTTGCCACCGCTGCCGATCCGTTTTGGCTGGCCAAACCATCATGACAGCCCTACTTTATGATAGCTCTGCTAGTTTTCATGATAGCTCTGATAGTTTTCGCCGCTTGCCTGAGAAAGTCGACTGAATGAATGATGTTTCCGAACCTGCCCTGCTGGACGCCGATTGTTTGGAGCAGGTAGCAGAGATTGTGTCAGCGTATGTCTCGAAGAACTCGCTTTCACCCTCAGATTTGCCCAGACTGATCGCTGAAACGCACCAGGCGCTGCGGTCATTGTCTGATGCCGAAGTACAGCCTGTTGCGGAACAGCTTAGGCCGGCCGTGCCGATCAGAAGATCGATTACCCCGGATTTCATTATCTGCCTGGATAACGGAAAGAAGTTCAAATCGCTCAAGCGGCACCTAAGCGTGCTCGGCATGACGCCAGATGAATATCGAGCGAAATGGGGCCTTCCGTCGGACTACCCTATGGTTGCACCCAATTACGCGGCAACACGATCTGCCCTTGCAAAGTCTAACGGATTGGGCCGGAGGCCTGGGCCAGCACCTGTCGCCACACGGGGGACCAAGAAGCCGAAAGTCGACCCGTAATAGCTGTCGACAGTGGGCCCCGAAAATAGACCCAGGGAAAGCCCTGGGCAAGTTGGACGTCAACGATGTCAGTTTGACCTGAAAACCTGCTGACCTCAAGCGCCGTGGCCACGTTCCGCTTGGCATAGCCACGCAAATTCTACTAAAAAGAGGCCCCATTAATACGGGGTTTAACGTGTTGGACATCTCGCGCCGAGGGGGATGCAATGCTCAAACGAAAAAGGATAACGCAATCCTGGTCGATTGCAGGCCTAGTGCTCGCTGGCACAGGGATGCTGCTTATAGTTGGGTTGGCGCTATATGGCTGCTGGTGACCTGACATTGGCCAGCTTCAGTGCGTCGATTGCGGTAAGGTCGACAGCAGCCACGGGAAAGGATCGTGAGCGCCATCGCAAGGATCGCCAGCCATGATGATCACCTCAGCCTCTGGATGAGAGGAGAGAACAGCAGCGTCGCGGGTGTCGATGTGTAGGTCTGACATGATCCAGGCTCGCATTGGATATCCTTTCAGCGATCTGCCTTTGTATGTGCAACTTTCACATCCAACGGAGAGGGGCGAAATCAGAACTTGAGGTGTATGGCGTGAGGGTGCCATGTCCCCGCTGTCCGTATGGTTACAGGTCCCGGTGGCCTTCAGTGGCCTATAGCAAGTGATCGGCCACAAGATCGGCCAGATGATGGGTCGCACGGGTATATCTTATAGGGATAGTAATGTATTAGTCCGGCATTTCCTCTCTCCAGGATCGGCCAAATGGAAGTCGAAACCGTCACCAGGATTGAGCCTGCCCGGCTTGAGGAGCCTACTGCGGTGATCGCAGATGTCATTGCTGAGCTGTCAGCCGCTGCAGCGACACTAGGGCGAGCCCTGCATCCCCGCACTGCGGCCAATCTGGCCGATTTGGTCCGCATCATGAACACCTACTATAGCAACTTGATCGAAGGGCATGATACGCGACCCCGCGATATCGAACGCGCTCTGGCTGGCCAGTTTGATCAGGATCAGGGCCGTCGCGATCTGCAGATGGAGGCCGCCGCTCATGTGCGCGTCCAGCTCGAGATCGACAGGCTTAATGCGGCCGCATCGCTCCCCGCACCCGCATCCGCGGAATTCGTCCAGTGGCTCCACCGCCAGTTCTATCATGATGCGCCCGAGAGTATGCTGGCGATCCAGTTCGCTGACCGCCGGTTCATCATGGAACCTGGTGTTTGGCGTCACAGCCCCCAGCATGACGTTGCAGTCAGACGCCATGTGCCGCCGTCAAGCGAGCGCGTCGCTGACTTCATGCAACATTTCGAAAGCCGCTTTCGATTTGATCGTATGGGGAAAGCGGCGCAGATCATGGCAATTGCCTCGGCGCACCACCGGTTCAACTACATCCATCCCTTCCCTGATGGGAACGGGCGGGTTAGCCGATTGATGAGCCACGCCATGGCCGGCGTTACCGGCATTGGCGCGCATGGCCTCTGGTCGATATCTCGTGGCCTGGCGCGCGGCATCGACAGCCGTGGCGAATATAAGCGAATGATGGACCACGCCGATATGCCGCGTCAGGGTGACCGCGATGGCCGCGGCAACCTGTCGGAAGCTGCGCTCAAGGACTTCGTCCTCTGGTTCCTTCGGGTCTGTCTGGATCAGGTCACCTTTATGAGCGAACTGTTTGACCTCGACAACCTGGTCGGGCGTCTAAGGCACTACGTGGAGCGTCATCCCAGGCTCAAGAGCGAGGCCGCGCGCCTTCTGGAAGAGGCGCTGTTCCGCGGTGAGTTTGAGCGAGGTGAAATTGAGCGCATTACCGGCCTGCCGGAGCGATCCGCTCGCCGTGTGCTAGCAGACTTGCTCGATCTCGGTCTGCTCGGTTCCGATACCCCCAAAAGCAAGGTCTCGCTCCGCTTTCCCGCCGCCACGCTGGAAGACCTGTTTCCCCGCCTATATCCTCAGGCCTGAAGCGCAACTGCCGGTGAAAAATGGGGATTGCGATGTATGAAATGCGGGCTGTCCCCTGCCCCAGCCGACAGCTTCGTGCGCCATTTCAGCCATTGGAAGCAATCCTGAGATTTCCTGAAAGCTGCCGTCCACCAGACGCCAGTCAAGTTGGCACCAAGCAGCGGGTTTGCACACCCGGCATCGACCGGTATGCTGCCGGTGGAGGCGCAGGTTTTACAGGTCTGGTACTTCGCGATCAACGAGGACAAGCTTGCC
>NZ_JAUYGL010000193.1 GCF_030689745.1 Devosia sp.
ACACCACCATTGCGACTGGCGCCCGACCGACCTGGTTGGCACTCGACAAGCTAGGCGTGCTGATCGCGCTGATTGCTGCGGCAGGTGCCGCGTTGCCCTTCGCCCTGTTCCGCGCCAACCGCAGCGTGCTGGGCGAAACCCAGAGCCTGGCCGAGGCTTTGCCGGGCCAGTTGGGCCTGTTGCTTGCTGCGGTGCTGCTGACCGGATTTGTCGTCGCACTGCTGCGCTTTTCCGCCCGCGCCAAACTGCTTGTCGGCTTTTTCGTGCTGGCGGTGCTGTTCGTGCTGATGGGGCAGTCGGCCGCCTATCTGACGCCGGCGGGCAACAGCTTTGCCCGGGTTTCGCCGGGGGCGGGGTTCTGGCTGCTGGTCTTTGCCTTTGCCCTGCTGGTGACCGATGCGCTGACCCGCCTGCGCTTCAGTCCGTTCATCCGGATTGCCCTGCTGCTGGCGGTGGCGGCAGCCATGGCGCTGCTGCTGTGGAGCGGCGGCTGGGACCAGCTCTCCATGCTCAAGGAATACGCCAATCGCGCGCCCGCCTTCTGGGCCGAAGCGCGCACCCATCTGGTGCTGGCCTTTGGTTCGGTGGCCATCGCCACGCTGGTCGGCCTGCCACTGGGCATCCTCTGCTACAAGGTCAAACCCTTGCGGGCAGGGGTGCTCAACGTGCTCAATATCGTCCAGACCATTCCCTCCATCGCTCTGTTCGGCCTGCTGATTGCGCCGCTGGCCTGGATCGCCGCCAATGTGCCGGGCGCCTCGGCCATCGGCATTTCCGGCATTGGCACCGCGCCGGCACTGGTGGCCCTGTTCGCCTATTCGCTGCTGCCCATTGTCTCCAATACCGTGGTGGGGCTGGACAATGTCTCGCCCGCCGCCATCGATGCGGCCAAGGGCATGGGCATGACCGGCCGGCAGCGCCTGGTTGATATCGAACTGCCGCTGGGCTTTCCGGTGATCCTGACCGGCATCCGCATCGTGCTGGTGCAGAATATCGGCCTGACCACCATCGCCGCGCTGATCGGCGGCGGCGGCTTCGGGGTCTTCGTGTTTCAGGGCATTGGCCAGACCGCCATGGATCTGGTGCTGCTCGGCGCCGTGCCGACCGTGGCCCTGGCCTTCGCCGCCGCCGTCGTGCTCGACGCGCTGGTGGAATTGACATCGCGCGGGGGGCAGCAGGCATGATCGAGATCGACGACCTGAGCAAGGTCTATGGTGGCCAGGCCGTGGTGGACCATGTGACGCTGACCATCCAGCCGCACACCATCTGCGTCATCGTCGGCACCTCCGGCTCGGGCAAGACGACCTTGCTGCGCATGATCAACAAGCTGGTGACGCCGACCTCGGGCACGCTGCGCATCGACGGTCAGGATATTGCCGGCATCCCCGCCTATGAACTGCGCCGCCGCATCGGCTACGCCATTCAGGGCCATGGGCTGTTTCCGCACCGCACCGTGGGTCAGAACATTGCCACCGTGCCGAAGCTGCTCAATTGGGACAAGCCGCGGATCGCCAGCCGGGTCGACGAACTGATGGCGCTGTTTCAGCTCGACCCGGCCGAATTCCGTGATCGTCTGCCCCATGAACTCAGCGGTGGCCAGCAGCAGCGCGTCGGCGTGGCGCGGGCGCTGGCTGCCGAACCCAATGTCCTGCTGATGGATGAGCCCTATGGCGCGCTCGATCCGGTGATCCGGGCCAAGGCGCAGCAGGATCTGCTCAACATCCAGCGCCGGTTTGGCACCACCATTGTGCTGGTGACCCATGACATGGAGGAAGCCATCCATCTCGGCCACACCATAGCGGTGATGGATCAGGGAAAATTGCTGCAGTGCGCCAGCCCGACCGAAATCATTGCCCATCCGGCGACGCCCTTTGTCGCCGAACTGATCGGCACCAGCGAGCGGCCCTTCCGGCTGCTCTCGCTGTCCAGGGTTGCCGACCACATCGAGGCCGGCGAGGCATCCGGCGATCCCGTCCCGGCAGAGGCCTCGTTGCGCGATGCCTATGCCGAACTATTGTGGTCGGGGCGGCCCGCCCTGCCGGTGCAACGCGACGGCCAGATTGTTGGTCGGGTGACGCTGGCCGCGCTGTCGCGTCTGGCGGCGCAGCCGCAATGACGGCGGGCAATCTCATTCGTCTCCTGGCCCTGGTATTGCTCGGCCTGTTACTGGCCAGGCCGGATCTGTTCTCGGGCTTTTTCGGCCTGTTCACCAAATCCAGCCAACCCGCCATCTACAATCAGGGCAACCTGTTCGACATCACGCTCAATCACCTGGCCATTGTCGCCGCCGCAACCGCTGCCGCAACATTCATCGCCGTGGGCCTCGCCATTATCGTCACCCGTCCCTTTGGCGCCGAATTCCTGCCCCTCTCGCGCAGCCTGGCCAATATCGGCCAGACCTTTCCACCTGTCGCCGTGCTGGCGCTGGCGGTGCCCATGCTCGGCTTTGGTACGGCGCCCACCCTGGTGGCGCTGTTTCTCTATGGCCTGCTGCCCATTTTCGAGAACACCCTGACCGGGCTGACCAATCTGCCATTGGCCGTCACCGACGCGGCCAAGGGCATGGGCATGACCGGCTGGCAGCGCCTGCTCAAGGTCGAACTGCCGCTGGCGCTGCCGGTCATCCTGGCCGGCATCAGGCTCTCGGTGGTCATCTCGCTGGCCACCGCCACTATCGGCTCCACCGTCGCGGCGCGCACTTTGGGTGAGGTCATCATTGCCGGCCTGCTCTCGGACAATACCGCCTTTGTGCTGCAGGGCGGGTTGATCGTCGGCGTGCTCGCCGTGCTGATCTATGACGCTCTGTCGGCGCTGGAGCGGTTCTTGATGATGCGCACCGGCCAATCGGGGAGGGCGGCGGCGTGACCAGGGATCGGGCCGTGCAGTCGTCTCCCTCCCCCTTGTGGGGAGGGATCAAGGGTGGGGCTATGCAACAACCGCCGCGCTTTGCCCCCATCCTCGCGCTCTCCCAGCAAAGGGGAGCCAGGTCCACCCCCAGCCCTTGGAGGCAGTGACATGTCCGATTTCGATCTCACGCTGGCCGGCACCGTCGTGCTCCCCGATCTCATCATCGAGAATGGCTATGTGGCCGTGCGCCAGGGCAAGATCGTCCATGTTGGCGAGGGCAGGGCGCCCTCGGCCCATGAGCGTCACGAGCTGGGCAACGCACTGATCCTGCCCGGCGCCATAGATGCGCAGGTGCATTCGCTCAGCCAGAAAGACCAGGAGGATTTCATCTGGTCGACCCG
>NZ_JAUYGL010000196.1 GCF_030689745.1 Devosia sp.
CAATGATGTGTCGAGCCTCACCACCCAATTGGTGGCGGCGCTGGAAGAAGAGGGCAGCGCGGTCAAGTTCGTCGCGCTCTATGACGGCAGCGGCAATGTGCGGCTGACGGCGCTGTCCGGCGACGCGGTGCCAGACAAGGATTTCGAGCTCTGGGCCATCCAGGGCGGCAATGACCCGATCTCCATGGGCGTCATTCCGGTCAATGCCCGCAGCGCCGTCGCAATCAGCCCCGAGGTCATGGCCGGCTGGGGCGAAGGCTCGGTACTGGCCATTACGCTCGAACAGGCCGGCGGCTCGCCCGATGGCAATCCGCATGGACCCGTTGTGGCCAAGGGCGCCGTTACGCAGATCTGACGCAGTTGGATCGCGCCAAAACAAGAATAAAAATTATCATCAAAAGTACTGCCGTCACCCGGAAAGGGGTGGCGGCAGTTGTGCTGAGGCGCCTGAAAGCAAAGCGATTTCGGCGTGCACAAGAAACTATTCAATTATTTTTCCCTCAGATGAAACAATCTGAAACTTAACTGGAGGGCACCCCGTTCTTTCTCATGTCCCAGCCGAACAATGGGAACGAAACACAGGAAGGAACTACCCCATGAACTTTTCTCTTCGCGCACTCACCGTCGCCACCATGATCTCCGCCGCCGCTATCGGTGGCGCTATGGCCCAGGACAATCCAATGGTCGGCGGCGCTGCCATGATGGCCGACAAGAACATCGTTGAAAACGCCGTCAACTCGGCCGACCACACCACGCTGGTTGCCGCCGTGCAGGCCGCCGGCCTGGTCGAGACGCTGTCCGGCGCAGGCCCGTTCACCGTGCTGGCGCCCGTCAACGCAGCATTTGACGCCCTGCCAGCTGGCACTGTCGACACCCTGCTCAAGCCAGAAAACAAGGATACGCTGGCCACCATTCTGGCCTGCCACGTGATCCCGGCCAAGGCCCTCTCCACCGACATCGTCGGCATGGTTGAAGCCGATGGCGGCGAGCATATCGTGGACACCGTTGGTGGCTGCAAGCTGACCCTGAAGTCGGAGAATGGCGGCGTCACGGTCACCGATGAGAACGGCACCGTTGCCAATGTCACCATCGCTGACGTGCTGCAGTCCAATGGCGTCATCCACGTGATCGATGCCGTGCTGACGCCAAAGTCGGCAATGTAACCAATCAGGGCGCCATGCCGAATGGCACCTTGAGAGAGGCGACGGGTTTGCCGCCTCTCACCACAAGTTGACGTGCCACTGTCTTGCCCAAGAAATACAGTGCACGTCATTCGCCCCGCGCCGCCGCCCGCATACCCTCCTGCGGTCCCGGGCGCGGGGCATCGTCACCAAGGAGAACTGACATGACTGTCAATCGTCGCAATCTGCTGCTGGGTGGCACGGCCATCGCCGCCGTCGCGGCCTTTGCTGGTCTGCGCCCCACGGGCACCCTCCAGGCCGCCGAGGGCGATTTTCCGTTCCAGCTCACCGATGAGCAATGGCGCGCCAGGCTCGACCCGGCTGCCTATGACGTGCTGCGCCACGAAGCCACCGAGCGGCCGTTCAGCTCGCCCCTCGATAGCGAAAAGCGCGCGGGCACCTTTGTCTGCGCCGGCTGCGCCCAGCCGCTGTTCACCTCGGACACCAAATTTGACAGCGGCACCGGCTGGCCCAGCTTCTACACCTTCATCGATGGCGCCCTCGGCACCACCGTCGACACATCCCTGTTCATGACGCGCACCGAAGTCCACTGCTCCAATTGCGGTGGCCATCAGGGTCATGTGTTCGAGGATGGTCCCCAGCCCACCGGCCTGCGCTATTGCATCAATGGCGTGGCGCTGAATTTCATCGCTGCCTAGACAATGCCGGCGCCGGCCCGGCCTGGCCGCCAGACAATCAAGCCTGCGCTCGACGCGACCCATTGCCTTGCGTCGAACTTGGGGGTTTAAGGGTGCTCTCACCCGCCAGATTGCCACCCATGAAACTCACCATCATCCAGACCGGCGAAGTCCCGCTCGCCCTGCGCCCGACATTCGGCCCCTACCGCAAAATGTTCGAAACCATGTTCGACCAGACGGGGCAGGGCTTCAGCTACCAGACCATCAATATTGCCGATGGCGAGCCGTTTCCGCAGCTCGACACGATTGAGGGCATGGTCATCACCGGCTCGGCAGCTGGCGTTTACGACACCCTGCCCTGGCTCGATCCACTGCGCGATTTCATCCGCAGGGGCTATGGGCAGCGCACGCCAATGCTGGGCGTCTGCTTCGGCCATCAGATCATGGCCGACGCGCTGGGTGGCGACGTGCGCAAGTCCGACAAGGGCTGGGGCCTGGGGCGGCACACCTATGCGGTGACCGAACGGCCCGGCTTCATGCAGCATGCGCCTGCAGCGCTGGCCGTGGCCTGTTCGCATCAGGACCAGGTGCTGACGCCGCCCGCCGATGCCACGGTGATCCTGGCCTCCGATTTCACCCCCAATGCCGGACTTGCCTATGGCAATGGGGCCGCGCTCAGCTTCCAGCCCCATCCCGAATTCGATGACGACTATACCATCGCCCTGGCCGAGCTGCGGCGCGGCAAGGCGCCCGATGCGCTGGTGGACAAGGCCGTCGCCTCGGTCGCCACGCCCTCACACAGCGCCGACATGGCCGGCTATATCGGCCAGTTTTTCAAAAGCCGCTGAATCGTGGCGGCGGCAGCGCCGCTGCCGCTGGATTGCACAAGGCTTGCGGCGCAATGCCCCAGGGCAATCGGCGGCCCGTCAACGCGCCATTAAGCATGAATGGCCATTGTAGCCCGAACTTCACCTGTTAGTTGCTCGGTGCCCATCGTGTTCAATTTCGGCAAACTCTCCATCACGCAGAAGCTCGTTCTCGCTTTTCTCGGATTTGGTGCACTGGTCGCCATCTTTGGCAGCATGGCAATCGCCCAGTTGCTGGCGCAGGACAATATGGTGGTCATCGTGCCGCTGGTCCTGGCTGGCGCTGCCGCCGCATCGGGGTGTCTGGCGGTATTCGTGCTGTTCCAGCGTGTCGTCTCGCGGCGGCTCAAGACGCTGGTCCGGCTCACCGGCGACCTTGCCGCCGGCACGACGGACGTCGATATTCCCGCCCAGAAGGCGAGCGACGAACTGACGGTGATGTTCGACGCCTTGCAGGGCTTTCGCGCCGCGCTGGTTGAACAGGCTGCGCTGGAGGCAAGCGAACGGCAGCGCGATGCGGAGGCGGGCCAGCGCCGCCAGGCGGCCGACAAGCTGACCGATGACCTGCAGGCCACGCTGCGCGCCGTCATGGCCGGTGATCTCGGCCGGCGGGTGGATGTGGCCTATCAGCAAGCCGAGCTCCGCCAGTTGGCCACCGAGGTCAATGCGCTGCTCGAGGCGGTCGATCTGGGCCTGACCAGCACCGGCCGGGTGCTGTCGGCCCTGGCGCAGGCTGACCTGACGGCCCGCGTCGAGGGGGCGTTCACCGGCGCCTTTGCCGACCTGCGCGACAACACCAATGCGGTGGCCGAGAAGCTGTCCAGTGTGGTGGCCGATCTGCGTGTCACCTCGCGGGCGCTCAAGACCGCGACCGGGGAGATACTCATCGGCGCCAATGACCTGTCCGAGCGCACCACCCGCCAGGCGGCCACGGTGGAGCAGACGTCGGCGACCATTGAGCATCTGTCGGCCACTGTCGGGGCCAATGCCGGCCGCGCCCGCGAGGCCAATCAGGCCGTGTCGGCCGCTTCGCTGATTGCGGTGGAAAGTGGCCAGGCCATGCAGACAGCCACGGCGGCCATGGCGGCCATATCGAGTTCTTCGGCCAAGATTTCCAGCATTATCGGGCTGATCGACGACATCGCCTTCCAGACCAATCTGCTGGCGCTGAACGCGTCTGTGGAAGCGGCGCGCGCCGGGGATGCCGGCAAGGGCTTTGCCGTGGTGGCGGTGGAAGTGCGGCGCCTGGCGCAATCGGCCGCAAGCGCCTCCTCCGACATCAAGCAATTGATCGACGTTTCGGCCGGCGAGGTGGCCGGTGGCACCAAGCTGGTCGCCGATATTGCCGAACGCATCGTCGCGCTCAATGACTCGGTGACCCAGAGCGCCACGCTGATCGGGGAGATTGCCAGCGCCAGCCAAAGCCAGGCATCGGCGATCGAGGAAGTGTCCATCGCCGTGCGGCAGATGGATGAAATCACCCAGCACAATGCCGCGCTGGTGGAACAGACCAATGCGGCCATTGAGCAGACCGAGGCGCAGGCGGCCCAGCTGGACCGTATCGTTGACGTCTTCACCATCGCCGAGGGAACGGGCGGCGCGGGTCACCGCCGGGCGGCCTGAGCGGCCCGGGAGCTTTCCCATTCACGATGACGTGGTGCGATGGCGCCCTTCCCGCTACGGGGGAGGGCGGCGCAGGAGCGCGTCCGCGACAGGTGAAGCGGCCTAGTTTTCCAGCAGCATGGCGATTTCGGTGCGCAGTTCCCGCAGGCCATCGCCCTTGACCGACGAGGTCAGGATGACATGGGGATGCGCGGCGGGGCGCTTGGCAATGGCCGCCCTGGTCGCGGCAATCACCTGGTCGAGCTCTTCCTTGCCCGGCTTGTCCGCCTTGGTCAGCACGATCTGATAGCTGACGGCCGAATTGTCGAGCTCGTCCATCACCGTCAGATCGGTGTCCTTGGGGCCGTGGCGGCCATCGATCAGCACATAGACCCGGCGCAGCGTGGCGCGGCCCACCAGATAGCGGTGAATCAGCTTGGTCCACTGCCGCACCTTGTCCTGCGGCGCCTTGGCATAGCCATAGCCCGGCATGTCGACGATGCGCAGGTTCTCGCTCTGGCTCTCAAAGATGTTGAGCTCCTGGGTGCGGCCCGGCGTATTGGAGGTGCGCGCCAGCCCCGAGGTGCCGCACAGCGCGTTGATCAGGCTCGACTTGCCGACATTGGAGCGTCCGGCAAAGGAGATTTCCACGCGATCCATCTCGGGCAGATCGGCAATGCTGACGCAGCCTTTGACGAACAGGAAGGGCCGCGCAAACAGCAGCCGGCCGCGTTCGATCATGTCGGGGGCGTAATCGATAGTGCTCATGGTGCTGCTGCCTTCAAACAATTTGCCCGCCGGAGGGTCCGGCGGGCATGTAGCATGGTTGATCGGTTGTGGCGATCAGGACTTGGTCGGTTCGTCCGCCGCCGGCTTGCGCTTGAACGAGCCCAGGATATTGCCAATCAGATCCACATCGACGCCGTGGCGCTTCATGATGAAATACTGCTGGGTCACTGACAGCGCATTGTTCCAGGCCCAGTAGATCACCAGACCGGCGGGGAAGGTGCCCAGCATGAAGGTGAAGATCACCGGCATCCAGTTGAAGATCATCGCCTGGGTCGGATCTGGTGGCGGCGGGTTCAGCTTCATCTGCACCCACATGGTGATGCCCATGATCACCGGCCAGATACCCAGATGCAGGAAGCCGCCAATGAACGGCATGACGGTCGGATCCCACGGGATCAGGCCGAACAGCGTGAAGATATTGGTTGGATCGGGCGCCGCCAGATCCTGAATCCAGCCGAAGAACGGCGCATGGCGCATGTCGAGGCTGATGAAAATGACGGTATAGAGCGCGAAGAACACCGGGATCTGGATCAGCACAGGCCAACAGCCGGACAGCGGATTGATCTTCTCTGTCTTGTAGAGCTCCATCATCGCCTGCTGCTGGGCCGGGCGATCGTCCTTGAAGCGCTCCTGGATCGACTTCATCTCCGGCTGCACCCGGCGCATCGCGGCCATCGAGGCATAGGAGCGGCTGGCCAGCGGGAAGAACAGCGCCTTGACGATCACGGTCACCGCCATCACGGCGAGGCCGAAATTGCCGATAATGCCGTTGAGGAAGGTCAGCGCATAGTACATCGGCTTGGTGATGAAGCTGAGCCAGCCCCAGTCGATCAACAGGTCGATGCGGTCAAAACCGTATTCCTGCTGATAGCGATTGATGACGGCTTCTTCCTTGGCGCCGGCGAACAGATAGCTCTGGTGGGTTGCCGTGGCGCCGGGGGCGACCACCACCGGCGTGGTTTCCACAAAACTGGTCTGGTAGTCGTCATACGACCCGGTATTTTTCCAGGAAAACAGCGCGTTGATGGTTTCGCCGGGCTCGGGCAGCACCGCTGTGGCCCAGTACTTGTCCGAGAAACCCAGCCAGCCCGTGGTGTTGTCGAGCCTGACCTGCTGATCATTCTGCAGATCGCTGTACTTCTTGGAGATCATGTTGTTGGAGCCCAGCACGCCGTGCGGGCCCTCATGCTGGATGAAGAAGTTGGCGACCTTGGGCGTGCCGTGGCGGGCGACGCGGGCATAGGGGAACAGCGAGACTTCGCCGCTGGTCGTGTTCTCGACCGATTGGGTGACGGTGAACAGATAGAACTCATCAACCGCAAAGGTGCGGCGGAAGATCAGGCCCTCGCCATTGTCCCAGCGCAGGGTGACCGGCGTGGTTGCGCTCAGGGCTGTGGCATTGCCCTCAACCGCCCACACGCTCTGGCCATCGGGCACGGCAATATCGGCGCCGGCACCGGGGACGAAGCCCTGTTCGGCAAAATAGGCACCGGGCGCGCCAGCGGGCGTCAGCAGGGTGATGATCGGGGAATCCGGATCGACCGTCTCGCGATATTGCTTGAGCTCAAGATCGTCGAGCCGCGCGCCGGTCAGGTTGATCGAGCCGTGCAGGTCCGGGGTATCAATGGTGACACGCTCGCTGGCGGCAATGGCTTCAGCGCGGTCGGCATAGAACACCTTGCCATCGGGGCCAACCGTCCCCGGCGTGCCGGCGGCGGCTGGGGTTGCTGCCGGAGTCGCCAGTGCCGCTTCGCTCTGGGCCTGCTCGGTGGCAATCTGCGCCTGCTGCTGCGCCCGTTCCAATTGCGGGCCGGCAATGAAGAACTGCCAGCCAAACAGCACGATCATGCTGAGGATGATGGCCAGGATCACATTGCGATTGTCGGTCATTGTTTTGGTTTCCGTGGGCCGCGGCCGGAAGAATTGCGCTGATCGGTCGATCGGGGGGCGTGCACACGCACGATCAAGTCACCCAGATCGGCAACCAGCTTGGCAAAGGGTTCGCTCAGCGCTTCGCGCCGACCCACCAGCACATAGTCGTGGGCAGGTAAAAAGTCACGCGCACATGCTGTCACAGCGGCGCGCAAACGTCGTTTTATGCGATTGCGTTCAGGAGAGTTGCCCGTCTTCTTGGTGACGGTAAACCCGATACCCGGTTCTGCCATGGGCGCGGCAACAACCTGTAGCCCAAATGCAGAGCGCCCGGCGCGATTGCCCCGGGCAGCCCGTTGAAACTGCGAGCGCCTGGTCAGCCGACGCAGGGCGTCAGGCGTTGGCGCCGTGGCCGTCATCCGGCCAGACGACCTTAGGCCGTGAGCTTCTTGCGGCCGTCGCGACGGCGCTTGTTGATGATGGCGCGACCGTCCTTGGTAGCCATGCGCGCACGGAAACCATGGCGGCGGGCACGCACGAGCTGAGACGGCTGATAAGTACGCTTCATGAAATCAAACCGCGCTGGGCGCAGTTCCTCTTGATTGCTGCTCTGGAGCAAGAATATCGGACACACATGGAGCGCGGGGCGCCCACGGTGCGGGTTGGTGGCGTCTATAGGGAAAACTCGACCCCAAGTCAACGCGCCACGCGCTAGTTCATGGCATGTCTTGCCCCGTTGTTTTCCCGGGCGGATCGCCGCATAAGTCCCCTTGTAGCTCTTATGCCGTTGGCGGTCATGGCGGAACTTCTCAAAACCGATCTCTGCATCATTGGTGCTGGTGCGCTCGGCATTTCCCTGGCGATCAAGGCCCGGGCCCGCGACCGCCGCGTGGTCCTGGTGCAGCGCGATGGCGATGAACCCGGCGACGCGGCGCGCGGACAGGTGTTGCGGGCTGCCTTCATGGCCAGCGCCGCGCGGGCCCAGGCCATGCGCAGTGCCGACGGTCTGGGCCTGAGGAATGTTGATCCAAAGCCCAGTTTCCGTGCCATCGCCGAGCGCGCCGCCGCCATTGCCGATTCTGTCGCGCCGCATGCCTCGCCCGAGCGCCTGACCGCGCTGGGCATCACGCTGCTCACCACACCCGCCGCGTTTGCCGATCGGCAGAGCCTGCGCGTCGGCAGCACCCTGGTTCGCGCCCGCCAGTTCGTGCTGGCCACCGGCAGTCGCCCGGCGCTGCCCGCGCTGCCGGGGCTTGATCAGGTGTCCTATTTCACCCCCGACACCATCCTGGCCAATATGCGCAAGCTCAGCCACTTGCTGGTGCTGGGCGGCGACGCCACGGCGCTGGAACTGGCGCAGGCCTATCGCCAGCTGGGGTGCGATGTGACCCTGGTGCCGCAGGGGCCGCTGCTGCCCGGCTTTGATCCCGAGCTGGTGGACATCGTGCTGCGTGCCCTGCGCGAGGAGGGGGTCAATATCATTGCCGAGGCCAGTGTCACCGCCGTGCTGCCGCGGGCCCAGGGCACGGGCGTCGCCCTTGCCCATGCCGATGGCAGTCTGGCGACGCTGGACGTCTCCCACATTCTGGTGGCGCTCGGTCGCGTGCCCGATCTTGATCCGGCCCTGCTCGAGGCTGCCCGGCTCAAGCGCCAGCCCCTGCACCCCGAGCGCCTGCTGGTGAGCCCGGAGGGGCAGACGTCAAGCGAGCTGATCACCGCCATCGGCGGCGCCGCCGGGGTCTTTGAGGCGCAACACGCCCTGCGCCAGGCCGACATTGCATTGGCCCGTGCCAGCGGCCAGGCCAGCGCCCGCATTGCCCCGCTCCGTATTCCCCGCAGCGTCAACACCACGCCACCCCTGGCCCAGATCGGCCTGCACGACGACGGGTCGCCCTTGCGCGCCGGTTCCCTGGTGCTGCGCGCCAATGCCAGCGAAACCGACGCCGCCCGCGCCACCGGCGATTTGCAGGGCAGCGCCAAACTGATCGTCGCCGAAAACGGCGCCATTCTGGGTGGCGCCGTGCTGGGCAGCGGCGCCGGCGAGGTGGCAGCCATGCTGGCCCTGGCGCTTGATCGGGGCATCGGCGCCGCCGACCTGGCCGATATGCTGCTGCCGCCCGCCAGCCCCGCCGCCCTGCTGGTGGATCTCGGGCGGCAGTTCACTGCCCAGCAGCGCCCCTCGCGCTGGGCTCTCCGGCGTGCTGCACTGCGGCGCCTGCTCCCCTGAAATGCGCGGTTACGGGGCTTACGCAGGCTTGCGCTTCGCTTATAGTGGCTGGCAATGACAACCAGAAGCAGCGCTTTGCCCGGCCGGTTCTCCGGCCTCTCGATCAAGCTGATCGCCACCATCAGTGCGGTGATCCTGCTGGTCGAAATCGTGGTCTATTTGCCCTCGCTGGCCAATTTTCGGGCCAGTTGGCTTGATGATCGCCTGCGCGTCGGTGTGGTCGGGGCGCGGGTGCTTGATGCCGTGCCCGATGTCATGGCCCTGCCACGCAGCCTGACCGACCGCCTGCTGACCTCGGCGGGGGCCTATGCCATCGTCTATCGCCGCGACGGCCAGAGCCAGCTGATCGAACTGGCCGATCCGGTCACCCCCGAACTCGTCGTCACCGCCGATATGCGCCAGCGTGACCTGCCCAGCCTGATCATGGGAGCCATCGACACCCTGCTGGCCGGCCCCGGTCGCACCCTGCGCATTATCGGGCCCGGCGATCTCGACCAGACCATGGTCGAACTGCTGATGCCCGAACGGCCCTTGCGCCAGGACATGCTCGATTATTCCGGTCAGGTGGTGTTCATCTCGCTGGCGCTGGCCCTGCTGACCGCCCTGACCCTTTATCTGCTGGCCAGCTACCTGTTCATTCACCCGGTGCGACGGCTGACCGAAAACATGCTGGCCTTCCGCCAGGCGCCCGAAAATGGCAGCCTGATCATCGCGCCATCGGCCCGCCGCGACGAAATCGGCATTGCCGAGCGCGAACTGGCAGCCATGGAAACCGATATTTTCACCCTGCTGCGGCAGCGCCGCCATCTGGCCGACCTGGGTCTGGCCGTGGCCAAGATCAACCACGATCTGCGCAACACCCTGACCTCGGCGCAACTGCTCTCCGATCAGGTGGCCACGCTGGATGATCCCAAGGTGCAGCGCCTGGCGCCGCGCCTCGTCACCACGCTCGATCGCGCCATCGGCTTTGCCCAGTCGGTGCTCGATTATGGGCGGGAAACCGCGCTGCCGCCGGTGCTGGCGCCCACCCGCCTGCGGCCATTGGTGGATGAGGCGGCCTTTGATGCCCGCCTGTCTGCCCATCCCCGTATCACCTTCACCAATGCAACGCCCGATGCGCTGCTGCTCAATATCGACAGTGGCCAGATGGGCCGCGTGCTGCTCAACCTGCTCAAGAACGCCCGCGAAGCCCTTGAAGCCGCCGGCACCAAGATCGAGGCCCCCGAAGTCTCGTTCACCGCCGTGCCCGGCACCCAGGGCATCACCCTGTCGGTTTCCGACAATGGTCCTGGCCTGGCGCCACGCGCCCGTGACAAGCTGTTTGTGGCCTTTGAAGGCTCGGCCCGGGCGGGCGGCACCGGCCTGGGCCTGGCCATCGCCCGCGAGATCGTGGAGGCCCATGGCGGCCAGATCAGCCTGGTCGATCAGCCGGTCGGAACCCGCTTTGATCTGGTCCTGCCGAACGCCTTGCTGGTGAAAAACCAGAGCACGTAGAAAAACCGTCCTCGACGCTTGCCAAGCCGGAAACGCCCCTGTATGGGTTGCCCCGCTTCAGGCAGTCAGGCGTCCTCGCCGCTTCCTGAAATTGCCGTTTCGACATGAAACGGCCGTGCGCGCCCTTAGCTCAGCTGGATAGAGCACCAGACTACGAATCTGGGGGTCAGGAGTTCGAATCTCTTAGGGCGCGCCATTTCAGTCCAGAAAACTGAACTATTTCACCTGAAGAATCGGTGGCATTGGCGGCGGCAAACAGCGTTTCGCGGCTGCCCATGATGCGGACCTTTTCCGGACCGACTTCCACGGTCAGCAGAGAACGCAGATAGGCCTTGCGCGTCGGGTTGTCGGCGTTCTCCAAAACCCCTCGCATCAGCCTGGAGAAGGCGGCGATCTTTTCGGGGTCAAGCGCTGCTTCGCCGCCGAACTCCCGGCGCGCCCGATCCAGGGTGGCCTGCGCCTTCTCACGGTCGGCTTTCAGCATGGTGATGCGTTCGCGCAGCAGGTCATCCATTTCGGCAAGGCCGTCTTCGACCAATGCGTAAAGACGTTGCAGCCGCTCTTTGGCAGTGTCGGCCTCAATCTGCAGCGCCACAAGCCGGGCATTATGAGCTTCCGCGCGCTCTGAGCGCTTGGCAGCAATGGCGGTGAGCAGGCCGGCCAACCGTTCTGGCGCGAACAGCTTCTCATTCAATGCTTTGAGAACTATGTCATCCAGATAGGCCATAGGGATCGTATTGCCCTTGCAGGCCGTCGGCCCCTTCTGGGCGCGGGTGGCGCAAGTATAATATTCATAGACGCGTCCGGTTGCCGACGTGCCGGTGCGCTGGGTCATGCCGCCGCCGCAATGGGAGCAGGTGGCGATAGTGGTGAGCAGGATCGGGCCGCTGACGGCGCGGACCGGACTGACGCGCGGATTGTTGGCAGCGAGCTTGGCCTCGACTGCCGCGAACACGGAATCCTCGATGATGGCCGGCACCGGCACTTCGACAACTTCGCCTGCCGGATGTTTCCCACCGGACTTGGAATTGCGCGAGTGATAGTGCCAGCGCCCGACATAGGCTTTGTTGGTGAGGATGTGATGGACTGGTCCGACACCGAAGGTGCCGCCCTTCTTGGTGCGGTAGCCGTGGCTGTTGAGCCATTTTACCACTTCCTTGATACCCATGGGCGGCTTGGCCGTGGCCGGGTCGCCCTCCAGGTACAGCCGGAAAATCAGCCGCACGGTTTCGGCTTCGACGGGATCGATAGCGAGTTTTTTCTTGATCTTCTGGCCACGCCGTTCGGCTTCGACGATGGTGTAGCCCAATGGCGGGGCGGCACCGTTCCAGAACCCCTGGCGGGCATTCTCGGTCATGGCGCGCGTCACCTGCCGCCCATTTTCCTTGGAGGTATACTCGTCGAAAATGCCGATAATCTGGCGGATCATGGCGCCTGAGGGATCATCGCCGCTAGGTTGGGTGACCGACGCGACTTCGACGCCATGCCTGCGCAGCTTGCGGATGACCAGTTCCATAGCCGCGCCGTCCCGATAGAACCGAGAAAATGCATGGACCACGATGACGTCATAGGGATGGTCGGGATCGCAGGCACGGTCGATCATGGCTTGAAAGGCGGGGCGCCGATCGTCGGTGGCGGTCAGCCCCGGTTCGACATATTCATCGACGACGGTCCAGCCGCCACGCTCGCAGAAATCGGCGTTGAGCTTGCGCTGCGAAGGCAGGCTCACATCATGCTTTGCCTGACGGCCCGTCGACACGCGCAGGTAGAGTGCTGCCCTCAAGGGGGCGGCCGCGGCCTTGAGTGCAATGCTATTGGCTTTGCTTCCGAACGCCATGTCTTACGGCCTCCCGATTACCTGGAATTTTGCCAGCAGCGTCGCATCAAACGCTTGTCGGTGCAAGCTAAGTCCATGCAGAACAAGGACGAATTTCTCCGCCACCGTCAAATGCCTACCCCTTGAGGATAGCGTCGATCTGGGCCCCCAGCATTTTGTCGAGCACCTCGATCTCGGCCTGCGTAATCGGCAGGGCCGAGGGCAACTGATCGATCAGCTCCCATTCCCGCGGTGCGCGCGCGGGGCGGCGCGGCGGCCGCACCTTGCGGGGTGGCTTTGCTGCGCGTCTTGGCGCGGACGGGCGGCTAGAGCTCATGGTCAAGCCCTTTTGCCCGGGCCCGTGCCGGCTCTTTCTCGGGATTGTAGTCGAGGGCGTTGGTCTTGATGCTCTGGCGGGCCAGGCGGTTGCCCAGATAGGTCATTCTCGCCTGGTCCCGATCTTCACCGGCGGCGAGCGGAGCGTCCTGCTCGCGTTCGCGATCCAGGGTCCGCGCATCGATGAAGAATACGGTGCTTTCCCGCGCCCGGCTGGAGGCGACATAGGCATCGTGCCGGTCAAAACGAGCGGACAGCAGGACCAGGGTGTGGTCAACAGTCAGACCCTGCGCTTGGAACAGCGTTGCGGCATAGGCGTGCGCGAGCCGGGCCCGGCCCTTGGTATCGGCGACGTCGCTGGGTGAAAAGCTGATTCGCTGCCCGTCCCGTTCGGCCTCGATCCGGATGATTCCCGCCTTGTCCTGTGCGATGGCGACGATCCGGGCCTCGGTGCCATTGACGACACCGAGTCCGTCATGGCGGCGCAGAAACCGCACCTGATCGCCTATGGCGAGACGCAGTATGTGCCGGTTGCCGGAGGCATCCGCGGCTTCGATCTGGAAGTCGGACCCGGTGAGCGCACTACGCTCCCGCAGTCGATTGCGGATCGCGGCCGACAAGGCCCGCACTTCGGCATTGGTCTTGGCCGTCACCAGCACATTTTTGGCCGGGGCGGTCCTCGTGGTCTCATTCCAGTGATCGGCCACGGCCTCTACTGTCGCACGGGGGCTATACTGAAATGCGATCTGGCCATGCTCGGAAAAGGCCGTCAGAGCTTTTTCGGCCTTACCACGCGCGAAATCTTTCGGGGCTTGCCGCGCCCAGCTTTCGCGCTGGCGGACGACGGTTTGGATGCGGGTGGCACCGACCGTTTCTCGCATGAGCCGCATGGCATGACCGGCGCCGATGGGGACGAGTTGATCCTCGTCGCCAACCATCACCACCACGCCGCCGGTCCGGTCCACTGCCTCGAGCAGCTGGAGCGTCTGCAGCGTGGCCTGCAGGCCGGCTTCTTCGACAATCAGGCAGGTCTTTTCCCCGAAGGGCTGATTGCCCATGGCGATGGATTTGCACCAGGCGTCGATGGCGCGGGATTCAACGCCGAGATCGGTGCCGAGGATGTTAGCGGGGCGCCAGGCCACGGCGGCGCCCTTCACCTGATAACCTGCAGTCTGCCAGGTCTTGGCGACGGTTTTCAGGGTCGTGGATTTCCCCGTCCCGGCACCGCCCTGGACGAGGACAAACCTGGCGCCGCTGGTGGCGGCGCGCACCACATCCTGTTGCTCGGCATTCAGGCCAGAAATGGCGAGCATTTCGTCCCTGGCGCTCCGGTCGGGACCGACCACGCGGGCCTGTGCATTGCGCCGCACCAGGTTCACCAAGGCGCGCTCAGCCGCCAGCATCTGGGGTGTGGAGTAAACGGGCCCGTCGCGTGTTTCGGCGCGTTCAAGAACGCTGTTCCGGGCGACGAGATCATCGGCACCGGCAATGACGTCATCGAGCGTCGCGCCGGTGCCGACGAGGGTGTTAGCGCTGACTTCGATCAATTGGCGGCGCGAGAAGGTCGCTTGGTATTCGGTCAGTTTTTCCGGGACAGTGGCGAGGCGCTCTTTCCGTGCTCCATTGAAATCCTGGGGCTCTTGCTCAACCTGCCGTCCTGCAAGGGCGATCTGTTCGGGATCGAAGCCGAGACCCCGAACCGCCGCGTGCCACTGTTCGGTGAGCTGGTTCAGACTCAGATCCTGTTTGGTGCGGCGGTCTGTGGCGTTGATCGCAGCGGCGAGAGCCGGCGCCTGACCGGAGGTCAGTCCTGCCTCGGCCAACTCTTCTTCCAGCGTCGCCCGGCGAGCGCTGAAGTACTTGGTGAGGGTCTCTGGCACACCGGCAATCGACCACTTCCATTCGTCATCGGCGTGCTCAATGGTGAAGCCGTGCGCCTGCAGCCCACTGGCGAGCCGCAGCCTGAAGACCGCGCCCAGTGCCTTTTTCCAGCTGCGCAGTGCAACCGAGTCGATGCCACCCCAAGTGCCGTCATCGCGTTCGGCAATATTGGGTATGCAGAGATGATGATGACGTTGTGGATCGGCGAAGACGACGCCATCCGCATGGCGTTCCGGACGCGCCTCGGAATGCGTGAAAGCGGCGGCAACGAAACTGGCCTGTTCACGACGGCTGCCATTGTGACCGCGTCGGGCCAGGGAAATTTCCTGCTCCACCAGCCGAACCACGTCTTCGAGCGCATCCTGCTCGATATCCGCGAAGACCTGGCGCAAGGCCCCGTGGGAGCATGCGAATTTGACGGAAAACCCCTTGGGCGCGGATAGGGTCACGTCTATGCCCAGCATGCGGGGGCCGCCCCCTGCTTTGGTCAGCGGCTTCCCGGTGGCATCGAGCCCGGCGCAGATGCGGTCGAAGTCGTCGGCCCGCACGATCTGGCCGGCGGCGATGCCCAAGGCGTCGTGCCCGCGCAGCCAGATACCGGCGCTGTCGTCGGCAGCGTAGTAGTCAAGTGCGGCTGCCGCGGCTTGACGGGTGTAATAGGACGACGATTTGATAACGGCGAATGTAGCGACCAAGAAAAGGGCCCCCAATGGAGGCCCTTTAGATATCCCTGATTTTCTCACCTTTTGGAGGAACGATTGGACGAGGAAATCTCAGCGATTTCAGATGGTTGTCTGTATCAGCGACGACGCGCCCAGACGGTGATCGGCCATTCCAGCCGGTAGATCTGTTTCAGGCCAACAAGAACGGCATGGACGGCGCCGCCGCTAACCCCAAGCCGGTCGGAAAGATGCTCCTCGGGGATAACGGGAACCTCCTGCGGATCCGGGGGCACGGTTTTGCCGTCAACAACCCTTGCGGACTTCCAGTCCCGGACCTGGCGGATGCCGATCCATTGCTGGGCAATTTCCCTGGCATCCGGACCGGGGGTCTGCTCACAGATGATTTTCAGGCGGAACCGTTGCAGGATCGAGCGAGAAACCTCGCCATACGCCGAGCGGAACTGGGTCAGGTCTTGGGCAACGGCAATGGTCGAGAGGCCTTTGTTTCTGCCGGTATCGAGGATTTCCGGCCAGCGCGGCAGCATGCCCAGGGTTGGCGCCTCCTCCAGGGCAATGGTGCGCAACCTGGTCTGGCTGACCGGCAGGTCAGGATCGCCGACATGACCGGCAATTGCGTCGATCGCCATGGAAATCCAGCCTGCCGAAATGCGGGGATGCCGCCCGTTGCGGGGCAGCACAACAATGCGGGGTTGCCTGCCGGTGCCGTGCAGCCATTCGGCGAAGGAGAACTGGCGTTGCGGCGGCAAGTCGTTCCACGCCTCGGCCAAAGGACGCAGCGTGCGCAGGACGTTGATGCGCCAGGTGATCAACAGCGACACCGTGGTCTTGGACAATTCCCCCGCAGCATCCACTTCGATCAGCCCTGCCGCGGGAGGATAATGCAATTCCCATTGCTGCTTGAGCCAGAGCGGATCGGACAGCGACATGGCGTAAAGTTCCGGCGCGGACCAGTGTTCATGGCTACGCATGCACTCAACCATGACGCCGGCGTCGAGCGTGGCGGCGCCGTCCTGCCACATGCCACTCTCCTTCGTCGCAAGGGCGCGCTGGGCCCCCGCGGATTCGCAGTCATCGATCGTGCGGATGTCTCGGCTCATTGCCCAGCCATAGCGCGACCGGCCGGTGCTGGAAATGACCGCAATGTCTTTGTTGTCGACGGGCAATCCGGCTAGGATTTCGCCGGTGGCGTCGTAGACGAGCAGACCAAAATCGCGGCCCGTCTGCTTGGCCTGCATGAGCAGTACTTCCAGTAGCTTGAGCAGGATGCGCGTTTTGCCCGAGCCGATCGCCCCGAGGATCAACAGATTGAGAACCTGCCAGCCCCGCGGCCAGGCGACACCGGGCGCGAGCTCAGGCATCCATTGTTTCCGCTTGCCGGCTTTGGCCAGGATCTCGGCATTGGCGCCGCTTGCTGCCGCCTTGCCGAAGATGAGGCGCCGCCCACTATAGTGCTGGCGGGTATCCACTGCCGGTGTTGCTGCGTGCGCGATGGCAAACCCGGCCAAGCCGGCAAGGCCCATGCCGATACCAATCCCGCAAAGGCGAAACAGAACCTGGTCGGCAATGTCGTAGTCGAGCCAGCCCTGACCACGCCAGGAGATGAGGCGCATCAGGGCATCGACCAGCATGGGCGCGGTCACGGTGACCGGCTGGTCGGCCTGCCAGCCGGAGAGAGGCAGGCAGATGAACGCAAGGGTGAGGATGAAACCGGTCAACAGCGCCATCGTGGTGGCGCGGAAGATGGCCGAGGTCAGGGGGACCACTTCGTATTCGGCAAGTTCAAGCGTGTTCATCATCAATTCTCCAGGTGGCCCTGATAGCGCCAGACAACCAGCTGGCTGGCCCGGGGCACCATGTTTTGGGGCAGATGCGCATTGTTGCGGTGAAGGATGTTGCGATCCATTTCGAGCATGGCGGCGACATAGTCCCAGGACAGGTCCTGGGTGGGGCGATAGACACAGCCATCGACCTCTGCCGTGAGCCGGCGGCAGGCCGGCCAGTCCAGCACGGTCTGGGAGCGGACGAGCGGCGCGTCGAACACCGCTTCGGTCACAATCGGTGCCGCCAGGAACCCGGCAAGACCCAGTGCGATACTGGCGCTGATGGCAATGGCGTAGAGCCGGCGGGGCGTCCAGTTGAACGAAGGTTTGTCTGGCTCAGGATCAGCCGCCTGCATTGCGGCGATCGGCAGGATGTCGGGCGCGATGGCCCGCGCGACGTCGATATATTGGGCCAGGCTCAGCCGTTCGACATCGTGGCGTGACAGGCGCAGAAACTCCTCGGCACTGAGCGACTTGAGACGGGCGATGAATGCGCCCGTCTCCTCTTTCGCGTCCCGGGCGATTGCCGCCACCGAGGTCTTGAACTTTTCCAGATCAGGCATCGACGCTCTCCCCGGCGAGGAAGGGCATCACGCGGGTCAGCTCCTCCTGGATCGTTCCGGTCCAGGCCGCCACGTCGCGCACGAAGCGCTTGGCCTCGTCGCGCGGCTTGCCGGTCTGGCGCAGGGCCTCGGCGTAATTGTCCGCATGCCAGCCGACGACCGTCGAAGGCAGGACGGGCAGGCGCTCATAGAGCACCATGGTGCGGGGGTTGAGGCGCGGGAGGCGGATCGAGGGATAGCGATCAAAGACGTCGAGCACCTGCTTGCGCAAGCCCTTGTCGAGCTCGGCCGCGGCAGTGATCGGCGAGCCGACCATTTCGTTGCGGGCGACGATAATGGGGCTGCCCGGCAGGTTGCGCTCGGTGCGGCGCACGACGCGCACCAGCTGCGAGGCGGCGTCGCCACCCGCCTTGGTGACGATGACGGTCACGATGCCCAGACCCAGGAGGTCGATATCTTCCTCAAGATCGAAATCGGTAATCGCCTCATGATAGACCGGCGACAGGGCGCCACCGACTTCAAGAAGGCACGAGCGGCCGGTCTCGGGCATGGCCGTTGCGGCGCGATACCACGGTGCCAGGACATCGGCCCCGGTTACCGCGTCGGCATTGACGTCATGCCGGTCGGGAACCAGCAGGCTGGTGACGCTCTCGCCCGACTTTTCCGCCAGGGTGCGCTTGCTGTCGAGCTGGAACAAGTCGAGCGGATAGCCGGCGAGGCGGAAGGCGGTGATGAACTGGACGGCGGTATGGGTCTTGCCGACACCGCCGTCATCGGCATCGAGCACGATGCCGATCGGAGGCGTCAGCGCACTCGTCGAAAGAAGGGAAGAAGGGGTAGTCATGGTCGGCTCCGGGGTTGGTGGAGCCTTCAGTCTTTCCGATTTTCCGCCTCATCGGTCTGGAACGATTGAGGCGGAAAAGAGCTTGCATATCAGAATGTTGAAGGTGCTCGGTGGGCCTTCAGCCGCTCTCTAGTCGTTCGAAATCACCGAGACCTTACGGGTTTTGCGCGCAACAACCAGGTGCTGGTCGGTGCCGGCAGCGTCCGAAAGTGCGCGCAGCAACTTGTCCGGCCCGATCAGGTCGGCCATCGCCTGAGCCAAACGCCTGAGCGCCACGACGATACTGGCGTCACTGTCCGGATGGTCCCGACTGGGCCCGTCCGTGAGCACTTCGCGGAAAACATCCTGGATGTGCGGCGGCACCATCACCCTGGCCCCGGCCTGCACGCGGCCCGCGATCCTAGCGGCTTCGAATGCCAGGGCATGATCATCATGGGACCGGGACCAGAAGGTGAGCGGGTTGATGTTGCCAAGCATGGCGATCTGGAACAGATCATCAAGGCCCAGATTGGTGTGCGGACTTTCGGCATAGGCTTCACGAATGATGATAGCGGCCAGTTCCGGCGGTTCGCGCTCGGCGCGATCGTACGCCACCACGATCCTTTCGGCATGGGCGAGGGCGCGCGAGAGGATTTTTACCGGCGCCAGTTCACCATCCAGAGGAATAGCATTGAGATTGCGGATCTTGGGGTGGCCGGCATATTTGGCTTTGGCCCAGTGTTCGACCTGTTCGACATTGTCGAATTCGGTCCAGACGACAAGGTGCCCAGTCCCGATGTCGCGCAGATGTGCGCCCGTGCGCGGCAAAGCCTTCTGCAGTTCGTCCCGGGCGCGGGTCCGATCTCCCAGCAATGCACGCAGGCCGCAATCGGCCAGGATGGCCTGTACAGCGAGACCCGCGCGAAGCCGGTCGACGATCTTGCGTGGCGGGTAGGCGCCTGGCGTCTCTTTACGCCCCTGAATGGGAACGAGCAGGAGGTCATCTCCAGACACTGGACCCACACCACCAACCATCGGGGTTGGGAGAAAGGTCGCGGCCGGGAGGGTAAGCCCAAGCTGGCCGGTCGGGCCGATGCACTCCTGCCGTTCCTGCAACTTTACACGCTGCCGAGCGCCCTCATGGCGGCGCTGACCCTCACGCGTGCGACCGCGCCCTTTCGCTTCCGCCGCCTGGGTCTTTTCGGCCACCTTGCCTTCGGCGCGCCGGACCCGCTCCCACAATCCCGGCAATTCGGCGGTCAATCCGATCAGTGCCCGATCAAAGTTTTCCATCTTCAGCACCAGGCGTTCAGCCTCACCCCCGATTACCAGAACCGGCATGCCGTCATAACTGAGGAGCAACCCGGCCTTGGGGGGAGCGATGCGACCACTTGCGATATCTTCGGGCTGCACATCGACGACATTGCTGGCCGCAACATGGAACTGGCCCGCCAATTTCGGGTCCGCCAGCAGATCGGCCAGCACCATCAGCTTGCCCCCAATCTCGCCGACAGCATGCACCATCAGTTCCGGGCCGCTGGCGCCGCCACGGGCAAGGTTGACCGGGAACAGGTCAGGCAAATGACCTGTCGCTTCGAAGCGCGTGGCGAGACGCGCCACGATGTCGGTGATGACCACCAGCCGCCCGGCCGCAGGCGCGCAGTTGACGATGAGGTGCCAGAGCATTTCAGCGTTCATTGTTTCCATTCCTTTGTTTTGCTGCGCGGTTCATGAATGACCGGATCGCAGAATTGGTTGGTGTTGAGGTCTGCTCCGTCGGGCGGGTACCCGACGCCTGTTCAGGGTCGCGCTGCACCTTCTGTGTCGAAGAGGCAGGCCTGGGGCGGGCGGGCGACGAGGGCGGTTGCCACGGAGGTTTTGGCGGTCGGGCGCCAATAGCCGGCGGTGGCTCGACCGCATTGCCCGGGGGTTGCTGGTGAACCTTGCGCCGCTGCCGCGAATAGACGGCGCTCAGGTGCCCCCGTGCCAGCGGCCGCCCATCGTCACGGGTGACACTCGCGCGCCGCAGAAGTTCGATGATCTGGTGCCAGGACAATCCGCGCGCCAGCGCCGTTGAAAACCAGCCGAGGTGCTGGCCAACGGCGATGTCGAACGAAATCCGCCCTGCCGGTCCCACCAGGGTCCGGGCAAATGCTGCAGCGCCGTTCTTGAGTTCGGTGTCTTGGTCCATGATCTGACGTCGTCGACTGGCTGAGGCGTGAAGCCTAGATGGGCCAGAGGCCCTTGGGCGTGGCAGGATTGAATGGAAAAGCGTGTTGCAGGCCAGTTGGTTAGGTCGCGGAGGCCTCGGACGGCCAGGGCACGAAGTGCCCGGCCGCCCGAGATTACCACCCAGATCGGATCGGCTCGCTCGTTGCTACCGCGCCATCGGAGCGAAGTGGCCGGCAACAAAGCCCCGCAGCCAGGAAGCGGTTTCGCGTTCCACCTTCTGGTCATCCTGAGGATCATAGGGCTTGAAAAGAGGCCGCCAGCTCACCTGGGGCAAACCGGACGGGCCAGCGGAGCGCACCAGGTATTCGGTGCGGGCGATGACGACGTCCATGTGAAGGCTGCTGGTATCTTCGGCGCCGTCGAAATCAATGGCGGCTCCAAGCACGGCGGAAGCGACGCATTCGAAGCCGGCGTCATTCAGTTCCGGGCCGATGGCCATCCGGCACAAAGGATACTCGACGGCCGCGACCTCTTCGGCACTGACCGCAACGTACTCGATGTGCTCGCTTGCCGTGCCGAGCCTGGCATCGCGCGCTTCCTGGCTGGCATACGCCTCTGCGCGGAACTCGGTCCCCATGACGATCATGTAGTCGTCATAGCGGGGATCGTCTTCCTGGATCGGCGTATCCAGAAGCGACGCGTACTTCGCGAGAATGTTCTCGCGGCAAAAACTGAAATTGACCATCTCGGCCTCCTTGTCGATGCCACCCATTGGCATTGACCGCTTCATAGGCCGAAACAAAATCTTCTACGTCTGAATTGATCTAACACGGTAAACAGAAGCTAAAGGCCGATCTCTTCGATAGGCTCGCCGGCGAACACGACGCGATGGATTCCCTCGATGCTGTCGCGGGCAAAGCGGGTTTCGATGCTGGGAGAAATCTGCCGGACGATAACCTCATCGGCGCTTTCATGCACCAATTGGCGGATATAGGCGATGATCGTGTCGCGATAATTCACGCGCCCTTTGACCAGGATCGACACATAGTCCTTGGGGCGAGCTATGGCGCTCTTGTGGGCGTAGGCCAGCTCACCCGGTTCGTAGCGCGGGGACATGGTCGTGTCGGAGATGGCGACGGCATAAAGCCCGTTCGACTGCACCTTGATCGGCAGGGTGAGGTGGTAGAGGGGGAAGCTCTCGACAATGCTGCCGCCATCAAAGCGACCGCCCGATCGATATACAGGAAACCTGCCCAGTTCCTCGGCTTTTTTGATCTCCGCACGCGACGCCGCCTGGTCCGCAAGATGCCTGGCAATGGCGTCAAGGTCAGCGGCGGCGTCCGGACTGAGTTCCGGCTCGGCGGGAGCGTATTCTGGTTGCCATCCAACCTCTGTCTTGATCCGATCAATTTCGGCCTCGGACGGCTGGGTTCCTGTCTGCAGGTAGGCCTGCGTCGTTAGTAGAGCCCTTGCCAGGCGACCATAATTGCCCGCGTGCAACGTGAGTTTCTTGCCCCGCAAGAGATCTGACACAAACGTGGCGTTGAAGCGCCCGCGCCGGGCGATGTCTGCTTGGGATAGACCCAACTCGGCCATGCGTGCGGCGACCCGTCCGGCAAGCGTGGATATGTCCGATTCCATGATCGATCTCGAAAACCGTATATATCTGAATTAATCTAACATGGCTCGATGGGCGGCGATACCCCGCCTCGGCGAGGTCCTTCCTCCCTTTTGGGTCTGTGGAGGGAGAGGGCGGTCTCCAGGAAATGACGGGTTGAGGGCGAGAGAGAGTTCTCCGCCGGCCCGCTTGGAGAAATACAATGAGCAGTGTGGAAGTTCTGGATGCGGTTCATCGAAAACATGTCGGCTATCGTGTCGATGTCAGCCGGGGGGAGCGGATCGGGCGAGTGAGCTCGGAATGGTTCAACCGGCCCGACGACCAGCGCTATCTGTCCTTGTCCGAACTCTATGCCTCCGTTCGGGAACGGGCCGAGCGAAGCCGGACGCGCACGGTTGACAGTGCGGCGATCCGGGTTGAGGCCCGCAGCGACAATCCTGAACACATGGCGTTGATGCTGCCGGGCGCGGATAGTCCTGCGGCGCCGACGCACTGGAGTTTTGGACAGTTATCCAGCTTGGTCGGCGCGCCCGCCGCCTATCTGCGGCAATTGCCAGCACCGCTAGCCGCGATCAATCTGCAGTATGGCCTCAGCAGTCATCGTGCCGAACAAATCAAAACGCTCGAAACTACGGATGGCCGGGTCGAACTACGGGCCGTGACCGGGCCCGATTATGGCCGCATCTATGACCACGAGCTGGTGGAAGCGGTACAGAAGATTGCAGGCAACGGCACCGGTGACACCAGATGGAAGGTGCCCGGCGTGCTGGATTGGTCGAGCGGCATCTACAATCCCGATGTGGATATCGCCAAGGATACGACCACGCTTTATGCCTCCGATCGTGATGTCTTCCTGTTCCTGGTCGATGACCGCAACCCCATCGAGGCCGGGCGGCTGCCCAATGGTGAGCCGGACCTGTTCTTCCGCGGCTTCTATTGCTGGAACTCTGAGGTCGGCGCCAAAACCTTGGGCATGGCCAGCTTTTACCTCCGGGCGGTCTGCCAGAACCGCAATTTGTGGGGCGTGGAGGATTTTCAGGAGATCACCATCCGTCATTCCAAATATGCCGCTTCCCGTTTTGCCCACGAAGCCGCCCCGGCGCTGACGCGCTTCGCCAATTCCTCGCCCCTGGCCTTCGTCAATGGCATCAAGTCGGCGCGGCAGCAGATCGTGGCCCGCACGGACGAGGACCGCAGCGAGTTCCTGCGCGCGCGCGGCTTTTCCAGAGCCGAGACGGCAAAGGTCATCGAGACGGTCTTCGTCAAAGAAGGCCGCAAGCCCGAATCCATTTTCGATTTCGTCCAGGGCATTACCCGCATGGCCCGAGACAAGCCGCATCAGGATGTCCGGCTCGATCTCGAAGGCAAGGCCAAGAAACTGCTCGATCGGGTGTGAACATCCCGAATCCCGAGATTGCGGCGCCGTCCTCAGAGCTAGAGGGCGGCGCCCTTTGTCGTGACGGGTCGACAGGTCGGGAGAGAGGCTCCCGGCGGCCCGTTACGGAGTATGATCCATGTCCACGACCCCCAAGAAAAAGCCCGCGATCGCTCTCAGCACCTCGCGGGACATTCCTCTCGACAAGCTCGTGTTGAGCCAGGCCAATGTCCGCAAGAACAAGGCCGGTGTTTCCATTGAGGAACTGGCCGAAGATATTGCCCGGCGCGGCCTGCTGCAGGGCCTGAGCGTCCGGCCCGTCATGGACGAGACCGGTGCCGAAACCGGTATGTATGAAGTCCCGGCCGGTGGCCGCCGCTTCCGGGCGCTCGAACGGCTGGTCAAGCAAAGGCGCCTGGCGAAGGATGCGCTGATCCCTTGCCTGGTTCGGGAGGGTGGCATCGCCGAAGAAGATTCCCTGGCTGAAAATGTGCACCGCGAGGCGCTGCATCCGCTCGACCAATTTCGTGCCTTTCTGACGCTGCGGGAGAAAGGCCAGAGCGCGGAAGAAATCGCCGCCGCGTTCTTTGTTTCACTCAATGTGGTCAAGCAGCGGCTCAAGCTCGCCGCCGTCTCGCCGGTCCTGCTCAACGCTTATGCCGAGGACGCCGTGTCCCTCGACCAGCTAATGGCCTTCACGGTCACCGGTGATCATGGGAGGCAGGAGGAGGTCTTCGAGCGCGTGAAGTCATCTTACGACAAGACGCCATATTCGATCCGGCGCATGCTGACCGAAGGTGCCGTGCGGGCCTCGGACAAGCGGGCACAGTTCGTTGGTGTTGGTGCCTATATCAAAGCCGGTGGGACTGTGCTGCGGGACTTGTTCGAATCCGACGACGGCGGCTGGCTGCAGGACGCGTCTCTGCTCGATCGGCTCGTCGTCGAAAAACTCCAGGAATGCGCTGAGCCGATCGCGGCCGAAGGCTGGAAATGGGTGCAGGTGGCGGCGGACTTTCCCTATGGCCATAGCTATGGCCTTCGTCGCATCCATGGCGAGACCGTTCCGCTGACGGCAGAGGAAGAAGCTGCCCGGGCCGCTCTCCAGGGTGAATACGATCAGTTGGTCGCCCAATACGAGGACGGCGGAGACGACCTGCCTGACGAGGTGGACCAGCGCTTGGCCGAACTCGAAACGGCGCTCGCTGGTTTCGAGGATCGTCCGATGCAATACGATCCCGAGGAGATTGCCCTGGCCGGCGCTTTCATCAGCATTGCCGGTGACGGCCGTCTGCGCATCGAAAGTGGTTACGTCCGACCCGAGGATGAGCCCGGAACGGACCGCGCTGATAATGCCGGCGGTGAGACTGGGCTGGAAAACCAGGCGGCCTCTGCCGCTGCCATGGCTGCGATCCCGGAGGCCACGGACACCGAGGACGATGAGGGGCTCGCGCCGATCTCGGACAAGCTGCTCGCCGAGCTGACGGCACATCGTACGCTCGGCCTGCGCTATGCTCTTGGCGCCTGCCCCGACGTCGCCTTGCTTGCAACACTCCACGCCCTGGTACTGAAGGCATTCTATCGCAACGCCCCGGAAACCTGCCTCGAGCTTGACCTGCGCAGCAGCAGTTTCGGCGGTGCCGGTGTCGGCCTGCAGGACAGTGCCGCCGCCGAAGTCATTCGCGCCCGGCATGATGGTTGGAGCAAGACGTTGCCGGAAGACGCGGGGGACCTTTGGGACGCCCTGGGCGAGTGGGATGCCGATAGCCGGTCAGCGCTGTTCGCTCATGCCGTCAGTCTGTCCGTCAATGCCGTGTACGAAACCTGGAACCGCCGGCCCGGCGTGTTTGCTCATGCCGACTGCGTGTCCCAGGCGGTAGAGCTCGACATGACCAAACTCTGGGCACCGACCGCGGCGAACTATCTCGGCCGGGTAACCAAGGGCCGGATTCTGCAGGCCGTTGTAGAGGCCAAGGGCCAGCGCGCCGCCGACCGCATAGCTCATCTCAAGAAAGGTGATATGGCGGCCGAAGCCGAAACCTTGCTCGCCGGATCCGACTGGCTGCCTGACGTGCTCCGCCCTGCGGGTGACAGCGGGGCCGCGGATCCGGTGCTGCAGAGTGCCGGCGACAGTGCCGGCCAGCTGGAGGCCGCGGACGATAGCGACCTCGATGAACCGGTCGAGAATGATGGCCGCACGGTCCATCCAGTTGCTGCCGAGTAACCATCCATCCGCGGGGCGGCCTCGGCCGTCCCGCTCCTCTTTTCCCGCCCGGCCGTCGTGCCGGGTTTTCGCATTTGGAGGGCCAGATGGCCGACAACTTGACACTCTTTGCAACCGAACTCGATGTGCGCACACCAGAAAACCTGCTTCGCGCCCGGCAAATTTATGAGGAAACCCCGGAGCACTCGGACAATGGGGCCGCGTTCCGGGATGGCTTTGATCTCAATGTGGACGAACAGGCCAGCGAATGCCGCCTGCGGATTTCTGCCTCGCCCTCCGGCGATACCGGGGTGGTGATCCGCTTTGTCCGGCGCTGTGCGCAGGAATTCGGGCTCACCGGGCCTTGGGGTTTCGAATGGGCGCATGTCTGCTCCAAACCCATGCTGCACAGCTTCGGCGGCGGCGCTCTTGTTCTTGACCTCACCACCGGCGATACCCTGGCCTGGAATGACACTCATGGCTGGTTAGCCCGTCAATTGGCTAAGGCAGGCCGGACGTCATGAGCATTCCCAATTATGACCCCAGCAATTTTCGGACCCTGCTGCGCGCGGCCGCCGACATTGCCATCACGCCTTCTGACATCTGGCCGAAGTCAGTCCCTATGCGCGTTATCAGCCGCTCGATCCCGACGATCCGGACGGCTCTTCCCGGCCAGCCACAGTGACGGTCCGAAATGCAGGCGGCTGACCTTGCCATTCGCCTTGGCCAGCGGGCCGAGGCGGTTTGCCGGTACTATCTGTCCAACGGTCGCCGCACCGGCAAATACTGGATCGTCGGCGATGCCCGCAACACTCCGGGGCGCTCGATGTTCGTGCGTCTGTTTGGTCCGCAGATTGGAAAAGGCGCCGCTGGCAAATGGACCGACGCGGCCACCGGCGAGCACGGCGACTTGCTGGATATTATCCGGGAATCGACGGGTCTCGTCGACTTTAGGGATGTTGGTCGTGAGGCACGGCGATTTCTCAATTTAACGGAAAGCGAAGCGGTACCGTCGTCAGATATAAAGAGCGTCCCGACCATAATTGGATCACCCGAAGCGTCCCGGCGCCTGTTCAACATGGCGCAGCCCATTTTCGGCACCCGGGTAGAAACCTACCTTCGTCAACGCGCCATCTCCGTGCTGCATGGGACCAGTGCCCTTCGCTTCCATCCCCATTGCTATTATCGTCCCGAAGACGGCGGCTCGCGCCAAACCCTGCCGGCCATGATCGCAGCCGTCACCGACCTTCATGGAAAGCAAACCGGAGCGCATCGCACCTGGCTTTCCAGCGACGGCGTGGACAAGGCACCCGTAGCGACGCCCCGCCGGGCAATGGGCGATCTTCTGGGCCACGCTGTCCGTTTTGGCACGGCTGGCACCATCATGGCGGCAGGCGAAGGCATCGAAACCGTCCTATCCCTCAGATGCGTCTTGCCTGACTTGCCCATCGCTGCAGCTTTGTCGGCCGCTCACCTCGCCGCCATCCTGTTCCCGCCATCCCTTCGGCGGCTCTATATCATTCGCGACAATGACCGGGCCGGCGCCAATGTCTGCCACCATCTCGCTGACCGCGCGCATCGGGCCGGGATCGAACCCATCGTTCTGTCGCCCGGCCTGGCCGACTTCAACGATGACCTGCGGCGCTTCGGCATGGAGGGTCTTCGGGAATCGGTCGGGGAGCAACTCTTCCGTCGCGACCGCATTCGCTACCTTCGCGGGACGGAATAGGACGGCAAGGGAAAGACAGTGGTTCCATTCTCATGGTCATCACATTCTCTTGGCCCGTCGGTAGGAGCCGCGGACCCGGCCCTGCAGAGGGCGATCGGCCCATGGCCTGGTCGGCCCGGCAATGGCGATGGTCAACTATTTTCCGGCGGCGCGCGATTTTTGGCGACAATGTTGATCGATAGCGACGCCGTTCCAGCGCGAACAAAATAGTTGGCCTCTGCCATCCTGCGCTGTCGCTCCGGCCCCGCGCGGCGCTTGGGGTGCCATTCCGTCCCGGTCATGGGCTTTATCGCCATCAAGGCCGCGAGGGTCGCGGTCGAACCGACGGAGCAACATTATGCGAGAACACGACGCGATCGAACCGCACCATCATTCCTCTTCGACCGATCATATTGTCAGCCAGTTGCAGCTTTATGGCTGGCGCCCTTCCGCCGACGAGGCTGATCCTCGACCAATTCCCGAAGACAATGTTCTCGCCGGTGTTGTCACCGATATCTTCGATGCTCTCGCGTCCAGTCTTGCCGACACTGCGCTCGATGCCGATCTCGGCGAATTGCTATGGTCGAGTGTCAGCACCTTCCATCGGGCTGCTGCCCGGCTGGAGCGGCAACTCGATGACAATGAGCAGAACCAGCGCCGGCTGCAGCAAGAGCAGGATGGCAGCGAGGTCAAATCGGTCGAACTGGAAAACCTTGTCGCCACGGGACAAGCCCTGTCCGAACGCCGCGATGCCCTCGAACTGATGCGTGACCAGGCCGCCGAATGCTTCGAACACCAGACCGGCTCGGCCTGGCGACCGCGCGCGGGCTCGATGCTGAACCGCAAAACCATGACCGCCAGCCTGATCGACAGCCGCGATTTTCTTGCCGCTCGCCACCGGGCCGAAACCGAGCTCCTGATGCCTGCTGGCCCCAAGGTAGCGCTTACCGGTGGCATGGATTTCAACGACTACCAGTTCATCTGGGATCTACTCGACAAGGTTCACACCAAGCACCCCGATATGGTGCTGATCCATGGGAAGTCGCCCAAGGGGGCGGAATTCATCGCCGGCAAATGGGCCGAAACGCGAAAGGTCCCGCAGATTGGCTTTGCCCCCGATTGGACCCGGCATGGAAAGGCCGCGCCCTTCAAGCGCAACGACGCCATGCTCGACATCCTGCCGATCGGCGTGATCGTCTTTCCTGGCACTGGTATTCAGGACAACCTGGCTGACAAGGCCAGAAAACTTGGCATCAAACTCTTCGATTGCCGCAAGCGGGGTGGCGCGTGAGCGCCACCCTATGGGGCGCCGACCAGGGGGGTGATATTCGGCCAAATGAGCACCGCCGCCGCTGCGCTGGCTTCACGCCAGTCAGGAGTTTATAGCGTGGGGTATGGCTGCAAGCGTTCCCAATGCACCGGCAAACACCATGATTGGACGGACCGGCATTATTCCGAGCTCGTCTGGCCCCTCTTTACGACCTGGTCCATCTTCATTCCCACCTCGCGGCACATCTTATGATCGGTAGATGAGGGGCACAGAGACCAGGACGCTCTGTGGATTTCACCACTGAGGTACGCTGAGTTGTCATTAACCGCGGCAGGTAACCAGCCTCATACCCGACATGGCGCGCGCCATGGGGAACCCGGCCACGTGACCAAGCAGCGCCCTGCAACGCCAATAGCGCGAAGACCACGGGCATGTTCGCCGGTGCCTATGTCGAATCGAAGGCGTTTCGAAACCTGACCGAAGGTTGATCCACGCCGCTATCCGTGGAGCGGTTTCCATGGCGCAGGGTGGTCGCCATAGCCTTCTTGAGCTTTCCCGATAACCAGTCCGCTCCCGTCCGGCCCCTCAATGGGCTGATCTGGCCGAAGACCAGCTGCGCTTCGATCGCCCTTGGCGCAACAGCGTCGTCAAGCTTTCTTCCCCTGCCGGCGGGGGCCGGCATTCCCCGCGGAAAGACAAGAAAGCTCTCCTTTGCCGTTTCCCCTACGGGTGCGCCGTCGATCGTCTTCGGCCCTTTGATCGCCATCGAGGCCGCAAGGGGCGGGCTCGTAGGCAAATCAAGGAGACCATCATGGCAACCATCGGCACATTCAAATCCACCGCCAACAACGAATTCACCGGGGAAATCCTCACCCTTTCGGTTCAGGCGAAGAATGTCCGCATCGCACCCGACACTCGGGCCAATGGAGAAAATGCCCCCAGCCACCGCGTCTTCGTCGGTCGCGCAGAAATTGGAGCCGCCTGGTCCAAGACGTCCAACGAAGGCAGGAACTATCTGAGCCTCAAGGTCGATGATCCCAGCTTCTCCAACCCCATCTACGCCAACCTCTTTGAGGATGAGGACGGTGACACCCACAGCCTCATCTGGTCCCGCCCTGCCCGCCGCAGCGAATAAGGAATAGAGAGCCCGCCCGCAACTGGGCGGGCTCCTCTTGCTCAAGGGACCAAGCGCGTAGCGACAAGCCTTGGCCACGTGGAAAGTGAAGGGCATCAAAGGTGTGGTGGCCTGTGCTAACCAAACGGCTCGCTTGGGATCTAATTGCGAACTCCTCAAAGCAGCCATTCGCCACCGCCAAGCTTTTCGGCTTAGTCTAGCGCAAAATGGTCTACCGGCTCTTGACCAATAATAATCGAGAACGGGCATTCTCGGTGAGCGCAATTATTGCTTATGGTGACCAAGAGAAATTCCGCCGGCAGGTTCGGATCCGGTGGTAATAGCATTATGTAGTCGGGGGAATGCAGTTTGAGTCCGGAGATCCTAACGCGACTTCTCGCATCGATGAATGCCGGCCGGCTTCTGGTGGTCTGCGGCGCGGGCCTGTCGATGGCGCCGCCCAGCAGCCTACCATCCGCACGCACCGTAGCAGAACGCTGTTTTGACAAATACCAGCTCGAGGTCGATCCCGCCTGCGATATCGCGCTGCGTGACAATCTCGAGGCGCTAGCCGAACACTTCGTGGCCACCAATACGCTCCAGTCCGTCTTCATCGAGCATTTGGTGCCATGGCCGGCCTTTGCGCGACCGTACAATCCCGGTCACGCCGCAATCGCCGATTTTCTGATCACCCGCGCTGCGGTCGCGGGCATATCTAGCAACTACGACATCCTCATCGAACGCCGGGCCTGGGATTACGGCGCTGCCTTCAGAGGCTCCCTCGATGGCGACGAGGCCAATGTCGATGCAGCGCGCCAAGCCCCGCTCTTGAAATTTCATGGATGCGCACAGCGCGATCCCGCGTCGACCGTCTGGGCCCCATCCCAACTGGAAGATCCCGTTATCTCGGCCCGCATCGAACGCAGCAAGACCTGGATGGCAGCGAACCTGCGACAGAAGGACATACTGGTCGTCGGCTTCTGGTCAGACTGGGAATATCTCAACGCTGTGATCGGCGGCGCCCTTGCGGACGTGCAGCCGCTCTCCGTCACAGTCGTCGATCTCTCGCCGACAGATACCCTCGAAGAAAAGGCGCCCCAGCTCTGGCAGGTCGCCCATGCCGACAACGTTCATTTCGAGCATGTTCGCGAATCCGGCGCGGACGTGCTCGACGAACTGCGCAGGACGTTCTCCTCGAATTATCTACGCCAGGTCCTGGCCGCGGGCCGGGCCGTCTTCGAACAGACGACGGGCGTTCAATGCCACCCGGACTGGCTCCAGATCGCCAATTTTGACAGCGAGACCCTTTACGGGCTGCGGCGGGATGCCGAAGGCATCCCGGCTGTACAGCCGGCCACACGCCTTCGCCCCGGCAATGTGGAGGCGCTTGGGTATTTTCACCTCTTGTTGCGCCAGGCTGGCGCCACCCAGCTTCCCGAAGGCTACGAACTGAACGGTCGCAGCATCCGGGTCATCAATGGCGCCGAGGCGATCCTCGGTTCGCTTAGAACGAAATTCATCGAGCCACCCGTGGCCGTCACCTCCGAAGTCGTGGTTGCCGTGGGCGCAACCGATCTCGGTCTTCCCAGCAATGTCATCCGGGGTGGCCGAACCGGCGATCTCATACGTCCGGCGGCCGCCGGAGACTGGTTTGACGTCAACGGCGCACGCGCGGAGCTGAACATCTGATGGATATCGCGACTCAAGCCGAAATCGTGCTTCGCAATGCACAATATGAAACCTGGTCCTGGTCAGGACCGAGTGGCCCCGTGACCTGTTTCGAGAGCGCCGCCCTCATGGGCTTCGTCCACGTCTTCGTAAACGCGGAGGCGCTCATGGCCGGTTGGCAGGCCAGCCAGAAGACTAGCCTTGCACGTCACGCCGCGTCCCTGCGAGGAGCCGGCATCAAGGCCTGGAATGTCTATTCGGTGCTACTCACCGCCGAGCGTGCACCTTCGCTGGCCCGCGCCATCGAGCGGATAGAGGAAGACTTCACACTCACCCGAAAAATCGCCCGCACGGCCGTGACAACGGCGGAGGACGTCGAAAGGGCGTTGCTGCCCTTAATAGGGCTCCGCGCGCAGCCGCTCCTCGGTGCGACCAACTTCGAAGACCGCCTCCGCAGCCGCTTAAAGGACGTTCCCGCCGACGCCGTAGCCGCCTTTCTCAACGAAACGCCGGCTGTGGAGGTCGCGCGCATCTTGGGAGCCAGGTCATGAAGCTCGATTATGTAGAGGTCTGCGGCTTCCGTGGTTTCCGAGACAAGGCTAGGATCGATTTCGGCGGCGGCTTCACCGTCATCACCGGCCGCAACGGCGTCGGCAAGAGCACCCTGTGCGACGCCGTCGAGTTCGCCATCACCGGCCTGATCGAAAAGTACGCCGTCGAGAAGGCAGCCAAGGAAAGCCTCGCCGATTATCTGTGGTGGCGCGGCGCCGGCGAACCGGAAGCTCACTATGTCACCGCTGCCTTCGTTAGCGACAAGGGCAAGCCATTCAAGATCACCCGGACCCGCGAGAGCGGTGCCGATATGTCGCCGGAAGAAATCCAGGCGGCCTTGTGCAGCGGACCTGTGCCCGAGGATGCGCTGCGACAGCTGACCCGAACCTCCATCATTCGCGACGAATGGATCGCTGCCCTCAGTCTCGATCTGTCCGAGACCGAACGCTTCGATCTCGTTCGCTCGGCCCTCGGCGCCCTCGAAGGCTCAGAGGCGGCTGCGAAGGCCAGGGATGTCGTCACCGCCGCCGATGCCTCTCACGCCCGTAATGAAGCCGTCTATGAGAACGCGCGCGCCAAGTTGGGCGAGCGTCTGACCCAGCAGTCGGAAATCCAAGCCTCGCTTAGTCGCTCCGGCGACGTCTCTGCCGCGTTGGAGATCGTGGGCGCCGCCGTGCCGAATGCGCCCACCGACATGGTGCTCCGCCTTGAGGCGGCTCGCGGCGCGCTTGCAGACGGGCGAACGCGAACCGCCCGCAGCGCTGAAGCGGCGGAGGCCGGTCGGGTTCTGCTCGCCCGTCAGCAGGCTTTTCAGGCGCCCAATGCGGTGACAGCGCGGGAAACCGCGAGGGCCGGGCTTGAAACGACAAGGCATGCGAAAGGCGTCGCTTTGGCGGACGTTGCCGCCGCCGAGACGCTGCTCGCCCGAGAAGAGGACGCGGATGCGGTCGCAGCCTCGCTCGCGATTCTGGTCGAGCACGGCGAGCGCCTTGGCGTTCATGAGGACCATTGCCCGCTCTGCGCCGCCCACCGAACCTCTGCGGAGTTCGCCGCAGGCGTGGAAGCAGCGCGTCGGCGGATTTCAAGCCTCGCCTCCGGGGTTCAGGACGCCCGCCGCAGAATGGCTGCGGCCAGTGAACAGGCGCGACAAGCGTCGTCCGCCTTCACCATAGTCGAGCGTGAAGTTTCTGGCCATCAAGCCGAAGAGCACGCCTTGCGAGAGGCCGAACAGACCCATGCCGCGTTCTTCGAGAGTTGGGGGATCGATCCGCGCTTCCTTTCTGACCCGGACGGGCTCGAAACCAATGTAGCGGCCGAGCGCGACCGATTGATCAACCTCGAGCGCGCCCTGATCGTTCTGGAGGCGTCCCAGTCGGTCACGCGCATGGCGTCGATCGAGAAAACCATCGAAGTTCTGCGAGAGGACATCGACAAGCTCGCCGATGTAGTCAGCCAGTCACAGGCCGCCGCAACCAGCGCCCGCAAGATCGACCGGGCGGTAAAGCGCGTCAGCGCCGAGATCATCGATGAAAGGCTGGCTCAGATCAGCCCCTTGCTCAATGAACTCTATCAACGTCTGAGACCACACGCGGATTGGAGGACCATTGATTACAGCATCCGAGGCGATGTGAAACGCTTCCTGAGCCTGAAGGTCGGCGACGGGCTGAACCCGCAATTCGTTTTCAGCTCTGGCCAGCGACGTGCGGCTGGACTGGCGTTCCTATTGTCGGTTCACCTCGCCCGCGCCTGGACGCCTTGGCGCTCACTCCTTCTCGATGATCCGGTCCAGCATATCGACGATTTCCGCGCGCTTCATCTCGTCGAAGTACTGGCGGCCCTTCGCCTCGACCGCCGCCAGATTATATGCGCGGTCGAAGACCCGGCGCTTGCCGACCTGCTTTGCCGGCGCTTGGTGAGCACGACCGCCGAGCCCGGCCGCAGATACGACATCGATCTTGGGCACCAGGGCGCGACGAGCGTCCTAACGGCTGCGGATGTCCCACCCATGCCGGTCGGCGTGCTGCGCAGCGCTCTCCAGGTTGTCGGGGAGTGAGTTCATCCGATCCGGACGTCAACGTAGTTGAGGCTGTCCAACGATAGATCTGGATAATTCATCGATCCCTTGGCCCGGAATCCCCTCTTACCCCCACTTTTGCGTGATGCGCTTCGACGCCACTTGACGCAAACAGACGCATTTCGAAGCATATTGAAGAACGCACACCTGTGCATCTGTGGATGCCACCCACCTTTGGCACGTATTTGACCAAACATTGCAGCTTCTGGTCGTTGCGGTCATCTGCACGGCCTTCGGATCGCAGCATTCTAATATCTGCATGGCCTTGATGGTAGTACACTGATCTGATCTAAATCACCATTGGCGCACCTACCGCGTCAGGACGCAAATCAGCCGGCCGATACAGGCGGCAAGTTTTTCAACGACAGGATGGAGACGAGCGCCTGACTTGAATTGGAGGTGACCCATATCCAGGCTCGTTCTGTCTGGGAGGCCATCGAGTTCGTCCAGGTAGCCGAAAAGCTCGTTAGCCAAACGTCATCGACAAAACGCTTGAGATTACGGGTTACACCACCAAGGGCACCGTCTCCTTCGGTGATCCACGCGCCCACGCTGCTCGGCACAAGTGCCCAACCGGCCGTGCGGGCGAGCTCTCGGCAAGCAGAGTTTTACCGGTGCCCGGCCGTCCCTCGGATGCCGAAGATCAGTTGATCCGCAGAGAGCGTCCCGGCTTTGACCGCGGCCAGATCGGCCAAGGTCTGATCAATCCAGCGACGCAGCGAAGCGGTGAGTGGCAGGTCGGTCAAAAGCGGCACAGTCGAAGTCGGGACCGCAACGACGGGCTTAAATGCCAGTGCGCGAGCAAGATTTTTGACACAGGCGCGTGCCGGAACCTTAGGCCGAATGGCGCTCAGAATGACCGACAACGGCAGGCTGGCCAGTTCGGGCGTTACGCCACGCTCCACTCCCCTGCTGACGCGGACGATGACCTTCCGGCGCGAGACTGGCGTTGGCGGTGAGATGATAATTGTGGCGTAGGCCGCAGCAAGCACGGTCTCATCCAATAGGGCCGCTGGACAATGCGAGACAAACGCAATGATGCCGCGTCTCAGGAGATAGCGCAGGGTGTCGCTGCCGACACGATGGTGGGTTGAGTGAAAGTGGCGCCCCATCGATCGGTTCAGTGGCATTTGACTCAAGGGCTTAGCGCTCCAGATCCGTTCGCGGACCTCCGACTAAAACCGGGCACAACTATCGGACTATTCACTGCGTATGTCCCTGCGGTTCGTCTTGGACCACCCCCGCATCCTCAAAATCACTCTGGCGAGCGGCTGATGGTCGATGTGGCGCGCGATATCTGGAGGGCGTCGATGTGGATGCGTAGACTGCCTCCGGTTTAACAAACAAATTGGGGAAGAAGGTGTCGGCGCTTGATTCGCCACAAAGCCGCCGCATAACATCAGTTAGATGAAGAGGCCGATCCTCGCCTAACTCACGACGAAAATTGCGCCCGTCGACGGAGACTGTAATGATGCCTTGTCCGTCACTTTCCAGCGCGAGGGGCCTTTGATTGAACGCTTTAGTACACCCCAGCGCTGACGTCGCCAGCAAGGCGATAGGTCGCGGTACGCGCATCTGGCAGTTCTTAGTCGTTTTGGCCGGCGCGCGGATTGGCGAGGACTGCAGCGTATGTTCCCGCGGTTTCATCGAGAACGACGTGGTGCTCGGCGATCGCGTTACAATCAAGAGCGGCGTGCAATTGTGGGGTAGCCTGCGAGTGGATGACGACGTGTTCATCGGCTCCAACACAACTTTCACCAGCGATCGTTTCCCGCGCAGTGAGCAATGCCCATCTACCTATGCGGTAACGACCGCTAAATCTGAAGCTTCTCCGAGGCGAGGCGCGGCTATCATGATTGGCCGAGGTGCAGCAGCGGCTACATGCGCAATCGTAACGCAGTCGGTACTGGACAATGGGTTGGCGGGCAGCGCCCCGCGAGGCGTAGCTCCTCATCGCGTCCATTCGGCGCGCAGCAAGGTCCATCGCAAGAGCAGGAACCGTGTAGGGTGTGTTTGCAAGCAAGAGAGTGATTTGAGGCTGTGATGGAATGAGTCCGACGACAATTTGTTTAGCTGGCAAGAACGATGTCGCAGTCGATGCGCTTCTGTACATGATCGAGCGTGGCTGGAAGGATCAGTTAGTGGTCTGTCCGAACCGGTCGGACTCTGGTTCGTCGACCTGGCAGCCTTCACTTGTCCGGTTTGCTAGAGAATTTGGAGTACCGGTCGTTGCGCTCGAAGCTGCAGAGCAGATCCAGGACGTCTTGTTTATCTCACTAGAGTTCGATCGAATCATCCGCCCGTCTTCGTTCAGTTCCCGCAGGCTCTATAACTTCCACTTCTCAGCACTGCCCGCCTATAAGGGTATGTATACCTCCGCGCATCCTATCCTACAACGCGAGACCCGTAGCGGCGTAACGCTGCACGAGATCGACCGCGGAATCGACACCGGGCGGATCATCGACCAAGTGGTCTTCGACCTCTTGCCGGACTGGACGGCGCGCGATCTATATTTCGCGTATATGGAGAATACGAAGTCCTTGTTCCGTAAACGGATAGACTACATTCTTTCTCCGGACGCAATTGTGGCGGTCGAGCAAAGTTCAATTGGTTCGTCTTATTACTCGCGTGATTCGCTTCACTACGGAGATATCTCGATCCGTCTGAATGATACGGCTGAGGGAATTGTACGACAGTTGCGCGCTTTCAGTTTTCGCGAATACCAGACTCCACAAGTTGCTGGCGTTCCGATAGGAGGTTGGACGATAACATCGCGACGGAGCAAAACCGGCCCCGGAACGGTCGTGTGGGGCGGTCCAACAGCACTGACGGTTTCGACGATTGACTACGACTTGGAGCTCACAATCGATAGGCAGATGGAGTGGTTCCGTGTTACCACTGAATCAAGTGACTATGAACTTGACGCGCTGGTCCCGGGAGCGATCGACACCCGCGACGCAAAAGGGTGGACTCCGTTAATCCGAGCCGCATATCGCGGCGATGCGGGCCTATGTCGAATCCTGCTTCAGCGCGGAGCGAATCCTAATACCGCCAACATGAACGGCACCACGCCAATTATGTACGCGTATTCCGGCTTGGATCGCGCGCGTGGAATTAGGACTGCGCAGGAATTGAGGCGATTTGGGGCTGATTCAAGCCTTAAGGATCGCTTCGGCAAGTCCCTGCATGATTATCACCATGACGTATTACCAAGCATTGAGTGTGACCAAGGAGCAGATTTGACGTGATCTCAAAGGGCTTCGTCGTCTCCAAAAGCACCGTCCGTTTCTCGCCTCGAGTACCAGCCAACACCTGTAAATTTCGAAATACGGCCTATGTTATTAACAGAGAGCCTTCATGAGTGAAACGGAACCCCAGTTCAGTGTGGACCAATGCCGCATTGTGGAACTGCCCAAGATCTCTGACCCGCGCGGCAACCTTACCTTCATAGAGGGCAGGCGTCACGTGCCTTTCGATTTTCAGCGAGTATATTACCTCTATGATGTGCCTGATGGCGCGGAACGGGGTGGCCATGCCCACAAGGCCCTGCACCAGCTCATCATCCCTATGTCGGGGAGCTTCGACGTGATGCTGGACGACGGTAGGAAAAAGAAGCAATTCCAGCTTGACCGCTCGAACTTCGGCCTCTACGTGTGCCCCCTCATCTGGCGTGAGCTCCATAGCTTTTCGTCTGGTTCGGTCTGTATGGTGCTCGCCTCAAACACGTACGATGAGGCGGACTACTATCGCGATTACAGCGAGTTCCTGCGGGCGATTGGAGGACAACCATGAATGTGCCCTTCCTCGATTTGAAGGCTTCTTACCTCGAACTACAGAGCGAGATCGACACCGCCATCCAACGGGTGCTCCATAGCGGCAGCTACATTGGGGGGGCTGAGGTCGAGGCCTTCGAGAACGAATTCGCTGATTTCTGCGGCGCCCGCCATGTCGTGGGGGTCGCAAATGGGCTTGATGCGCTCAGGCTGGCCCTGCTGGCGCTGGGTGTCGGGCCTGGTGACGAGATCATCGTGCCGAGTCACACATTCATCGCTACCTGGCTCTCGGTGAGCCAGTGTGGGGCGACGCCGGTTCCGGTCGAGCCTATAGAGGGTGGGTTCAACATGGACCCGCAGCAGGTGGCTGACCGCGTCACGCCGAGGACCAAGGGTATCATCCCAGTGCACCTGTATGGCGAGCCGGCCGACCTGGCCAGCCTGATCGATATTGCCAACCGCCACGGCTTGTTCGTGCTCGAGGATGCTGCACAGGCGCACGGGGCCGTTTATCGTGGCCGCCGCATCGGCTCTCACGGTCATGCCGTAGCTTGGAGCTTCTACCCGGGCAAGAACTTGGGGGCATTCGGTGATGGCGGCGCAGTGTCGACTAACGACGAAGCGCTGGCGCGCCGCGTGCGCATGATTGGCAACTATGGCTCGCGCACAAAATACGTCAATGATGTAATCGGATACAATAGCCGCCTGGATCCGGTCCAGGCGGCCATTTTGCGTGCCAAGCTACCCCGAATCGATGAATGGAATGCTCGCCGCAGCAGCATTGCTGAGCGGTACAGCCAGGCGTTTGCGTCGCAACTGGCAGCGCCCGCTGGCCCGCAAGAGCGCCAGGGCCACGCGTGGCATTTGTATGCCGTCCGCCATCCGGAGCGCGACCAACTGCAAAAACAACTTTCGGACGTAGGCGTCACGACCCTAATCCACTACCCGCGACCACCCCATCTGCAAGAGGCGTATGCTTCCCTGGGATTTGGCCCCGGTAGCTTTCCAATGGCCGAGCAATATGCTTCCACGCTTCTCAGTCTGCCGATCGGCCCGCACCTCACGCAGGCCCAGGTCGATCACGTCATCGATGCTGTCATGAACGGTGTGTCCTCGATTTCCTAAGCGTTTACCGTCTCGCTTAGGCCTTTGCCTTGGCGCCCCCCGCGAACGGCGCATCGCCGCTAGGAGTTACTATGCCGGAACAGACCGCCATTGCACCTTTGTCAAGCAGCGTCCAGCAGCATAAAAGCCTGCTGCTCGAACAACTTGAGTTATCCGTCCAGAGAAACAGCGGCAGCCGCCTGCAACGAACGCTACGTGCGCCGTTACCGCTGCTTACCTCAAAGGCCATAGAGAAATACTGCCAAATCACGGGTTCGACCTGGATGCTGCAAGCAGAGTTGTTCTGGGGCGAGCGTATGAACGTAGTTTTCCCGGAGATCGTCTCATGCTTTCTATATCGCTATGGCTTCTTTGAGCCCGATCTGACCCGGATGGTCATCCAATCTGTCAACCCCGGCGACACGGTTTTCGACATCGGAGCGCATTTCGGCTATTATAGCCTGCTCGCCTCGCACCTAGTCGGTCCACAGGGCCAGGTGCACAGCTTCGAGCCGACCCGTCACACCCACGAAGTGGTTCGGTCGAACGTGAGCGGTAAAGGCAACGTCAAACTGACCAACTCAGCGGCCTGGTCGGAAGACACGGAGTTGAAGTTCAAGGATTTCGGCATGACCATGTCGGCGTTCAACTCGCTGTATGAAGCCAAGCTCGAAGACGCTATAGCCCAGAAACACCAGCCCACCGAATACGTCGTGTCCGCTATCTGTATCGACGAGTATATCGCGGCCAACCAAGCGAGACCGAAGTTCATCAAGATTGATGCGGAAAATGCCGAGTACGACATTCTGCTCGGCATGAAGCGTACGCTCAACGAAATCCGCCCCTTGGTGACCCTTGAGGTCGGTGACGTCAAGGCCGGCAACTACAAGGACAGCGCTTCTGCGGTGCGCCTGTTAATACAGCATGGCTACCAGGCCAAGGAATGGAAGAATGGACGCCTTTGCAACCATTCGCCGGCCAGTTCCTACCGCCATACGAATTTACTATTCGTCCCTGATTGAATACGCAGCGCATACATGAGTCCGCCGTGAGGGCGAGGCCCGTCCCTAGGGACGAGAAATCAACAGCCCCCTAGTTTGCAACTTAGAACACCCACTACTTGGTGACTCACTGCGTTTTCAAGGCTATCGAGCACGCAATCAAGGCCCCTATTTTGATCGATCCAAGGTGACCCTCCAACAATGACCGTTCAGCAAAACGAATCCAGCGTTCCGGCCTCCTTGAGACCGAGCCACTCTTCGATGCTGATGTGGGCACCTTGCATAGCCATTTTGCTCTACCTGATCAGCTCGCTGATGCTCTTCAAATTCGGCCCGATCGATTGGGCTGTCCATAACGAGGGCGAATTCTGGGCTTTCAACGCGCTCTACCTGTCCATGTTTTCTGTTGGCTATGCCGTCGCGCATTGGCGACGGCATTGGTGGACCGCTGGCGGATTTGCACAGTCTCCTCGCAATTTTACGGAGCGCTTCTTCTGGCCCGTATGGTTCTGCGCGGTTGTGGTTGTTTTGATTGCTCATCGTAACCTAACCCTCGGGCCAAGCTACATTCCAACCACGCTTTTGTCTGACTTTATCACTGGCCTGATTACACCGGAGAAAGGCTACATCTACAAGCTGAGCGCCGAGGCAAATGCCAACTTTTCGGGCAACCCACCGGTCACTGCGTTGTATGGTGCACTTTCCTTTTCCAAACTAGTTCTAGTGTACATGTTGGTGTCAGATTGGTCTGGACTATCCCGCCTAAAGAAGATTCTGGGGCTCGCTGTCGCCATTTTCCCAATTCTCTCAGGTGTGAGCGTAGGTACCAATAAGCCTATTTTCGATGTTGCATTTACTTTTTTGTTCCTCATTTTGGCCTGTGTTGTAATCACTCCACATGTGGCGCGGCTTGCTTTCATCAAATCAAGACTCGTATTGATTGGGATCACTGTACTTATTGTTCTATTTTCGGTGGCTTATTTTCAACATACAATGAGTGTGAGGGCTGGCGGTTTGGAATACGCCGACAGGCTTGGTTTAAGTGTTGGCGCAGAGGTGGCTTCCGCAGAAGAGGCGAGGCCTGTAGCTGTCAAGCCGGCATTCAAAAAGTATTGCGATATTTCTGGTGGCGTGGTGCTCAAGGGTTGCGAATTATTGTCCATCGGAACAATATACTTGACCCAAGGTTATTATGGAATGTCGCTCTCCGCCGACATCCCCTTCGAAACCACATATGGACTGGGCCATTCCAAGTTCATTATTGACGCCTTGAGGAACTATCTTGACGTTGACCTGGGGCCTCGAACCTTTCAGCAAAAAATCGATGATCGGTGGAGTGCTGAGGCGCAGTGGCATTCGGCCTACAGCCAGTGGGCCAATGATGTCGGTTTCTTGGGTGTCGCACTTGTAATGTTTGCGGTCGGCTTCTACGTCTGCGCCATATGGACCTCGGCCCTGACAACGCATAATATGGCCGCAGTATGCAACATACCCGTGCTTGCCATATTGATTTTCTTTATCCCCGCCAACAACCAAGTGTTCAATCAGTTGGAATCGTTAGCGACGTTTATCGTATTGCTCATCACATGGCTGGGCAGCCTACCTATGGGGACGCGCGTCCGAACTTTCCTACGCGCAAAATGATATTGAACACACCTAAACCACCATCGATACTTTCGCATCGGCTCTGGGCGCACCTCTCACGAAGGCGCCAGGTCCAGATCATCATTGTGCTGTTCTTGTCCATTTTGACGTCGGTACTGGAAGTGGCCAGCATCAGCTCGCTGCTACCGTTGCTCAGTGCGCTGATCAACCCGGGTCAACTTGCTACTCTGCCTGTGATCGGCAGCCTGTTCGACCTCGTCAACGCCCAGTCTGACGCCCAGATCCTAGCTATCGCGAGTTTTCTGTTTTGCGGCCTAGCTGTGCTGGCGGGTGCAGCCCGCTTTTTGTTGACAAACATCCTAGCCAGGCTCAGTTACGCCATCGGTTCAGACTTCGCGCTGGGTATCTACTTGCGTGCGATCCGGCGCCCTCTCTCTGAGCAGCTGAAGTCCAATAGCAGCGACGTGATTTCCGCAGTCTCCATCAAGTCCGAGATAGTTGTCCGACAATTTCTCTTCCCGATCCTGACAATCGCCAACAGCAGCGTGCTTTCGGTGGCCATCATCGCTTTGCTGTTCGTGGCCAGCCCAATCGTTACTATCGCTTCGTCGCTGTCGTTCGGCCTGTTGTACCTAGCGGTACACCTATTGACCCACAAAAGGCTTCGTACCGCAAGCGAGACTATCGACACCGAGACCAATCGTATTGTCAAGAAGATGCAGGAGGGTCTGGGATCAGTCAGAGACATTATTCTTGATGGCAACCATAAGCTCTACGAACGCGACTTCGTCACCTCCGAAACTCCGTTGAGACGAGCAAGAGCTGATATTCAGATCATCAGCCAAGTGCCGCGCTATGTGATCGAAGCCGGCGGCTTTGTGCTCTTCGGCGCGCTGGCCTACGTTCTTGCGTCCAGAGGGATGCTGTCCGAATTTCTGCCCGGGCTGGGGGTGCTTGCGCTTGGTCTTCAGCGCCTGCTGCCCACGCTACAACAGGCCTATGCTGCCTGGGCTTGCATCCAAGGTGCCCGGCATGTGGTGGCCTCGACCCTCGAATTCCTTGACCTGGAATTGCCGCTTGAAGATAGCGCGACCCGCCCGATGTCATTCAACCGCTCGATCGACATCGACGCAGTGCACTTTTCATATGGCGTGGGCAATCGTCGAGTCCTGAACGGCATCAGCTTTCAGATCAAGAAAGGCACGCGCCTTGGCATCGTCGGTAAGACCGGCAGCGGCAAGTCCACCTTGCTCGACATCATGATGGGTCTGCTTGCGCCCACTGGGGGCACCGTTCGCGTAGACGGTGTTGAAATCGATTTTCGCAGGCCAGGCGGTTGGCACAAGCTTGTGGCACACGTTCCTCAATCCATCTTCATCGCTGACGCCTCGATCAGAGAAAACATCGCCCTCGGGGTCGATCGAAAGCTGATCGATAGCGAACGCGTGCACCGGTGTGCTGAGAAGGCCCAGCTCGCAGAATTCCATGACCAGCTTCCCCAGGGCTTGGACACCGTAGTGGGTGAGCGTGGTGCTTGGCTGTCGGGAGGGCAACGCCAGCGCATCGGGATCGCCCGGGCGTTGTACAAGTCGGCCACCTTGTTGGTGCTTGACGAGGCAACGGGTGCACTCGACGAAGGTACGGAATCGGCGGTCATGCAGAGCATTGAAGAACTGGGCGACGAAATCACGATTGTCATGGTGGCGCACAAAATGGCCTCTTTGCGCTTTTGCGATCAGATCATTGAGCTCCGAAACGGGGCGATCTATCGCGTCGGTATCTTTCAGGACTTTGCCGACGGCGCTGTCCTTAAGGACAATGCGACGTGATGACTGACCTCTCGACGCGCAAGGCCGAACGGTGCGTGGTCGTAGTCAACAGCTGCGACGCCTATGCAGATATCTGGCCACTCTTTTTTGCGGCCTTCAAGGACCGCTGGCCGGACTGCCCTTTCCCCCTCGTGGTCAACACAGAATCACTCGACGCCGCAGCACCGGGATTACGTGTGAGCAGCCACGTGATTGCGGCGAATGAACCGTCGCCGTCGTGGGGCGCTCGCCTGTTGTCGACTTTGAAAGACCAGCCGTCCGAGTACGTGCTTATGCTGTTCGACGACTTCGTGCTCGAAGAGCAGGTGGACGGCAAGGCTATTAATCAGTGCATTGAGTGGATGGACGCTGATCCGACCATCACGGTGTTCTACCTCAGCCATGTGCCCGGCAGCGCACGTCCCACCAGTGATTACCGAGGCTTCGAGGTGATCCCCCGCTTGACCAACTACCGGCTCAATTCTGCACCGGCCGTGTGGCGCCGCCAGCACCTGATCGAGCTGACTCGCGCAGACGATAACCCTTGGATCTGGGAGCTGTTCGGCACGAGCCGTACCTTCTTTCATCACGGTCAGTACTTTTGCGCTCAGCCTGGTCATGAAACCACGTACCGCTACAACTACACCACGGGCGGTGCGATCTACCGCGGAAAATGGGTGTCGCAGGTAGCGGGCCCGCTGATTGAGCGCTATGGCCTAGACATCGACTTGCGTGAGCGGGGCGTCGCGCCGGCGCAGGGTTCGCCACGAACTCTGGCGGAAAAGCTGCGCATGCTAGTCCAAGGCTTCCGTGCGTCGGGTTCATTGGCACTGCTCATCATTGGGCTGCTGCTCCTCTCTAAACTACGCGCGCGCAAAGAACCGGCATGATGGACTTCACGTTTGTTGTGATCACCTACAACCACGAGGCCTATGTACTCGAGCACCTGGAGAGCATTGCCTACCAGATCCGGGAGCACGGCCAAGGCTACTCGTTCCAGTTGATCGTCGCGGACGACGCCTCGAAGGACCAGACGCTGGCATTGGTGCGACACTGGCTGAACCAGCACGCCAGCCTGTTTGCAGATGTGCAAATCCACACGCAAGCCACGAACCAAGGGACCTGCGACAATTACACGAAGGTGTGGCAGTATGTGCGCGGCGACGTGTGCAAGCTCACAGCGGGCGACGACGTGTACTCTGGCGAGAATCTGCTCGCAGAATGGCGACGCTTGCACGAGCATGACATTTCATCGGGTTATCCTTTGAACTTGATCGACGGCCAGCTCTCATGGCCTGCGTTCTTCAACGTGAACATGGTGGCGAGCAACTGGATCTACGGGCGGGGCGACTACATTAAGCGCATGCTTGGCATCAACTTCAGCCACACACCCAGCATTGTGTTCTCCACCCGGGTGCTTCGGGACGATGTGATCCGAGATTTCGTGCGGCAGTTTGCTGTCACTGAGGACTTCCCATTACACGTGAAGATGGCTGAACGTTTCACCCCCCTGTCGTTCTCGCAGTCACCGTTGGTGCACATCTACTATCGTCGCACCGCTGGCTCCACCTACCTGGTGCGCAGTGCCGCTTTCGACAAAGACAAGATTGCAATCTTCCGCTACTTAAGGGATCACGTGGCCCGGGGCTTTGAACGATTGCTGATTAGCAACCGGATGTTTTGCTTCCGGCAGACCTCCCCGTGGAAACGGCGACTGCTAAACCTCAACTATCTCGTCTACGGAACCCGCGCTGCATTGCATGGCCTCAGTATATTGAGCGAATACAGGCAATTAAAACCTGAGCTTGAGAAACACAGGCTTCACTACCAGAGCATCCGTACCCGGGCCGAAGCACAGAGGGCTGCTTTCATACCTTGAATTGAAGGCCCTGGTTAACAAATTTTCGTTCAGGATAACTCGCCATGTTTCTCCCTTCAAAGCGCCTTCTCATCACAGGAGGTACTGGTTCATTCGGCAACGCGGTGCTCAAGCGCGCGCTAGACACCGATCTAGCTGAAATACGTATCTTCAGTCGCGACGAGAAGAAGCAGGACGACCAGCGCAAGCGGTACTCCCACCCCAAGCTGCGCTTCTACATCGGTGATGTGCGCGACCGCGACAGCCTGCAACAGGCCATGCGCGGCGTCGACTACGTTTTCCACGCGGCCGCCCTCAAGCAGGTGCCATCATGTGAATTCTATCCCATGCAGGCCGTGCTCACCAACGTGCTTGGCACGGAGAATGTTCTGTCCGCGGCCATTGCCGCCGGTGTTCAGCGAGTGGTCTGTCTGAGCACCGACAAGGCGGTTTATCCCATAAATGCCATGGGCTTCAGCAAGGCCATGATGGAGAAGGTGATGGTGGCCGCCAGCCGCAATCTGGAGGACACATCGACAGTGATCTGCGGAACCCGCTACGGAAATGTGATGGCCTCACGCGGCTCGGTGATCCCGCTGATTGTCGGGCAGGTATTGCAAGGCAAGCCCATCACACTCACCGACCCTGCGATGACGCGCTTCATGATGTCGCTAGACGACGCGGTAGATCTAGTCCTGTATGCCTTCGAACACGGCAAGAACGGCGACATCTTCGTGCAGAAGGCCCCGGCCGCTACCGTAGAGGTGCTTGCTCGTGCTTTGCTGGAACTGCTGGGAAAACCCGATCATCCGGTACAGGTCATCGGTAGCCGTCACGGCGAGAAACTCTACGAAGCGCTGCTGAGCCGCGAAGAACGAGGCTACGCCGAGGATCTTGGCGGTTACTACCGCGTGCCGCCTGACAGTCGTGATCTCAACTACGGGAAGTACATCGATCAGGGCGAACCCCGACTTACGCAGGCGTTGCATGGCGAAGAGTACCACTCGCACAACACTGAGCGCCTGGACGTGGGCGGGATGAAGCGACTGCTTTTAGGGCTGGAGTTCCTTCAAAGGATCTTACGCGGAGAAGCGGCGATTGCGGAGGACTGACATGAATGTTCTGATAACCGGAGCCCAAGGATTCGTAGGGCGCAACCTGAGTGTTGCGCTGGGCGAGCGCTCTGGCTGGAATGTGCTTGCCATCGGTCGCGGCGACTCCCCCGAAGCGCTGGTCGAGGCGTGCGAGCATGCCGATGCAATCATCCATCTGGCTGGCGCCAATCGCCCAGTCGATCCGGCAGAGTTCCTCACTAACAACCGCGACGCTACACAACGCTTGTGCGACGTGCTGACCGATCTCGCAGCACGTACCGGCAGGCGACCGTCCGTGCTGTATGCTTCTTCCACACAAGCAACACAGGACAATCCATACGGAGCCTCCAAGCGGGCGGCCGAAGAAGCGCTGCACGCTTTGTCGTCGCAGCACGGACACCAGGTACATATATTCCGCTTGCCCAACGTGTTCGGAAAGTGGTGCCGTCCGCACTACAATTCGGCGGTGGCAACCTTCTGCCACCAGGTTGCGCGCGACCTCCCAATCGAGATTCGTGATCCGGCCGCACCGCTCAACTTGGTTCACGTGGACGATGTCATCGACCGGTTCCTCGCCTTGCTCGATGGTGCTTCACCTCAACTCGACGCCCAAGGATTCGAGGTGGTCGGGCCGGTGTACAGCACCACCGTGGGCGACGTTGCTACCACCATCCGGGCTTTCCGGGAAAGCCGCGAGACCGGCGTGATAGGCGCAGTTGGGCATGGTCTCGGGCGGGCTTTGTACGCCACTTATGTCAGCAATCTACCGGTGGAGGCGTTCGACTACCCTCTGGTGCGTCACGAGGACCACCGGGGAGTGTTTGTGGAGATGCTCAAAACACGTGAAAGTGGCCAGTTTTCGTTTTTCACCGCGCATCCCGGCGTGACCCGCGGCGGCCACTACCACCGTGCCAAGACCGAGAAGTTCTTGGTGATCCAAGGGGAGGCCCGGTTCCGTTTCCGCCACATACTTACCGCGGAAACCCACGAGATTCGGACAAATGCGCAATCACCGCGTATTGTGGAAACGATTCCCGGCTGGGCCCATGATATCACCAATACGGGCGATCAGACTATGATTGTGATGTTGTGGGCCAACGAAATCTTTGACCAGCAAAGCCCCGATACGATCGCGGCTCCACTTTGAGGCTCCGATGAAGAAATTGCATGTAATGACCGTCATCGGCACTCGCCCGGAGATAATCCGCCTATCTCGTGTAATGGCGCGGCTTGACGAGCACTGCCATCACGAGATCGTGCACACCGGGCAAAACTACGACTACGAACTTAATCAGATCTTTTTCGACGACTTGGGCATTCGCAAGCCTGATCACTTTCTGGAGGCTGCCGGCAGGACTGCGGCAGAGACCATCGGCAACATAATCGGACGCATGGACGGACTGCTGGCGAGCCGTCGCCCCGAATCATTGCTGGTCCTCGGGGACACCAACAGCTGTTTGTCCGTCATTCCCGCCAAGCGGCGCAAGATACCCGTATTCCACATGGAAGCCGGCAACCGCTGCTTCGACATGCGCGTGCCGGAGGAGATCAACCGGCGCATTGTCGATCATACGGCCGATGTGAACCTAACCTATAGCGACATCGCCCGCGAATACCTTCTGCGCGAGGGTCTGCCACCGGACTTGGTGATCAAGACCGGCAGTCCAATGGCCGAGGTGTTGGCTCATTACCGGCCGCGCATAGATGGGTCCGACGTACTTAACCGACTCGGACTTGAGCCCGGCAAGTTTTTCTTGGTGAGTGCTCACCGTGAGGAAAACGTCGACAGTGACACATCATTCGAGGCTCTGGTGAACCTCCTCAATGGCATCGCACGTCAGTACGGTCTTCCTGTCGTGGTGTCTACCCATCCGCGCACCCAGAAGCGCATAGACGCCACCAGCGCCCGGTTCGAGCCACAGGTGCGGCTGCTTAAACCGCTGGGGTTCTCGGACTACAACCATCTCCAGATGCATGCGAAGGCTGTGCTGTCCGACAGCGGGACGATCACGGAGGAGTCCTCCATCTTGAACTTCCCAGCACTGAACATCCGTGAAGCCCACGAGCGTCCCGAGGGCATGGAAGAAGCCTCGGTTATGATGGTGGGACAGTCACTTGAGCGGGCCTTGCAGGCCCTGTCAATTTTAGAGCAACAGCCGCGCGGTCAGGACCGTCTGCTGCGTGAGGTGGCCGACTACAGCATGCCCAACGTGTCGGACAAAGTTCTGCGCATCATCCAAAGCTACACCGATTACGTAAACCGGGTCGTGTGGAAGAGATACTGAGTGGTCCATTCATGAGGTTGTTGATCGTATCCCAGTATTTTTGGCCAGAGAATTTTCGGATCAACGATCTGGTAAAGGAGATGGTAGAACGCGGTCACGACGTGACCGTATTGACGGGCATTCCCAACTATCCCGAGGGGCGGGTGAATCCGGCGTTTTGTGCCGAGCCGCACCGGTTTTCTGAGTGGGCCGGCGCACGCATTGTGCGAGTGCCTATGCTCGCGCGCGGCCAAGGAACCTTGCGACTGCTGCTGAATTACCTCTCGTTCGTGGTTAGCGCCAGCATGCTGGGAACATGGAAACTGCGCGGACAGAACTTCGACGCCATTTTCGTCTATCAGCTTTCTCCGGTCACCTCAGCGTTGCCGGCTGTGCTGTTGCGTGCCATCAAACAGGCTCCGATAGCCATGTGGGTGTTGGATCTGTGGCCGGAGACTTTGAGTGCGGTTGGTGTCGTGCGTTCGAAATGGGTGTTGGCCGCAGTGGGACGTCTGGTTGGGTTCATCTATCGGCGTTGCGATCTGATATTGGCGCAGTCCAAGAGCTTTGTGTCAGCCATAAAACGCTACGCTGATGCGGGACAACAAGTGGAGTACTTTCCGAGTTGGGCTGAATCGGTCTTCGATGGTGCTGAGGTTGAGCCGGCGCCTGAGGTCCCTGTTGTATCGGATAGTTTTAATGTCATGTTTGCGGGCAACATCGGCGACGCTCAAGACTTTCCGTCTATCCTGAAGGCTGCCGAGCTTCTGCGGGACCAGCACTCGATTAGTTGGTTGATCGTCGGCGATGGAAGAACCGCAGGCTGGGTTACCGCTGAGATCGAACGACGCAATTTAGCGGAGCGGGTGATCATGCTGGGGCGTTTTCCCTTAGAGCGAATGCCGGCCTTTTTCCAGCATGCGGATGCGCTGCTTGTCTCCTTGAAGGATGAGCCGATCTTTGCGTTGACCATTCCGGGGAAGGTCCAAAGTTACCTGGCGACCGGTATTCCTCTTATCGCCATGCTGAACGGCGAGGGTGCCAAAGTTATTTTTGAATCAGGCTCAGGATTGGTCTGCCCAGCGGGTGATGCCGAGGGACTTGCCCGCTCTGTCCTGGCTCTCTCTCGCATGTCGCGGGAACAAAGACAAGAAATGGGGTTGCTCGCAAAGAGAGCGTACTCACGTGAGTTCGATCGGGAGGTGCTGATGGATCGGCTTGAGTATTGGCTTTTGAGTCTTGAGATGAAATCCGGCAGGGCGACTACATAAATCTTCTGTTTGATCTGGTGCTCGCGCTGATGACAGCGTCTTCAAAGGCGTTGCCGGCCAGACTCCTCGCCTCGCCTAGCGCCATCGGGGCCAGCGCTCACTACTGGAGCGGAGCGGGTGGGCGAGTTAGCCCAACAGTGTACTGAGATAACGTCCGTAGTCGCTCTTGCCGAAGATATTGGCGCGGGCGACTAGGTCGGCTTCCGATATCCAGCCCTTGTGATAGGCAATCTCGTCAGGCGAGCCGATCTGCAGACCTTGGCGCTCCGTCAGCGTCCTGACGAAGTTGCCCGCATCAAGCAACGAGGCGCAAGTGCCGGTGTCGAGCCAAGCGAAGCCCCGCCCCATTAGCTCAACCTCAAGCGTCCCTTGGGCGCGGTATGACTCAAGAAGATCGATGATTTCAAGTTCGCCACGTTTCGACGGCTTGACGTGTCGGGCCAGTTGCGGCGCTCGTTCGTCGAAAAAGTAAAGCCCCGTGACGGCAAAGTTGGAGCGAGGCTTTTCTGGCTTTTCTACAATCGACAAAACCTCGCCCCTGCCGCCGAATTCAACGACACCATAGCGCTCCGGATCGGCGACGCGATATCCGAAAACCGTGCCGCCACTTTCCTGCCTTGCTGCTCCGGCCAGGAGTTCCGCCAGCCCGTGGCCGAAGAAAATATTGTCGCCAAGAATCATCGCCGACGGTGCGCCGGCGAGGAAGTCTTCTGCTAGAAGATAGGCTTGCGCGAGCCCATCAGGGGAGGGCTGCTCGATATAGTTGAGCGACAGCCCCCACTGGCTACCATCGCCAAGCAGGCGCTGGAATTGCGACTGGTCATTCGGCGTAGTGATGACGGCGATCTCCCTGATGCCGCCAAGCATCAAAACGCTTAGAGGGTAGTAGATCATTGGCTTGTCGTAAATGGGCAGCAGCTGCTTTGAGACACCCATGGTGATCGGCCACAGCCGTGAACCCGACCCGCCAGCAAGTATTATGCCTTTTCGCTGCGTCATCGCGCAAATTCCTTAACAGGTTCAGTAGGTCCAATTCGCCAGTTAAGCCGAGAAGTGCCAAGATTGGCTTCGAAGTCAGCAAATTCCAATCTTGAACCGAGCGGCCGGAGCGCTGTTATCGGGTTGTGACTGCTGGAATGAACGTTGATTCGGCAAGCAAGTTTCGCCTCTGCCATGATGATGCGGGCGGAGTCCGCTCCGGCCGTTGCGTCTTCGGTTTCCGCCTTTTCTACAGCCGTTCGTGCGGTGGCATTGACGATGGCCTCGGCGTCGCTCCCAACGACGGCCGCTGCGCATCTTTCGGAGTCTGTGAAACCAGCCTTGTCGTGGCCGAGAAAGACCGTCGTCGCATTAGAAGAAGGCGGACAGGCCTGCGCCCGCACCACCTTTCCGGCCATGCTAAAAACCAGCGGCCTCACGCTGTCCTGCCGAGCCGCAGCCCGAGCCCACCCTCTCGGTCGACGAGTGGACGCCACCATGCCTCATTGTCGAGATACCATTGAACAGTACGCTCGATCCCTTCCTCCACGCTGACTTTCGGCCGCCACCCGAGTTCCTGGCGTATGCGACTCGGATTGATGGCGTAGCGCGCGTCGTGGCCGGGCCTATCCGAAACGAACTGGATCAGATCGGAATGAGGCGCGGCATCGGGACGCTTGCGATCAAGAATAGCGCAGATAGTCCGTACCAGGTCGATGTTCCGCCGCTCGCTCTCGCCACCGATGGCGTAGCTGCGGCCGAGTTTTCCCCGCGTTAGGACGAGCAACAACGCGTCGGCATGATCCTCAACATAAAGCCAGTCGCGCACATTTTCGCCCCGTCCATAGACCGGGATCGGCAAACCATGGAGGGCATTGAGGATAACCACCGGAACGAGCTTTTCCGGGAAATGATACGGCCCGTAATTGTTCGAGCAATTGCTGATGAGAGTCGGCAGTCCATAGGTCTCGTGCCAGGCACGTACTAGGTGGTCGGAGGAAGCCTTAGAAGCGGAATAGGGCGAGCGCGGGTCGTAAGCTGTCTCCTCGGTGAACTGGCCGGTCGAGCCGAGCGAGCCGAAGACCTCGTCGGTTGAGATATGCTGGAAGCGGAAGGCTTCGAACCGATCACGCTTGATCCAATAGGTGCGGGAGGCTTCCAGAAGATTGTAGGTGCCGATGACGTTGGTCGAGATGAAATCGCCCGGACCGTCGATCGAGCGGTCGACATGGCTCTCGGCCGCAAGGTGCATGACGGTGTCCGGCTGATGGTGAGAGAAGATTTCGTCGAGCCGGGCGCGGTCGCGAATGTCGGCGTGCTCGAAGGCGTAGAGTGGGCTGCTTTCGACCGAAGCCAGGTTTTCGAGATTGGCGGCATAGGTCAGGGCGTCGAGATTGACGACCGAATGCCCGCGCATAATCGCCAGGCGCACAACGGCCGAGCCGATGAACCCGGCGCCGCCGGTAATGAGGAGCTTCATTTTGTGGTTTCCTCAAACAAGAAGTGCGTTGCCAACCCGAAAGCGCCGGTGTTTGCTTATCCTTGGCCGAGTGCATCGGAACGCAGTACGGCCGCCAATTGAAGCCGAGGCTGTCCCAGCATACGGCGCCATCGAAATTCGAGTCTCAATAGTCGAGCGCGCGTACCCTTCTTCGCCGACACGGGAAAAATCGGTGGTCGTCGAGAAGCCTGCGGCCCTTGCCTGGGCGGTCGACTGGTCGGCAATATGCTCGATGTAGCTGCGGCCTTCATTAAGGGAGCCGACCTTACTCTCGTCGAGGTCGAATCCGACGGGGTGAAAGCCGACTTCGCCGAAGCGAAGCATTGGGGGCAGCCCGACATAGCCGAGCCCAACGGTGGCTTTTTTTTGCTCGAAGCGAACAATTAGATCAGCCAGCAAGACAATCTCCCCATACGTTCCGTGAACACAGCGGGAACCACCCGCCGTTACACCACGTGGTCGCCAAATGCACGCGGCAAATCCCTCTTCGTGACCGCCGAGGGGGTTAGTCATTGGATATGCTTGAACAGGATGTGGCGGGCTGCCGCTTCGTTTTCTACCCCCAAAGCTGCAATCAGCTGTCCCATTGCCTCGTCGATCTGACCGTTCGCGCCATCGCTGCGGGCCGCTCGCATGATCTTGGGGTGCAGCGTGGCGTCTGCATTGTTGTCGTCATAGAACAGCTCTTCGTACATCTTTTCGCCGGGCCGCTTGCCGGTGACGACGAGTTCAATGTCGCCATCAGGGTTCGAATCGTCCCGCAGCGTCAGGCCCGCGAGCCTGATCATGTTCTCCGCCAGGTCCTTGATCAGGACTGGCTCGCCCATGTCGAGCAGGAAGACATCACCGCCCTGCGACAGCGAGCCGGCCTGCACGATCAGCTCGGCCGCCTCGTGAATGGACATGAAGTAGCGCGTCATGGCCATGTCGGTAATGGTCACCGGGCCGCCATGGGCGATCTGCTGCCTGAACAGGGGCACGACCGAGCCGTTGGAGCCCAGCACGTTACCGAAGCGCACTGCACAGAAGCGCTGCCCGGTGCCGCGCATGAGCGCCTCCTGCGCCTTCTGCTGCACGATGAGTTCCGCCCAACGCTTTGTTGCACCCATGACGTTGGTGGGGCGCACCGCCTTGTCCGACGAGATCAGTACGAAGCTTTCGACCCCGTGGTCGAACGAGGCTTCCACGACGCTGCGCGTCCCCAAGACATTGTTCGCGATGCCTTCCAGCACGTTCGCCTCCACCAGTGGCACATGTTTGTGCGCTGCGGCATGGAACACGACCTGCACATTGTCCTTTGTCAGGGCGCGCCGAAGCAGGCTCTGGTTGGTGATCGAGCCGAGCACGGGCACGACAGCCAGGTCATGGAGACCGCTGAGTTCGCGCTCGATCTGGTAGAGTGCATATTCGTTGGCCTCAAACAGCACCAGCCGCTGGGGTGCCCACTTGGCGATCAGGCGGCAGAGCTCGGAGCCAATCGAACCACCGGCCCCGGTGACCATTATGGTCTTGCCCTGGATCATCTTGCGCAGAAGGTCCTGGTCCGCCGGCACGGACGAGCGCCCGAGCAGCTCATCGATGTCGATCTCGCGGATCTGGCTGATCAGGTACTTGCCGCTGACCAGGTCGCTGATGGGCGGCAGGGTGCGGATCTTCACTCCATGCCGCCCAATCTCAGCCACTATCCGCTGCCGTTCGGCGGGAGCAAGGGTCGAGATCGAAAGAATGACCTCCTGCACACCATACTGCTCGGCCAGCATGGGCATGGCAGAAGGCGGGAAGACGCGGATCCCGGCAAGGTCCCGCCCCTGCAGGGATGGCTGGTCGTCGAGGAACCCGACGATGAACTGGCTGCCATGGCGGCGCAGGGCATTTGCGAGTTGTACCCCGGCTTCGCCGGCGCCATAGATCGCGATCGGCTGTTGCCGGCCCGAGCGCTTGGTTGACCACAGGAGACTCTTGGCCAGAAACCGGCTGCCACCCACTATCAGGATCGCAACCGCCCAATAGATGATGGGCACGGACCTGGGAACGACCATGCGACCAGCAAGTTCCGACAGGAACACCAGCACCACCCAGCAGGCCGTCGACAGCGAAATCGCCTGTACGATGGTCCACAGGGCCCGCTCCGGGAGGTAGCGGATCACGGCCCGATAGAGGCCAAACCGCACAAAGATCGGAATGGAAACAAGGGGCGCGGTCCCAATGGCGAGAAACTGCTCGACGGTATTCGGCGGCAGCCAGTTGCCATGCCGCAACGCAAAGCTGGCCCAGAGCGCAAAGGACAGGGCGCAAATGTCGAAGCCGACAAGTATGGCACGCTTCCACAACCGCGGGACTGCCCCGACCATCGTGACCAGATTGTGGGACATCAGGTCCGTTTCCTACCGTTAGTAGCCGGGCGATCGGAAAGGCCGGCCTGGGCAGCAATGCAGAGCACTACCAGAGGACAATAAGCTACCAGGGCGATGAGCCAATCCATTGAGCTTTGGTTGCGGGCCAAAAACGCCAGTGGGAACAGCCAAAGCATATTAATTGCGGCGTATAGCAACGTTACCTTGAGGTGTCCATTCCATCTGCGTGACAGCCGCTGATAGGTATGTTCGCGGTGTGCGGCAAACCACCTTTCGCCGGCGAGGATCCGGCGGAACAAGGTCACCGTTGCGTCGGAGACGAAGGCGGCCGGCAGAATGACCCAAATCGCACCGCTGATGTAGCCATTGGCAAAGCTGATCAGCGCCATGCTCAACGTAAAGAAGGCCAGATAGTTGCTCCCTGCATCCCCCATGAAGACGCGCGCCGGAGGCCAGTTAAGCAAAAGGAAGCCCATACATGCGGCCGCGACGACGCAGAGGGGCAGGACGACGGTCCACGATGCATCGCCAAAATCGCCAAGGACGACAAATGAAGCCGCTGCTCCAAGGATGAAGATCGCCTCGGAGGCGGCGATGCCGTCGATGCCATCCATGAAGTTGAAGAGATTGATCCACCAGACGCCAAGGAACAACACCGTCCCCCAGGTCAGCAACGCGACAATGCCGTCAATGGTGAACCCCGGTGCCGACAGGCCAAGCGTTACGTAAATCAGCATGCCGACCAGCAGGACATGCAGCACGATCCTGTAGCGAGCCGGCAGGTCCAGCCTGTCATCTAGGAAACCAACAAGCCCGCCAACGGCGCTGACAAGTATCGCCCATGTCATCATGGCGTGGGCGCCTGCAAGCGACGGCAGGACGAGCAGGGTTCCCGCGACCGCGATTCCTAGGCCGCCACCGCTAACGGTGGGCTTATAGTGGGACGAGCGGTGGTTGGGCACCTGAATCAGACCCAGTTTCTGCCCGTTAATGCTGATCTTGCGGGCAATCTGGAAAGACACCACGAACGCCAGGGCAGACATTAGCGCAAGAATTGCGGTCATATTCACTAGGATCGTCCGGACAAGGGAAATCATCCCTAGCGACTATAGCAGAGTGCCTCAAGCCTTGATTTCGGATCGTGTCCCATAGCGTGGTGTAGCTGAGGCTGGGCCTCGAGGCTTTTCCGGCATGGGCCGGGCTGATCAGCGGGCCACGGCTGGCAGGCTGACGAGAGGATCATCGCTCAATGGGGCGACGGATTCCAGTGTCATGTAGCGAGACCTCTGGACGGCCCACTCATCATTTTGCTCGAGCAGGATGGCGCCGACCAGGCGGATGATGGCGTCATCGTTGGGGAAGATGCCCACGACCTCGGTGCGGCGCTTGATCTTGCCATTGACCCGTTCGATCGGGTTGGTGCTGTGGAGCTGGACGCGATGCTCCCTGGGGAAGTTCATATAAGCCAGCACATCGGTCTCGGCCTCGTCCATGATCGCGGCGAGCTTGGGCACTTTGGGGCGGATTTGGTCGGCGACGGCCCGCCATTGGGTGCTGGCTGCCTCTGGCGTTTCCTGTGCGAAGGCGGTGGCGATGAAGGCGCTGGCGACCCGCCGCCCGCTCTTGCGGGCATGAGCCAGCACATTGCGCATGAAGTGGACCCGGCAGCGCTGCCAGGTTGCGCACAGCACCTTGCTGACGGCGGCCTTGATGCCCTCATGGGCGTCCGAGACCACCAGCTTGACCCCGCGCAGGCCGCGCCGTGTGAGCTTGCGCAGGAACTCGGTCCAGATCGGCTCGGCTTCGAACGTGCCGATCTGCATGCCCAGAACCTCGCGCCGGCCGTCACTGTTGACGCCCACGGCGATAATCGCCGCCACCGAGACGATCCGGCCGCCCCGGCGCACCTTGAGGTAAGTGGCATCGATCCACAGATATGGCCAGTCGCCTTCGAGGGGGCGATCGAGGAAGGCCTTCACCTTGCCATCGATGTCTTCGCACAGCCGGCTCACCTGACTTTTGGACATGCCGCTCATGCCCATGGCCTTGACCAGGTCTTCGACCGACCGGGTTGAAATACCCTGAACGTAGGCCTCCTGGATCACCGCCGTCAGCGCCTTCTCGGCCAGCCGGCGCGGTTCAAGGAAGCCGGGGAAGTAACTGTCCTTCCTGGGCTTGGGGATGCGCAGCTCGACCGTGCCGGCCCGGGTCTCCCAGTCCCGGTCGCGATAACCATTGCGCTGCGCCAGGCGCTCGGCACTCTTCTCGCCGTAGCCGTAGCCGTAGCCGTAGCCGGCGCCGGTGGCTGCGCCCACCTCCAGCTCCATCAGCCGCTCGGCGGCAAAACTAATCATCTCGCGCAGAATATCGGCGTCGGGGGTCTTCTCCACCAGCGCGCGCAGGTTCATCATATCGTCGGTCATCGGTCGTCCTTCCGGTATCAGGTTGGTGTAAGCAACCAGACCCTACCGGAAAGCGCCGATGACTACCGCGCTACTCAGCTACACCACGTCCGGGGACACGACCCTTGCTTGCTGCGGCTGCAAATGTATCTCGACGGACTTCTGTCGACATGCATCCGCGGAGCTTGTGACCGCGTCGTGATTAGATGTCGTTCGAAATTGTCGGGCTTGGCTGCCGCCGGGAAGGCAGAGGTCACATTTTGGGACAGTTTTGGGACAAAACAGCGTGCCAAGAGAGGCAAAACTGTCTTCCATTATATAATAACATATGTTATAATTCAATTGTTTAGATGACATAACCAAGTGGTAAAATAGCGTCTTTTTGCGCTCCGAATGTAGAGGCCATTGCGCCTAGCCAAATGCCGGGCTTTGGGGAACGGAGTAATCGGCCGATGCATGGATGGGCGTCGGATCGGTCCGCTTCATGCTTTCCTACATAGCGCGGGTTGCTAGTGGCTCATCTTCGGTTCACTCTGCGGCTGTCATCAGCGTCAAACTCCCAGGCTAGCGAGCTGCATCGGTGCTAAAGATCACCTCACGGAGGCGCCATAGTGGCAGGGCTCACAGCCGACTTGACCGGAGGCAGGGCGATAAACACCATCAGCAGCAATTGTGCGCTTCGACGTCATCATCGAACGTGCACCCGCAGGTCCGATCCATCATTTTTGTGTATTTCGGAAATTTTCAAAATATCTGAGTTGCTCCGCGGTACGGTCAGGTGCAGAGGCGAGATCGAAAAACTGATCGATAGGGGGCTCGGGCTCGCGCAACAGGCACGGGGTCAAAATTTGAAGCGGCAATTAGGGTGGACAGGGGGCAGCCGGCGCAAGCGTCTTTGCTGTTCGTTGTCTGCAGCACAACAGCCAGAATGCAGTGTGTTTCGAGTAACAGTTATGCTCCGGAACAGGCCGATTTTGATGAAGTGCAATTGCCAGCAGTGGCGATTTAGCAGCTATCGCAAAAATAGCTGATTAACGGCAGCAGGATGGCCCGACTATGCATGATCAATTGCCAGTAAGCGTAAGGGCATTGGTGGAAGCTAGCCTTGCGGACAATACCCACCGCTCGTACGGCGGCGTTATCAAGAACTTTAAAAGCTGGTGCGCTGAGAGGAGAAAAAGTCCACTACCTGCCGAGCCATTGACAATTGCTGAATATCTGTCGGACCTCGTGACCGCCGGAAGACGCGGGAGCACGTTAAAGGTTCATGCAGCCGCTATTGCCTACGACCATCGCCGTGCAGATATGGAAAACCCCATTGATTCTTACTTAGTCCGGGCTGTCCTGCGAGGGGCTATGCGACTTCGAGGCGGCTATGTGGGTCAGAAGCGCCCGGTTGTTTCCGAAGAACTCGCTCTTATCCTTCAGCATATGCCGCCCACCTTGAGGGGTTTGAGGGACCGTGCAATGATCGCTTTGGGCTTTGCAGGAGCCTTTCGACGCTCAGAGCTGGCCGCCCTTCGTCTGGAAGATTTGACCTTCTCGGAACGTGGGTTGACGGTTTGTATTAGACGGTCAAAGACCGATTTTGAGCGAAAGGGTACGTCGATCGGCATTCCGAATGGCCGGTATCTTAAGCCTGTCGAGGCACTTCAGAAATGGATCGCTGCTGCTGGCATCACCAGAGGTCCGATATTCCGACCCGTATTTCACGATTATTCCGAGGCGCGCTCCATCACTCCATACACCGTCTCTCGCGTTCTAAAAACTTACCTGGATAAAGCCAATCTCGACGCTACTCAGTACGGGGCTCATTCACTTCGAGCCGGGTTCATCACCGATGCTGCGGACTTTGGCGTAGACGTGGAACGCATTATGGATCATTCGCGTCATGCCACGAGAAATAGCGTCAAGATCTACGTGCGGCGGGCAAATCTGTTTCGGAATCACCCTGGCGAGGGCTTCCTGTAATCAAGGTCGCAATCGGCTGATGGCGCCTTTTTCTGGAGGAGGGGCATCGATTCCCGGCTTCCTGACGGCGTGCTAAACTGTCACCCGCGTGCCTAAGGGGCCTGCCAAGCACGCCACCGTTACGGACGAACCCGAGTACGTTGTTCGGCCTATTTGGGCTTCGCCACTGAGCGCGGACCAGATGACACAGTAACGGCCCAATCGATCGAGGTGCATCTGCCTATCCGTGCGCCGCTGCTTACGCGATTTACCCGCTTCCAGGCGCAGCCAGTCCAACAGCTCATGTGCAAATATATCCAGCTTGCTGGGCCGTGCCGACACCTTGAACTTGGGCTCCACCGTGTCGGACCGCAGATACTTGCGGATGGTATTGCGCGCCAGTCCCGTGCGTCGCTCGATCTCCCGGATCGGTATCCCCTCACGGAAATGCCAGCGCCGGATTACGCTCAATTTCGCCATGTCGATCACTCCAATGTCCCCCGACCAGCAGCCAGGGAACGATCAAAACATGGGCCAATTCTCAGTGAAAATTTCTGCCCCTAGCGGGTCAGATCTCGGTGACATTCAACATAGGATGGTTCAGACCGACCAAAGCATGGCGTCCTCGTTGAGGAGAATGGAAGAGCAGTGCATCACCCAGTGGAGCCAGATTGTGCATGGCGGCTTTCCGGGCAGCGTCGCCGATGTGCATGCCGGCGAGGTCAGGAGCCTGATGGCATTGGGGCGGCCCTTCGATGGCTTTGTTGAACAGACCAAGCGCGTCTCCCCGACGTGCCTGGTTCACTTCGATCGTAATCGCTACAGCGTGCCGGCCTCGTTCGCCAACCGGCCGGTCAGCCTGCGGATTTACCCAGAGCGGATTGCCGTCGTGGCCGAGGGATAGGTCCTGTGCGAGCACGCGCGCGTCATCGAGCGATCACATCACCAGCCTGGCCGCACGGTCTATGACTGGCGGCACTATCTGGCGGTGATCCCGCGCAAGCCAGGAGCCCTGCGCAATGGCGCGCCGTTCGTTGATCTGCCCGAGGCGTTCCGGCGCCTGCAGGGCCACCTGCTCAAGCATCCGGGCGGCGACCGGGAAATGGTCGAGATCCTGGCGTTGGTGCTGCATCACGACGAGCAGGCGGTGCTCAAAGCCGTCGAGGTCGCGCTCGAGGCCGGCGTTCCCACCAAGACCCTTGTGCTCATCCGAGCAGGTCCAGCAGCTGATGGCGATCACGGCATCACCTCCTCCATGAGCCGGTCTGGCTGTGAATAGGCGCGTGGTTTGGGCGCCGATCGGCACGGTAAGGCATTGAAACTTCAGTCACTGGCGGGGTCACGTTATGGCGCCGAATTACACTCGATCTCGTCGAACAGGCGCACCTTACGTTTGAGGGCGCGGCCGGCGGTGAAATCGCCTTCGGGGCGCTCAAGGGATTCCTCGACGTTCGCTGCGGCGCCCGCGACGGCGCAGCCTGCGCCGAGTTCTCATGGCAGGGCTACGACGACAACGATCCAGCCTGCGGTCGCGGATGGGTCATCATCGGCACCGCGGGGCGCCTGGTTGGCCACTTCTTCATCCACAACGCAGACAACTCAGGCTTCGTCTGCGAACCGACGTGACTTCTTCAACAGCCTGCTAGGGCGCTTTTATAAGCCCTACGCTCATCAAATAGGCATAAGCAAGAGTGCGTCTCATTTTTGAGATTAATTTCTTGACTCATGTGAACTGCGGCCTCTTACTGGTGAAAGACATACCATTTCTGATCATCCTTTGGAGAGCACAATGCGTTTGACCCCCTTCGTTTTGGCACTGGCCACCGCCGTGGTGATGGCCAGCCCTTTTACCGCTACCGCGCAACAGTTTACCGCCCGCATCGGTCACCTCGAATCCGACCAGCAGCCAAGGCACAAGGGATTGCTGATGGTCGCCGACTTGGTAAAGGAACGGACGAACGGCGACGTCGTTTTCGAAATATTCCCCGCCGGACAGCTTGGTCAGGCGCGCGAAATGAACGAAGGCGTCCAGCTGGGCGTCATTGAGGGCACGGTCTCCCCCGCTGCTTTCCTGGACGGCTTCAACCCGGCAGTCTCCATCCTTGATGTGTCGTTTGTTTACCCATCCGATCGGGCGAAGGCCGCAGAACTGCGCGACGGCGCCTTTGGGCAGGCCGTGCTCGACAGCTTTGCGCCTCTGGGCTTTCACGCTGTCGCCCTGTGGCCCAATGGCCGTAAGGCCATTACATCTGACGCTGAAATCGCCAACGTGGCGGACTTCACGGGCCAACGCTTCCGCGTCATGGATTCGGCAGTTCTCATTGAGCAGTTCAATGCCTTGGGTGCGTCTGCGATTTCGCTGCCATTTGGCGAGCTCTACACCGCCCTGCAGACCGGCATCGTCGATGGCCAGGAAAACGCTCTGGATACCATAGCGGCCATGAAGTATTTCGAAGTTCAGAAGCATCTGCTGATTTCCGAGCATGGTGCCAATGAAGACGTGGTGCTGTTCAACCCGGCTTGGTGGGATTCGCTGCCGACCGACTACCAGGATGTCATCACCCAGGCCTTCGTCGAAGTGCGCCCCGAAGTGGAAAAGATCAAGGACGCAGCGCAGGCAACTGCACTGGCCACGATCGAGGACAGTGGCATGGATGTCGTCCAGCTGGATGATACGCAGCGGGCAGCCTTCCGCGAAGCAATGTACGCGCCCTCGCGCGA
>NZ_JAUYGL010000197.1 GCF_030689745.1 Devosia sp.
GCGTCTTTGCCGCCTCGTTCCGGGCACGCCAGATCAGCCTGTGGCAGGTGGTCCTGTCGCCGCGCGGCGTCCTGGGCGGCTATACCAGCCACCGCTGAGGCAGATTCACGTGAAACACTTGTCCACAGGGTAACGCAAGGGCGGTTTGCTCAGACCTGCTGGCGCTGCAGTGGCAACCGGATCGGGGTGGCAAAGCCGGTGGCCAGATCGACCCAGAACCGGCCATGCAGGGGCAGGGGAAATACCAGTCGGCCCGGTAGGGGATCGCCGCGACCGAGCCAGACCGCCTCGACAATGGATTCGCCGGGCGCCGGGTTGCTGTCCAGATTGATCACACCGGCCGCGCAGTCGGCGACAAACCACAGCTTGATGGTGCGGCTGGTGGCGCTCCAGACCTCGTCGATATAGGCTAGGCGCCGGGCCTTGACGGTCAGGCCGGTCTCTTCGAGCGTTTCGCGCTCGGCGGCGGCTTCAAGCGTTTCATGGCCCTCCACCCCGCCGCCGGGCGGGGCCCAGAAATCATAGCGCGGGCTGAAATGGCGCAGCAACAGCAGGCGATTGTCGCGCAGCACCAGCGCGCCGGCCGAAATCCGGTATTGCATGGCTAACTCCGAAGCGGAATGTCAGAGAATGCGATGATGTTTTCCGGCGACTGTACTCCACTTGCCTTCAAGCATGTCGCAAGCGCTTCAGCTACTAGTAGTGGATGCTTTGATGGCCCAACTATCACACGCTTCACCAACTTTGGAACTTCTATGCCGACGAGGTCCAAATTTGGCTGATCCTTGAGTGCCAATGCAAGAATTGTCTGGGGAACGCCTCCAATGACCTCTACACGTGCCGAAAGTGTCAATGGAGTATTGAAAGCTGGAGATCGGACTATCCTCCACTCCCTTTCATCGCGAAAACCCTCGTGTTTGGTACACAGCATCGCAAAATGCAAAGTGTGACAGAGCTCCGCGTAGATTTGTTCCGCACCTTGCTCAACAAGGAAATCAAAGCTCTTCTCCGCCCGTTCTATCAATCTTTCGAAGGCGGCCGAAAAGCTCTGCAGCGTATGATAGCCGACAGGGCTGGCGTAAGCGCCTAGGGCATCGGAAACTCGAAGCAGCGGTCCACCATCCAGTACAAGACCAACACCGCTATTTCCACCATAGGCCCGCCACATCGACAGTCGTCCATGAGTATTTTCCCTTGCTCTGTGCTCAGACACGCAGGCGATATAAGTTTCAGTCCGAACTCGTTGCTCCCAAGAGACAAACCAATCCCAGAGCTTGACCGACATCTTCGGGTCAATTTTGCCAAAAACGTCCTCAAACCGTTCGCCGTGCTCCAACCAAGCTCTTCTAATGCAGGCCTGGCCGAACTCAATCTCGCGAAAATCGTTCATAGCAGATGATTGACGCATCCAGACTTCGGTATTCTTCAGTATCAAAGTCGCTGTCGCTGCAGACGTGTAGTGAATGAACTGCTGACCGGTTTTTTCCGCATATTGGGCCTTTTTCATCGCAAATGGCCTAAATATGGCGTTTCGGCGGGCACTTGCTGAGGCAAGTACCGTAGGTAGCAAATCTGCCATCAGGCCAATCCCATATTCAACCGGTAGCTCAGCGCCTCGGCGATATGGGGCCGTCCCACCCGCTCGTCGCCGCCCAGATCGGCCAGGGTGCGGGCGACCTTGAGCACGCGGTGATAGGCGCGGGCCGACAGGTTGAAGCGTTCGGCGGCCTGCAGCAGCAGGGTCTGGCTCTCCTTGTCGGGATTGACCAGCGCCTCGATCAGGCTGGGGCCGGCGGCGGCATTGGTGTGGATGCCCGGGGCGCCATGGTCGGCATAGCGCTGCTGCTGGCGCGCGCGGGCCTGGGCGACGCGGGCGGCCACGGCCGCTGAACTCTCCCCGGCCAGGCTGGGCGCGATCAGATCGGCGGCGGTCACGGCGGGCACATCGATGCGCAGATCGATGCGATCGAGAAACGGCCCCGAGACCCGGCCTTGATAATCATGGGCGCAGGCGGGTCCGCGCCGGCAGGTGTGGCCCGGCGTGCCGGCCATGCCGCATTTGCACGGGTTCATCGCGGCGATCAGCTGCACCCGGCTGGGATAGGAAATACGGGCATTGGCCCGGGCAATCACGGTTTCGCCGCTCTCGAGCGGCTGGCGCAGGCTATCGAGCACACCGGGGGCAAATTCGGGCAGCTCATCGAGAAACAGCACGCCATTATGGGCCAGACTGACCTCGCCGGGGCGCACTTTGAGCCCGCCGCCGACCAGCGCGGCCATCGAGGCGGAGTGATGCGGGGCGCGAAACGGCCGGCGGTCGGAAATCGCCCCGCCCACCAGTTCGCCGGCAATGGACTGGATCATCGACACATCGAGCAATTCGCGCGGATTGAGCGGCGGCAGGATGGAGGGCAGGCGCGCCGCCAGCATGGATTTGCCGGCGCCAGGCGGGCCGATCATCAGCAGATTGTGTCCGCCGGCAGCGGCCACTTCGAGCGCGCGGCGCGCCACCTGCTGGCCGCGCACATCGCAGAGATCGGGCAGACCGGTGCTGGGCACATATTTGCGCGGCTGCGGGCGGGCGGCCAATTGGTGGCCGGTCAGATGATTGACCAGCGCCAGCAGGCTGTCGGCGGCAATGATCTCGAGATTTTCGCCGGCCCAGGCGGCTTCAGGACCGGAGGGGGCGGCGCAGATCAGCCCCAGTTCGCGCGACTGGGCGGCGATGGCGGCGGGCAGGATGCCGCCGACATGGGCGAGGCGCCCGTCGAGCCCCAATTCGCCCAGCGCCAGATAGCCATCGAGCCCATCCTGGGGCATGACGCCGATCGCCGCCATGATGCCCAGCGCGATGGGCAGGTCATAATGGCTCCCTTCCTTGGGCAGGTCGGCGGGCGCCAGATTGACGGTGATGCGCTTGGGCGGCAGGCCGATGCCGGAGGCGACCAGCGCCGCCCGGACGCGCTCGCTGCTTTCCTTGACCGCCTTGTCGGGCAGGCCGACCAGGGTGATCTTGGGAAAGCCGGGCGTGATCTGCACTTGCACGTCGACCGGTACGGCCTCGATGCCCTCAAACGCGACGGTCGCGACACGGGTGACCATGTGCTGTTTCCCCTGGCCCGGCAGAAATCTAGCAAAGTCGGCCGCGCTGAACAAGAACGTAGGGCGAACAAAAAACGGCCTGTTAACCACGCCCGTTGCCACACTGGTTAACCTAAGCCTCCATTAACCGCGCCATGTTGAATCAAAGCCACTGCTTGTTCCTGCGTAGAGTGCTGCTGCAATGATGTTCCGCCGTCCTTTTCCCTCGTATTCCGCGATCGCAAAGGGTGCCCTGCTGGCCCTGCTGGCCGGTATTGTTGTGGCCTGCTCGTCGGGAGGCGGTCTTTACGGTCCGATACAGGGGGATAACCGGCCGCATTCGGGCGTCGACCGGGCGCGCGGCATGCCGATCCAGGGGATCGACGTGGCGCGCTACCAGGAAAATGTCGATTTCCGCACCGCGATCCAGTCGGGCATCCATTTCGTCTTCATGAAGGCGACCGAGGGCAAGGACTATCTCGACCCCGATTTCCGCAAGAACTGGGTGCGGGCACGCGAGGCCGGCATGCCGCGCGGCGCCTATCACTTCATGACCTGGTGTTCGCTGGCCTCCGAACAGGCGGCCTGGTTCGTCGCCAATGTGCCCAATGATCCCGATGCGCTGCCGCCGGTGCTCGATCTGGAGTGGAACAATCACTCCAGCTGCCGCAACAAGCCGAGCCGCGCCGATGCGCTGGAAAAAATCCGGCTGATGCTGGACGTGATGGAACGCCATACCGGCAAGCTGCCGCTGATCTATACCGACATGACCTTCCACCGCGACGTGCTGGAGGGGGAATATTTCCCCAATGCCTTCTGGCTGCGCTCGACCGCTGCCGAGCCGCATGAACGCTATGGCAACCGGACCTGGACCTTCTGGCAGTGGACGCAGACCGGCGTGGTGCGCGGGGTGCGCGGCGAGGTGGATCGCAATGCCTATTATGGCGACCAGAATGACTGGCTGACTTTCCTGCAGACCGGCTGCGATCCCCGGGCGATTGCGACGCTGGCACCGAGCGGCCGCTGCCAGGCAGCCAAATAGGCAAGGCTGCCGGCCTCGCCAGCGATTATGGCCGGGTCAGCGCGCGCTCCAGCGGCGCGCGCTGCCATAGTCGATCCCTTCGTCATCGGCTTGTGGCTGGTACAGCACGGCGCTGACCGTCACCGGCCCCTGTTCGGGGTCATAGGTGAATTCCTGCTCGTCACGCATGCCCAGCAGCGCCAGCCCGTGCAGCGAGCGCAGCGAGACGGTCTGGCCGATCACTTCACGGGCGGCGCCGAGCACCAGTCGATGCTCGAACCAGCGTCCCTTGCCCACGCGATAGAGCACCTGGCTGTTCATGGTGACCACATCGGGCTCAATCCTGGCGGCATCCACCACCTGGGCCCGCAACAGCTTGTGGCGCAGCAGGTCGAAATAGCCGCGCTCTCCCGACGGCCGGGCCACGGCAATGCCGCGCAGGATGGCATAATCCTGGTCGGTCATGACGAACTGGGGCAAGTCCGACATTGTGTTGAAACTCCTTGGCAGCAGACAAACGGGAAAGCGGGCGGAAAAGGCGCGTCGCGCTGACCGCGACGCAAGTCGTCACAGCTTGTTGGCACGCAGTGCCGACAGGATGCGGGCGCGGTCATCGCTGTCGCGCAGGCGGATGGTCATGGTTTCGGTCTTGATCGGGGTCTGCGGCGGCAGCCGGTATTGCAGTTCCGGCAGGTGGGTGCCGGCCCAAAGGGTGAAGCGCTTGAGCTTGTGGCTGCCGCTAATGGGAAGGGTGAGACCGTATTTGTACGTCATGGCAATTGTTCCGAACAGACGCATCGCCGCAGCCCGGCAATAGCGGGCAGACGGACGATGACAGGGGGAACCGCTGGCGCGGTTCAATGATCAGTGAATAAGGGGGAACATATCCTGGCCCGGCCCTTGCAGTGCAGGTGGCCGAACCAGGTCAAACGCCTCGGAGGAGGCGGAGCCGGTGATGCGGGCGGTGGTCGGAAGGATGTACGCGCATGGCCATATCAAAGCAGAACCGGCCGGAAAGTCAAATCCCGGCGGGTTTGGCGGCGGCGCGGCGCTTGCCAGCGCCCGGCGTCGGGGCTAGCGTCTCAGGGTATTGATGCGGGCCCTCTGGCCTGCACGAAGGAGAGTGTGAGATGGCCAAGGGTCAGATGCGCAGCAACAAGGAAGCCAAAAAGCCGAAGAAGGACAAGGTCGAAGCCGCCAAGCAGATCACCGGGCTTGGCTCAGGCAGCACCGGCAATTCGGCCAAGAAGTAATCCATTGCCGACAGGTTGGCGGGCGGTCGGCGTGCTCGATCGCCCTTTTTGCTGACTGCGGCACAGTCTGAGCATGTCACCGTTTTGCTGGAAACGCCCTAGCGGCTGGCGGCGACCGCGGGCAACAGGGTTTCCGAGCGCGCCACCGTCACCGTACTGGCGCTGGCCGCCAGCAGGGCCATGATCAACAGAGCAAGAACTGCGGCGACACGCATGGAATGCATCCTCAAAAGCCAAAACCGGCTTTGGTTGTGCGCCGCGCCGCCTGCCCGGTCAAGCACGGCGTTAAGACTTGCTTAACCCTGCAATTTTACCAAATTTTTCAGCTGTGCAGCAGCGTTGCCGGGCCGGCTCAGCCCGCCAGCAGGCCGCTCTGCTTGATGCCGTCGAAGACGAACTGCACGGCCAGGGCGGCCAGCAGGATGCCGACCACCCGCGAGACCACGGCAAGGCCGGTGACGCCGAGCAGGCGCTGGATGGGAATGGCCACCAGCAGGGTCAGCCAGGCCAGAAACAGGATCACCACAATGGCGACCAGCACTGCCCAGAATTCGATATCGCTCTGGGTGCCGGTGGTCAGCAGGATCACCGCACTGATGGCGCCCGGGCCGGCCAGCAAGGGCATGGCGAGCGGAAAGACGGCGATATCATCGCGCGAGCGGGCTTCCACCTCTTCCTCATTGGTGGTGCCGGTGCCGCCCGAATGACGGGCAAACACCATGTCGATGGCGATCAAGAACAGCAGCAGGCCGCCGGCCGTGCGCAGGGCCGGAATGGAAATGCCGAAGACATCGAGGATGGCATTGCCCAGAATGCCGAAGGTGAGCAGGATGATGGCAGCGATGATGACGCCGCGCGTGGCAAAGGCAAAGCGTTCCCTGGCCGTGTTGTGCTTGGTCAGCGCGGCAAAGATGAAGGCAATATCGGCCACACCCACCGTGGCAAACAGGGTCGCAAAAGCGGCCAGAAATGTCGTTGTGGGCATGAACTTGCTCCCGAATGCGGCTCTAGACCTAGCCGGTTGCGCCGGTTTTGCCTACCCCGCCGCGCTCAGGCGGCCCGCCGTTTTTCGATGGCGTCCCAGATCAGCACCGCAATGTCGGGGCCGCCAAAGCGCTTGATCTCGCGGATGCCGGTGGGAGAGGTGACGTTGATCTCGGTAAGGTAGTCGCCGATCACGTCAATGCCGACAAAGATCATGTCGCGTTCGCGCAGCGCCGGGGCGATGGCGGCACAGATCTCGCGCTCGCGGGCGGTCAGTTCGCTCAGCTCCGGGCGGCCGCCGACATGCATGTTGGACCGCGCCTCGCCAGCGGCGGGAATGCGGTTGAGGCCGGCGATGGGCTCGCCATCGATGATGATGATCCGCTTGTCGCCCTTGCGCACGTCGGGCAGGTATTGCTGCACCATGAAGGGTTCGCGGTAATTCTGTTCGAACAATTCGAGCAGGCTGACCAGATTGTGGTCGCCCTCCTGGATGAAGAACACCCCGGCCCCGCCATTGCCGTAGAGCGGCTTGACGATGATATTGCCATGCTCGCGGCGGAAGGCGTGGATCATCTCCCGGTCGCGCGTCACCAGGGTGGGCGGCATCAGGTCGGGGAAATCGGTGACCAGGATCTTTTCGGGGGCATTGCGCACGGCGGCGGGCGGATTGACCACCAGCGTCCTGGGGTGCAGCCGCTCGAGCATGTGGGTGAGCGTGATATAGTTCATGTCGAAGGGCGGATCCTGGCGCATATGGATCACGTCCTGGGTCGACAGGTCGATGCGGGCGGGTTCGCCCAGCTGGAAATGCTCGCCCCTGGGCTTGTCGAACACTTCAATCGGCGCTGCCAGAGCGGTCACCACATTGTCGCGCAGCGCCAGCGTATCGGGGGTGTAGTGCAGCAGCTGGTGGCCGCGCGCCTGGGCTTCGAGCATCAGGGCGAAGGTGGAATCGCCGAGCGGATTGATGGTGGCAACATGGTCCATCTGGACCGCGACTTTGAGCATCATGGTGTCTCTCAGCTAACGTCGAAGGCGTTGATGACATGGCGCGGCCATCGCCAGGGTGCAAGGAAAATCACGTCAAAGCGCAGATCGGTATCCGCGCTGGCCCTGTGGCGGGCCAGCCAGTACTGCGCCGCGTGGCTGATCCGGCGCTGGTTCACCGCTTCAAGCGTCTCGCCCTCGCGGGCCGCCGAGGCGCGGGCCTTGACCTCGACAAAGACGATGGTGCCCGCGCGCTGCACGATCAGATCGATCTCGCCCAGCGGGGTTTTGGCGCGCCGGGCAATGACGCTGTAAAACTTGCAGCGCAGATACCAGGCCGCCAGCGCCTCGGCGCGCAGCCCGCCGCGATAGGCGGCGATGCGGGCCTTACTTTTCGGCTTTGAGGGCGAGCGCGGCATCATAGACTTCCTTGCGCTTGAGCCCGAAGCGCGCGGCCACCGCATCGACGGCAGCGCGCAGGGGCTGGTCGGTCATTTCCGCCTGCAGCGCCGCCTGCCAGTCGGCGGCAGCGGGGGCGGCGGGCGCGGCGGCGCCAGCGACAATGATGACCGCCTCGCCCTTGGTCTCGCCTTCGGCGAAAACGGCGGCGAGTTCGGCCAAGGTGCCGCGCTGCACGCGCTCGAAGCGCTTGGTCAGTTCGAGCGCCACGGCAGCCTGGCGCTCGCCCAGCACCTCGGCCATGGCGGCCAGGCTATCGTCGAGCCGGCGCGGGCTTTCGTAAAACACCATGGTTTCACGTGAATCGCTGAGCGCCTTGAGCGCATTGATGCGGGCCCCGGCCTTGGGCGGCAGAAAGCCATGAAAGGTGAAGGCATCGGTGGGCAGGCCCGCCACCACCAGGCCCGAGAGCAGGGCCGAGGCGCCGGGAATGGCAAACACCGGCAAATCGGCCTCGGCCAGGGCACGGATCAGCGGAAAGCCGGGATCGGAGAGCAGCGGCGTGCCGGCGTCGGAAATCAGCGCGAAGCGGCCGCCGGCAGCGATGCGGCCGACGATATCGTCGGCCTTGGCGCGCTCATTGTGCTCATGGAAGGCAATGCGGCGGGTCTTGATGCCATAGTGATCGAGCAGCCGGGCCGACAGGCGCGTGTCCTCGCACAGCACGGCATCGGCAGCGGCCAGGGTTTCAAGCGCCCGGATGGTGATATCGCGCAGATTGCCGATCGGGGTGGCCACGACATAAAGACCGGGCGCCAGCGGCGGCGCGGTGAAGGTGGTGCCGGCGATGAAGTAGCCCGAATTGGTGTCCGTCATGCGCCAGCAGTCCGCCCGATTGAGAATTGGTTAAGCAATGCGGTTCTAGATGCTAACAGTCTGCTGGCAAACTCGGGGCAAGCGTGACTGCACATCGAAATTCATGTCACGGCATAGCACAGGCGCTCGCCGTCGTCGGCCTGTTTGTACTGAGCGCCTGCTCGCCCATCCATATCGCTTCGCGCACCATCGATTTCGGTTTTGGGGGCGCGAACCAGACCAACCCCAACCAGACGATGACGCCGCTGGGTCCGGCCAATGCCAGCCAGCGCTTCGGGCGCGGGCCGGTGCAGGTGGCGCTGCTGCTGCCGCTGAGCGGGGATCCGGGTCTGGCCAATGTGGGCCAGGCCATGGCCAATGGCAGCCGGCTGGCCATGGCGTTCATTGAAGCCAATCCCAATATTGCCGAGAACACCACCATCACCCTGCACGATACCGGCGGCACGGTGGCCGGGGCCACCAGCGCCACCCAGACTGCGCTCGCTGGAGGTGCCAGGCTGATCCTGGGGCCGTTGCGCGGCGATTCGGTGACGGCGGCCGGTGCCGTGGCACGCGCATCGGGGGTGCCACTGATCGGCTTTTCCAACAATCCGGGCGCGGCGGGGCCGGGGGTGTACCTGCTCAGTGTGCTGCCGGAAATGGAAATGCAGCGGGCGCTGAACTATGTGAAGGCCAAGGGACGGCGGGGCGTTGCCGGGGTGTTCCCCGCTTCGGCCTATGGCCAGGCCCAGCAGACGGCGTTCCGCCAGCAGGCCAGCCAGGCCGGGCTGGCGCCGCAGGCGGTCTATAGTTTCGGCAGTACGGGTGAGGCCCCCCAGATCATCGCCCAGGCCCAGCCGCTGATCGAGAAGGGCCTGATCGATACGCTGTTCCTGCCCGACCGGGCCAGCGCGCCCGCATTCGCCGCTGCCCTGGCCCAGGCCGGGATCAGCCCGAGCGCGGTGCAGATCGTCGGCTCGGCCGACTGGGAGGGCGATACCACAATCCTCGCCACTCCAGCTTTGGCAGGAGCCATCTATCCGGCGGTTGATCCGGCCGGCATGGCCGCGATCCGGCCCGAGTATCAGGCCCGCTTCAACAGCCAGCCGCATGCGCTGTCCACCATAGCCTATACCGCCACCATCCTGGCCAATGTGAACACGCTGTCGCTGGCCAATCCGCCCTATAATCCGGCGCTGATGACCAATCCCACCGGCTTTAACGGCCGCGACGGGGTGTTCCGCTTCCTCAACAGCGGGCGCAGCCAATATGCGCTGGCCATGCTGCAGGTCAGCCCCGGCGGCGCGGTGCGGCTGGAAGGCCCAAAACTCTGAGCAACACTGATCTTTGGCAGGAAATTTCAATGACGGTATGGATCTGCAAGACCTGCGGCGCCCAGCATACACCGAGCCAGACGCCACCGGCCCATTGCGCCATTTGCGAAGATGAGCGGCAATATGTCGGCGCCGCCGGACAGCTCTGGCTTGATCGCGATGCCATCACCGCCAGCCATGCCAATGACTGGCGGGAGATCGAACCGGGTTTGAGCGGCATTGGTGTGGTGCCCACCATCGCCATCGGCCAACGCGCGCTGCTGGTGCAGACGCCAGAGGGCAATGTGCTGTGGGATTGCGTGCCCATGCTGGACGCGGCAACCAGGGACCGCATCAAGGCTCTTGGCGGGCTCAAGGCGATGTGCTTTTCGCACCCGCATTTCTACACCGGCATGGTGGAATGGAGCGAAGCGCTGGGCGGCGTGCCGATCCGGCTGCCCGAGGCCGATCTGGCCCATGTGATGCGACCCAGCCCGCTGATCGAGCCCTGGAGCGGCGACCGGCTGGATATCCTGCCCGGCGTTACTGTGCATCGCCTGGGCGGGCCTTTTGCGGGCAGCAGCGTGCTGGAATGGGCTGTCGGCGCTGATGGCAAGGGAGCCCTGCTGGTCGGCGACACCATTCAGGTCACCCCAGCCGCAGGATGGGTAAGCTTCATGCGCTCTTATCCCAACATGATCCCGCTGCCGGCCCGCACGGTGCGGGACATAGCCGACCGCGTGGCGGACCTCAGCTTTGACCGCCTCTATGGCGGCTGGTGGGACAAGGTCATCAGCAGCGATGCCAAAACCGCCGTCGCCCGCTCGGCGGAGCGCTATATCGCGGCGCTGGCCTAGGCGGCCAGATCGGCGACCACCGCGTCGAGCACCGGCCAGCCGCGGTCAGTGACGCGCAGATTGCCATTGGGCAGGGTTTCGACAAAGCCATAACCCTTGAGCGCGGCGATCTGGGCCGGGTTGATCTGGCGGCCCGAGAGCGCGGTAAAGCGGGCCGGGGAAATGCCCTCCTTGAGGCGCAGGCCCATGACGAGGAACTCGTCGCCCTGCTCTTCCCAGGTCAAGACGTCGTCCACCACCATGCCATGGCCCTTGGCCAGCACGTTTTTCTGCCAGTCGAACGGCATTTTCTCGTCGGCGGTGGCGTGGCGCTGATTGTTGATCATCAACCGGCCATGGGCGCCCGGCCCAATGCCGGCATATTCGCCATAGCGCCAATACAGCAGATTGTGTTCGCTCTCCTGGCCGGGGCGGGCATGGTTGGAAATCTCATAGGCGGGCAGGCCGGCTGCGGCGGTGAGTTCCTGGGTCATTTCATAGAAATCGGCGGCCAGATCCTCGCCGGGAATCTTCAGCTTGCCGGCGGCCTGCAGGTCGAAATAGCGCGTGCCCTGCTCGATGGTGAGCTGGTAGAGGCTGATATGGCCCTGCGCCATCCACAGCGCTTCCTTGAGCTCGTCTTCCCAGTCGTCCAGGGTCTGGCGCGGCCTTGCATAGATCAGATCAAAGCTGGAGCGCTCGAATACTGATTGGGCGATGCGCACGGCGGCGACGGCCTCCTCAACGCTGTGGCGGCGGCCGAGTTCGGCCAGCGGGCCGGGGCGCAGCGACTGCACGCCGAGCGAGACGCGATTGACGCCGGCGCTGCGGAAGCCGCGAAAGCGGTCGACCTCGACACTGGTCGGATTGGCCTCCAGCGTGATTTCGGCCTGCGGCTCGACGGTCCAGTGCCGGGCAATGGCGTCAATGATGCGGGCGGTGGAGCCGGGCGACATCAGCGAGGGGGTGCCACCACCAAAAAAGATCGACTGCACCACCCGGCCCGGCGCCAATTGCGCGGCATGGGCGATTTCGCGCTCATAGGCCGCCACATAGCTGTCCTCATCAAAGGCCCCGCGATGGACGTGGCTATTGAAATCGCAATACGGGCATTTGCTGGCGCAGAACGGCCAGTGCACATAGACCCCAAACAGATCATTGGGGTTATTTTTCAATCTGGGCCTCGTAGAACTGGGCAAAGGACCGGGCGCGGTGGCTCAGACCAGGCTGGCCGGGTGCCCAGGAGTGCTTCATTTCGGCCGGCATCTGGCCAAAGGTGATGTCGTAGCCCTTGGGCATGAACACCGGATCATAGCCATGCCCGAGCGTGCCGCGCGGCGGCCAGACCAGCGTGCCCTCGACCTTGCCGACATAGAGCACGTCGCGCCCATCGGGATGGGCCAGGCACATGGTGGCATTGAACGAGGCACCTCGAAGGCTGGGCGAGGTGGCATTGGCCGCCTGCAGCGCGTCTTCCACCCGCTTCATGGCGTGGCCGAAATCACGCGGCACCCCGGCCCAGTCGGCGGTGTAAACGCCCGGATCGCCATTGAGCGCGTCGACGCACAGCCCCGAATCATCACTGAGCGCCAGATTGCCGGTGGCCTGGGCCGCAGCATGGGCCTTGAGGCGGGCATTTTGCGCAAAAGTGGTGCCGGTTTCTTCGGGCTCGGGCAGGCCCAGTTCCCCTGCCGAGACGATCTCGAGTCCAAAGGGCTCAAACAGCTCGCGGAACTCCTTGAGCTTGCCGGCATTGTGGGTGGCCAGCACCAGCCGGTCGCCAGCGCGCAGGCGGGGCAGGCTCATTTGCTGGAGCCTTTGGGCTTGGCGTCGAGCGCCCGGGCCACATCGTGCCACAGCGCGCAGTTCTCCGGGGAGGCCTGACGCGTCCCATTGGACGGGGTCGGCGTGGATTTGCTGGAAATCAGGTTTTTGAGCCAGGCGATCATACTGCGAGTACCGATTGCTGGAGAAGGGAAAGCTCGCCAATGCCCTGTTCGGCCAGGGTCATCAGCGCATCGAGTTCGGCGCGGCTGAACGGGGTCTGTTCGGCGGTGCCCTGGATTTCCACGAAGGCGCCGCTGCCGGTCATGACGAAATTGGCGTCGGTATGGGCTTCGACATCTTCGAGATAGTCGAGATCGAGCACCGGGGCGCCGCGATAGATGCCGCAGGAGACGGCAGCCACCGAATCGCGCAGCGCCTTGCCCCTGGTGAGCTTGCGCTCATCCATCCACTTGATGGCATCGGCCAGCGCCACATAGGCGCCGGTGATCGCGGCGGTGCGGGTGCCGCCATCGGCTTCGAGCACGTCGCAGTCGATGGTGATCTGGTTTTCGCCCAGCAGCTGCAGATCGACCACCGCCCGAAGCGAACGGCCGATCAGGCGCTGGATTTCCTGGGTGCGGCCGGTCTGCTTGCCGGCTGTCGCCTCGCGGCGATTGCGGCTGCCGGTGGCGCGCGGCAGCATGCCATATTCGGCGGTGACCCAGCCCTGGCCCTTGCCGCGCATCCAGCCGGGGACAGTGGTTTCCACCGATGCGGTGACCAGCACCTTGGTATGGCCGAACGAGACGAGGCAGGAGCCTTCCGCCTTCATGGCGACGTTGCGTTCGATCGCCACGGCGCGCATCTGGTTGGCTTGACGTCCTGAAGGGCGCATCCGTTATCCACTTGGAGATTGCAGTTAACCGCCTCTTAACCTTCCTGACGCCGCCTCACAAGCCACGGGAGCTTGGCGGGAGGCTGCAATGCGCCTAAATGGTGGGACACAGTTAAAGCGGACGATTTTATCAAACTGCCATGAGCAAACTTCCAGAAGACTTTTTGAGTGTGCTCAATGCCCGCAGCCAGGACATTTTCCGCCGCATTGTGGAGCGGTATCTGGACACCGGCGCACCGGTGGGCTCGCGCGATCTCAGCCGTATGTTGCAGGGCGGGCTGTCGCCGGCCTCGGTGCGCAATGTCATGGCGGACCTCGAAGATCTCGGGCTGATCGCGGCGCCGCACACCTCGGCAGGGCGGGCCCCGACCCAGGAGGGGCTGCGCTTTTTCGTCGATGCCATGCTTGAGGTGGGGTCGATCAACGAGGTCGAGCGCAGCCAGATCGCCCAGTCGATCCAGGGCCAGCAGCAGGGCCAGGTCGAGGATGTGCTGACCGAAGCCAGCCAATTGCTCAGCGGGCTCAGCCAGGGCGCCGGGGTGGTGATTACCGCCAAGGCCGACATGGTGCTGCGCCATCTCGAATTCGTGCGGCTTGATGCCACCCGCGCCATGGCCATTCTGGTGGGCGAGGATGGCCAGGTGGAAAACCGCATCATGGACATTCCGGCCGGCCTGACGGCGAGCGCGCTGACCCAGGCCAGCAACTTCATTGCCCATCATGTGGTGGGCCGCACCCTGGCCGAGGCGCGCAAGGTGCTGGCGGCGCAGCGCGCCGAGCAGCGGGCCGAACTGGACGAGCTGACGCAAAAGCTGGTCGACGCCGGCATTGCCACGCTGAGCCAGAACGCGCCGAGCAGCACGCCGACGGTGATCGTGCGCGGTCGGGCCAATCTGATCAATGACACCATGGCCAGCGACGAATTGCTGCGCATGCGGCAATTGTTCGACGAGCTGGAAAGCAAGGACGGCCTGCTCGACCTGCTCGGCGATGCCGACAAGGCGCAGGGCGTGCGCATCTTTATCGGCTCGGAGAACAAGCTGTTCTCGCTGTCGGGCTCGTCGGTGATTCTGAGCCCCTACAAGGACGCCAATGACAAGGTGGTGGGCGTGCTGGGGGTGATCGGGCCGACGCGACTGAACTATGCCCGCATCGTGCCGGTGGTCGATTATACCGCCCATGTGATCACGGCGATGATGGCGCGCAAGCGCTGAGCGGTTTTGTCAGAAGGGGCGCCACTTCTGCGGCGCGAAAGCGCGACCGGTCAGAGCGCTGGAGCGATTTCGCCGTTTCAGCGAAACGGCGAAATGGTCTGGCGACAGGCGCTTTGGCTTGCCCTGCCCGGCCACGGGAGCGGCGAGAAAGCCGGGCGCACTTGAAATCACCCCGATATTGGCCGATATGCGGGGCAAATTCTTTGGTATTTGCGGAAGACAGCAATGATGAGCGACGAGAACGCCGCCTCAGGCGAAATGCCTGAAGTCGAAATCCCGGTCGAAGAGACCAATGAGGGCATCGAGAGCATCGATCCAACCGCTGCCCTGCGCACGGAAAACGCCGAACTCAAGGATCGTGTGCTGCGCACGGTTGCCGAGATGGAAAACCTGCGCAAGCGCACCGAGCGCGAAATCAATGATACCCGCAGTTACGCCATTGCCGGCTTTGCCCGCGACATGCTCAGCGCCACCGATGCACTGAGCCGCGCGCTGATCACGCTGCCCGCAGAAACCCGCGAAACCGGCGACGCCACCACCAAGAGCCTGATTGAAGGCATTGAGCTGGCCGAACGCGAAATGCAGCGCCTGCTGGCCAAGCACGGCGTCAAGCCGATCGAGGCGCAGGGCGAGAAATTTGATCCGCATGTGCATCAGGCGATGTTTGAAGTGCCCGATCCCAGCCAGCCCGAAGGCACTGTGGTGCAGGTGGTGCAGCCCGGCTTCCTCATTGGCGACCGCGTGCTGCGCCCCGCCATGGTCGGCGTCGCCAAGGGCGGCCCCAGCCACGCCCCAGCCAGCGAAGCCGTCGACAAGAGCGCCTAGAACCGATCCCGGCGTTTCACGTGAATCCCCGCTTGCGCGGGGATTTTTCGTTTGTGGGTGCCGCAAACCCGATGGGCACCTCCCCCTTGACGGGGGAGGTCGGGAGGGGGTGTGGCTGGCCCGGATGTCGGGGCCAATCGACCCCCTCCCTTGATCCCTTCCCGCAAGAGCCTGCACTCGGGCGCGCCAGGGCGCGACCCGGGTGGGGAGGGTGTTGACTGAAAGCTTGGCCGCTACCCCAAAATCTCCCGGCTCATCACCCGCTCGACCCCGGCTTCGGCCATATCCGCCCAGGCTTTGGCGAGACTGCCGTCATTGTCGATGGCGCGGGTGGCGTCCTCGATGACGGTGACGTCAAAGCCGGCGGCGGCGCCGTCAATGGCGGTCCAGCCGACGCAGTAATCGGTGGCCAGGCCCACGATATAGAGCCGGTCGACATCGCGTTCGCTGAAATAGCCAGCCAGCCCGGTAAGGGTTTCGCGGTCGGCCTCCTGGAAGCCGGAATAGCTGTCGATGGCGCGGTTATAGCCCTTGCGGATGATCAGCTGGGCATGGGGAATGTCCAGATCGGCGGCGAGTTCGGCGCCGTGGCTGTTCCAGACGCAGTGATCGGGCCACAGCACCTGGGTGCCATAGTCGAGCGCGATGGTCTCGAACGGCGCCTTGCCGGGGTGCTGGCTGGCGAACGAGATATGATCGGCCGGGTGCCAGTCCTGGGTGAACACCACATGGCTGAACTTTTTCGCCAGGGCGTTGATCAGCGGCACGATCTCGTCGCCAGCGGCGACGCCGAGACTGCCGCCGGGCAAAAAGTCATGCTGCACATCGACCACGACCAGCACGTCGCGCGGTGAAATCTGAAGCGTCATCCGGCATTACTCCACTTGAACAGACGGCTGCACCCATTGCGCCGGCAGCAGGCCGCGCACCGAATTGCCGAGCCAGACTGCCTCGGCATTGGTCAGGTCGGCAAGGGTCAAAACCTGCTCCACGGCCCGGCCCGTGGCGAGCAGCTCGGCGCGCAGCGTGCCGGGGAGCAGGCCCGAGGCCAAAGGCGGCGTGAGCAACAGCCCAGCGCGTTCGACAAACAGATTGGTGATCGAGCCCTCGGTGAGCTCGCCGCGTTCATTGAGAAACACCACCTCGTCAACGCCATGGGCACGCTGGCGCGGCGTGTCATAAAACGCCCGGTTGGTGGTCTTGTGCGCCAGCCACAGGCTCTGCGAATCGAGCCGTTCCTCGGCGATCATGAAGCGGAAGCGTTCCGGATTGGGCGGCAGCGGCGTGGCGGTGAGCTGCGGGCCGTCGGCGCTCAGCGTCAGCCGCACCCGCATGGGCGCGGTGAAAGCCTGCCCCTTGAGCAGGGCGGTGATGGCGGCCAGATCGCAGGGCAGGGCGAAATAGGCGGCAGAGGCAGCCAGCCGCTCGAGATGACGCTGCAACAGGCTGTAGCCGTCGCCGGGGGTCCAGAGCAGGGTTTCGATCAGGGTGACCGGATCGGCCGGGTCGGTAAAAAATGCCATTTTCAGCAGGGCCTCGCGATATTCGTCCCCGGCGGTGCTGTCGGCGACGACGCCGCCGCCAATGCCAATACTGCCGCGGCCATAGCGATCGATGACGGCGGTGCGGATGGCGACATTGAGGGTGAGGTCGCCATTGGGCGCGAAATAGCCGATCGAGCCGGTATAGACGCCGCGCGGCCTGGTTTCGAGTTCATCGATGATTTCCATGGCCCGCAATTTGGGGGCGCCGGTGATCGAGCCGCAGGGGAACAGGTTTTCCAGCAGCGCGGTGGTGGAGACACCAGGCCGGCGGGTGGCGGTGATGCCCGAGGTCATGGTGTGGAGGGTGCGATAGGTCTCCACCGTGAACAGGTCGGTGACCTTGACCGAGCCGATCTCGGCAATGCGGCCCAGATCATTGCGCAGCAGATCGGTGATCATCAGGTTTTCGGCGCGGTTCTTCTCATCACTGGCGAGGGCGGCGCGGCCAATGGCGTCTTCGGCAATGGTCCTGCCGCGCTTGAGCGTGCCCTTCATCGGGCGGGCCGACAGCGTAGTGCCGCGGCTGGCGACGAACAGCTCGGGCGAGCGTGACAGGATCCAGTGCGCGCCGGTATTGAGCAGGGCGCCATAGGCCACTGGCTGCTGGCGCACGAGGTCGACATAGAGCGCCACCGGATCGCCCTCAAGACGGAAGTCGGCCTGGAAGGTGAGGTTGACCTGATAGGTGTCGCCGGCCGCTATCAGGGCTTTGACGCGATCAAAGGCGGTGGCGTATTGCGCCGGGGTCAGGCTGGGGACGATATCGCGGGCCCGGCCGGTGGCGCTGCCGGCGGCCTGGGCCAGCAATTGGCTGGTTTCGGCGGCGCTCAGCTTTTGCGGGGGGGCGTAGAGGCCAAGCCAGAGCAGGGGGGTGTCGCTGGCGGGCGGCAGGCGGTGCACCAGGCGCTCCTCAAAGGCGAGGCCCGCCTCATAGGCCAGATAGCCGGCGGCCCACAGGCCCTGCGACCGGGCGGCCTCGAGCTGGGCCAGCGCGGCGCGAACCCCGGCGGCGTCATGGGCCTGCAGCACCGCCTGGGGGGCGGTGAACAACAGATTCTCACCCTGGGGGGCGAGCGTATCGTGCAGCAGAACAGAACCGGGGGCGAACATGGGTCTGGTTCTATGGGGTCGGCAGCGCAAAGAAAAGCACTGCTGATGGGGGGAGGTGCTTGATTATTTTTGGCGGCTGCAGATAGTGGCCTGCCGGTTCGCCAATGCGAATGCGGCCCGTGGGAAAATCGATCATGAACACCTATGTTACCGGCGGTCTCGCCGCACTGGCCCTGCTGGCCAGCGCCCTGCCTGCCGCTGCCGAAACCGTTGAATTCACGCTGATCAACGAGAGCAGCCAGGCGCTGCATTATTTTTATACCAATCCGAGCAATTCCGACGAATGGGGCGAGGATCTGCTGGGCGAAGACGGCACGCTGGAGCCCGGCATGCAGGGCACGGTGACGATTGGTGATGGTTCGGACCAGTGCGAATATGATTTCCGCTTCGAAACCGGCGAGGGCGCGGTGCTTGAAGTGACCAATGTCGATATCTGCACGCTCGACAGCTATACGCTGAGCGACTGATTGCTGGCTGGGGGCGGGCCTGGCGCCCGTCCCCTTGCCGTCCGCACGCTGCCCGATCGGGGCGCCGGCGCCCGGCAATGGCGTCAAGCGGGGGCGAATGTGCCCGATGAACGCTTGAAGCCGTACAGGGACCCCCCTATATACCCCTCAAGCCCAGCGACGGGCGCATTTTCAATTGCAAGGAACCCGGTCCTGCGGGGTCACGGAACTGCCTCGCGAGAGGGGCTCCAGCATGGGTTTGCTGAAAGAGAGGCTAGAGTAATGGCTAAAGTCATCGGTATCGATCTGGGCACCACCAATAGCTGCGTTGCAGTGATGGATGGGGCCAATCCGAAGGTCATCGAAAACGCAGAGGGTGCACGCACCACGCCTTCCATGGTCGCCTTCTCCAAGGATGGCGAGCGTCTGGTCGGCCAGCCGGCCAAGCGCCAGGCCGTGACCAATCCCGAGGGCACCCTGTTTGCCGTCAAGCGCCTGATCGGTCGTCGCTACGACGACAAGGTCGTGGCCAAGGACAAGAACCTGGTCCCCTTCAAGATCGTGGCCGCCGACAATGGCGACGCCTGGGTTGAAGCATCGGGCGAAAAGTATTCGCCCAGCCAGGTCTCGGCCATGATCCTGCAGAAGATGAAGGAAACCGCTGAGAGCTATCTCGGCGAGACCGTCACCCAGGCCGTGATCACCGTGCCGGCCTATTTCAACGACAGCCAGCGTCAGGCCACCAAGGATGCCGGCAAGATTGCCGGCCTTGAAGTGCTGCGCATCATCAACGAGCCCACCGCAGCCGCGCTGGCCTATGGCCTCGACAAGAAGAACACCGGCACCATCGCGGTCTATGACCTTGGCGGCGGTACCTTCGACGTGTCGATCCTGGAAATCGGCGACGGCGTGTTCGAGGTGAAGTCCACCAATGGCGACACCTTCCTGGGTGGTGAAGACTTCGACATGCGGCTGGTCGACTATCTGGCCGACGAGTTCAAGAAGGAGCAGGGCATTGACCTGCGCTCCGACAAGCTGGCCCTGCAGCGCCTCAAGGAAGCTGCCGAAAAGGCCAAGATCGAACTGTCGAGCTCGACCCAGACCGAAATCAACCTGCCCTTCATCACCGCCGATGCCTCGGGTCCCAAGCATCTGACGATCAAGCTGAGCCGTTCCAAGCTGGAAAGCCTGGTGGACGATCTGATCCAGCGCACCATGGAGCCCTGCAAACTGGCGCTCAAGGATGCCGGCGTCACCGCAGCCCAGATCGACGAAGTCGTGCTGGTGGGCGGCATGAGCCGCATGCCCAAGGTGCAGGAAATCGTCAAGCAGCTGTTCGGCAAGGAGCCCCACAAGGGCGTTAATCCGGACGAAGTGGTGGCGCTGGGCGCAGCCATTCAGGCCGGCGTGCTGCAGGGCGACGTCAAGGACGTGCTGCTGCTCGACGTGACCCCGCTCAGCCTGGGTATTGAAACCCTGGGCGGCGTGTTCACCCGCCTGATCGATCGCAACACGACCATTCCGACCAAGAAGAGCCAGACCTTCTCGACCGCCGAGGACAACCAGAGCGCCGTGACGATCCGGGTATTCCAGGGCGAACGCGAAATGGCCGCCAACAACAAGCTGTTGGGCAATTTCGATCTGGCCGGCATTCCCCCCGCACCGCGCGGCGTGCCCCAGGTTGAAGTGACCTTCGACATCGATGCCAACGGCATCGTGCAGGTTTCGGCCAAGGACAAGGGCACCGGCAAGGAGCAGCAGATCCGCATCCAGGCCTCGGGTGGCCTCAGCGATGCCGACATCGAAGCCATGGTCAAGGAAGCCGAGCTGAACGCTGACGCCGACAAGCGTAAGCGCGAGGCGGTGGAAGCCAAGAACCAGGGCGAGAGCCTGATCCACTCGACCGAAAAGTCGCTGGCCGAATATGCCGACAAGGTCTCGGAAGACGACAAGACCGCGATCGAAACTGCGATCAGTGAACTCAAGGCCATCATCGAGGGTGATGATGCCGAGCTGATCAAGCAGAAGACCGAGGCCCTGAGCCAGGCGTCCATGAAGCTGGGCGAGGCCATGTACAAGGCCAGCCAGGCGGAAGCCGAAGCCCAGGCTTCCGGCTCGGACGACGACGCCGATGACGACGTGGTTGACGCTGATTTCGAAGAAGTCAGCGACGATGACGACAAGAAGTCCGCTTAAGCGCACCTAGAGCGCAGATAAAGGGGTCCGGCAGCTGCCGGGCCCCTTTCTGTTTCCGGAGGAACCCGGTAAGATAATCCATGAACATTCCAGACCCCCAGACCTTCACCGACCCCGAAAAACTACGCAAGCTGATGGCCAACGCCGTCCGCCTTGGCTATGACGACCTGGCGTTCCAGTGCAAAATCCGCATCGCCGAGCTGGTGGGTGACGCCCACAAGGAAAGCGCTGTCGAACGCGAATTCTGGACCAATCTGGCGGCGGCCGAAGAATTCCGCAGCGCCGACAATGGCCGGGTGACGCGCCTGGTCAAGGTGCGCGCCAAGCACAAGCGCGTTGGCGCCGAAAAAGTGCTGAGCGACCAGATGATGGAAGAAGGCCTCAGCGACGGCTTTGACAAGCTGGTGGCCAATGGCCGCGCCGATCTGACCGGCGAAGCCATTGTGATGCGCCATGAAGACAGCTTCAGCGTCGATGCGGTCAATGCCGCCCGCAAGAAGCTGATGGACAAGGGCGTTGCCACCGCCGACGTCGTCGGTTGATGCGCCAGGCGCTCCCCACCCCCACCTGATCCTGACGGGCAGCGAGACGGTTTCCCCCTCCTCGCTGCCACTTTATGTATTGTGCGCCGCCCGTCAGCGGAGGCTGCAATCGTAGCGCTGCCCCTCCACAAGGCCGCGCAGCACTGGCTTTCCCCTCGAGGTTTCACGTGAATCAGCCCGGTCGCTGCGGCGCAACGGGCGGCTTGCGGCTGTGGCGGTCACGGGGCTGCCGCACTTTATCCATGATTGAGCCCAAATGCGGGCCGGTTCCTCTGTCACAGGAGGCCGTCCAAACCTTCAAGGCGTCTGCCCATGACCACTTCCAGCGCCCCCGACGATGCCAACGAGTCCATTGGCCGGTTGGCCGAGCTGATCGGCGGCGACCCGATGGCCGGGCTGGATACCGACATGAAGGCGGTGCTCGATATGCTGGCCCAGTTGGACGAGCGCCCGCTCGAGCAATTGACGCCTGCCGAGGCCCGTCAGCAAGCGGGGATGAACGACGCTGTTGCGGCCCTGATGGCACGGGCCGGCACGGTGCCGGAAGACGACGCGGTGGCAGCCGAAGATGTGATGGTCAGCGGCGGCGATGGCGAGGTGCCCGCGCGCCTCTATCGCCCGAGCGGCCTGCGCGAGCGGCTCAATCCGCTGATACTGTTTTTTCACGGCGGCGGTTTCGTCACCGGCGACCTGGACAGCCATGATTGGTCCGCGCGGGCCCTGGCGCGACGGACCGGCGCCATTGTGCTGTCCGTTGGCTATCGGCTGACGCCCGAACACGGCTTTCCCGCCGCCCATGACGATGCCTGGGCCGCCTGGAACTGGCTGAGCCGCCAGGCCCACCGGCTGGGCGGCGATCCGCGCCAGGTGGCGGTAGCGGGCGAGGATGCCGGCGCCAATCTGGCCGCTTATGTGGCCGTGCTGGCGCGTGACCAGGGCGGCCATCAACCGGTGCATCAGGCCCTGATCCACCCGATGGCCGATACCGATCTGAGCCGTCCTTCCTATGGCGAGGCGTTGCGGGCCCGTCCGATTGGTCTTGCGGCCATGCGCTGGCGGCTGCGGCACCTGCTGGCCGATGGGGTGCCCGAGGACGAGCCCCGGCTGCAACTGGCGCGCCGCACCGATCTGGCCGGCCTGGCGCCCGCCAGCATCGTGCTGGCCGGGATCGACCCGCTGCGCTCGGAAGGCGAGGCGCTGGCAGCAGCGCTGCACCAGGCCGGGGTGCCGGTCAATTGCTGGAGCTATGACGGGGTTACCCAGGGATTTTTCGGCCTCGGGCTGATTGTCACCAAGGCCCTGTTTGCCCAGGCCGATATCGCCGGGGCGCTTACCCAGGCCTTTGCGGCGGCGCCGGGCCGTTAGGCAAACCGAATCACCCGTGTTGAAGACCGCGCCCGCTCTTGCTACAGGAGCGGGCAATGGGTCGCCCCCAGCGCGATTGAACGCTGTTTTGTGCCGGAAAGTGACGTTCTCACCGCCGCAAAGCAGCGTTGCGACCCCAGCCCCCTTGCGGGTGGTGGGGTCGATTGCCATCTAGGGGCTAGGTTTGGTCGGGCGCGCCTGTCGCGACCGGCAATGCATTGGAGACGTGCTTCTTGTCTAAACGGGATTTCTACGAGGTGCTCGGCGTTGAAAAGGGCGCTGATGACGCCGCGCTCAAAAGCGCCTATCGCAAGCTCGCCATGACGCATCACCCGGACCGCAATCCGGGCGATGACGCGGCCGAGGCCAAGTTCAAGGAAATCAGCGAGGCTTATGACACGCTCAAGGACGGCCAGAAGCGGGCCGCCTATGACCGGTTTGGCCATGCCGCGTTCGAGAATGGCGGCGGGCGTGGTCCGGCCGGGTTCGGCCCCGAATTCAGCTCGTCAATGTCCGATATCTTCGACGACATCTTTGGCGATTTCATGGGCGGCGGCGGCCGGCGCGGCGGTGGCGGCGCCGCCAAGCTGCGCGGCAACGATCTGCGCTACAATCTGGAAATCAGCCTCGAAGAGAGTTTTGAGGGCCGCACCGTCGAAATCGATGTGCCCACCCTGGTGGGCTGCACCACCTGTGACGGCTCGGGCGCCAAGCCGGGCACCGGCACCCATGCCTGCCGCCAGTGCAATGGCCATGGCAAGGTGCGCGCGGCGCAGGGGTTCTTCACCATCGAGCGGACCTGCCCGGTCTGCCAGGGCCGTGGCCAGATGATGGACCAGCCCTGCACCGATTGCGGTGGCCAGGGCCGTCGCCAGGAAAACCGCACGCTCAGCGTCGATATTCCCAAGGGCATTGAGGACGGCACGCGCATCCGGCTGGCCAATGAGGGCGAGGCAGGATTGCGCGGTGGCCCGCCGGGCGATCTCTATATCTTCATCTCGCTGCGTCCCCATGGCCTGTTCCAGCGCGATGGGGCCGACCTGTTTGCCCGGGTGCCGATTGCCATGACCACTGCGGCGCTGGGCGGCGAGTTCGAAGTCCCCACGCTCGATGGCGCCCGCGCCAAGGTGAAGGTCGCCGCCGGCACCCAGCCGGGGCAGCGCGTGCGGCTCAAGGGCAAGGGCATGCCGGTGCTGCGCAGCAAGGATGTCGGCGACTTGTATGTGCAGCTCGATATCGAGACGCCGCAGGCGCTCAGCCGCAAGCAGCGCGAACTGCTCGAAGAGTTTGCCAAGCTCGAGACCGAAGAGACCAACCCCACCTCGGGCGGGTTCTTCGACAAGCTCAAGAAGATGTTTGAGGCTTGAGGCGGAACCGAAATCGCTCCGGTGGAGCGATTCCCCCGTTGAGGCCATGAGAGCTGTGCTTGAAGCGCGTGAGGCTTTCGTGCATCCCGGCCTTTTCCTTTAGGCCGGCATGCGTCAACGGGCTCAAGCGGACCTTCCAATCCTTAGCCTTGGGGCATCTGCCCCATATCCATCCAGAAATACTCCCAGACATGACCGTCCACATCGGCGATGGCACGGGAATACATGAACCCCATGTCCTGAGCTGGTCGCGCTTCGGTGCCACCAGCCTTCAGGCAGGCCTCGGCAATGGCATCGACGGCGGCATGGTCGTCGCGCGACAGGGCGTATAGCGCCTGGGTCTGGGCCTTGGGATCGGGGATGGGCAGGGGCGAGAACTGCTTGAACTTGGCGTGGGTGAGCAGCATGACAAAAATGGTGTCGCTGATGACGATGCAGGCCGCTGTCTCATCGGTGAATTGCGGATTGTGATCAAAGCCAATGGCCTTGTAATAGGCCATGGCGGCGTCCAGATCGGTGACCGGCAGGTTGACGAAGATCATTGCAGACATGGGCAATACTCCCTGATGGGTTGATATGGCTAGGACATTGCCCGATCCGGGGCAACGCTCTTGCCACGACGGACCAGCCACGTCACTTTCGACAATCATTGCGTTGGAGATGACATGACCACTGCCCTGACCCTGTCCGGATCGATCCGCCAAGGCTCGCATAATCTGAAATTGCAGGCCCATATGGGCCGCAGGCTCGAAGCCGCGGGCGTGACGGTCAATGCCATCGATCTGGGCGATTTCAACCTGCCCATTTTCAATGAGGATCTGGAGGCCGAGGCGGTGCCCGAAGGGGCAGTGGCGCTGGCCGCACTGTGGCGCAGCCACGACATCATCTTCATCGCCACGCCCGAATATAATGGCGGTTTGCCGCCGCTGCTGGTCAATGCGGTCACCTGGGTCAGCCGGCAGCGGCCGAGCCCGTTCCGCCATGCCATTTTCGGCATTGGCGGGGTCAGCTCGGGCAAATATGGCACGATCTGGTCGCTCAGCCATCTGCGCGAATCGCTGACCAAGGTGGGCGCCCTGGTGGTGCCGACCCTGCTCGGCATCGGTCCGGCCGATCAGGCGTTTGACGCCCAGGACAATTTCGTCGAACCGGCGATCAGCCGCAAGGTCGAGCAGATGGTGCATGAACTGACCCATTTCAGTCGCGGCGACTGAGCATGCGCGCGCTCTACCTCACCCATCCCCAGGTCACGATCGACCCGGACATCGCGGTGCCGCATTGGGGGTTGAGCCCGGAGGGCCGGGCGCGGGCCGAAGCCTTTGCGGCGCGCGGCGTGGTGCCGGCCCATGCGGTGGTCTTTGCCAGCGAGGAGCGCAAGGCGCTGGAGCTGGCGACGATTGTCTCGAGCGATCGCGACGTGCGCATTGATCCCGCCCTGGGGGAGAATGATCGCAGCGCGACGGGCTATCTGCCCGGCGACCGGTTCGAAGCCATGGCGGACCGGTTCTTTGCCGCGCCCGAGCTGAGTGCCGAAGGCTGGGAGCGCGCCCTTGATGCCCAGGCGCGCATCGTGGCTGCCGTGACGCGGGCGCTGGCCAGTGTGGCCAGTGAGCGGCCCGTGGTGTTCTGCGGCCACGGCGCGGTGGGCACGCTGCTCAAATGCCATATCGGCGGCCGCGCCATTGCGCGCAGCGAGGATCAGAGCCGGCACGGCCATCCCGGCGGTGGCAATTGCTTTGCCTTTACGCTGGAGCCGCCGCAACTGGGCAGCGACTGGCGCGCCATGGAGGATGCCGCGCCGGGCTGGTTCAGCTAGGCGGCGGGGGCGCCTCGATCTCGGCTGCCGCCAGTTCACTCGACAGCGCCCGCACCGCCGCGATGGCTTCACGCTCGGCATCGGCCAGCGTGGTGCCGAAGGGGACTTCCAGACCCAATCGCTTGGAAGGATCATCTGCCCAGACAAACTGCACATAGGATTTGTGGTTGGCCAGATCGTGGTTGAGGTGGGTGAGCAGCATCTTGGACATGGGGCAATATCCCTTGGAAGCAATGGGACCAGCATAGTCATGGCGGGGGCCGGGCGACAAGTTTCAGCCACCAGAGGCCTCAAGGGGCGCTGGTTTGACTGAGCGGCGCCTTCCCGATCGTTGAACAAACCGGATCGTCACGCGGTGGGCGGCGGGTTGCGAAGCGGTGGTTTTTGGGCTAGTTCCCACGCGATAATCGACATCGGAGAAAACACCATGGCTGGCCAATTGATCGTGGGCCTCGACGTTTCCTCACGCGCCCGCGCCGAGGAGATCGTGGCGCTGCTGGGCGACGATGTCGATTTCTACAAGATCGGCTATCAGTGCTTTTATGGCGCCGACGGCTTCGCGCTGGGCAAGGCGCTTCTGGCTGCGGGCAAGAAGGTGTTCTTCGATCTCAAGCTGCTCGATATCGACAATACGGTGGAGCAGGGCGTCGCCGCCATCGCCGCGACCGGCGCCACCATGCTGACCGTGCACGCCTATCCGCAATGCATGCGCGCGGCGGTGCGCGGGGCGGCCGGCTCGGGGCTGAGCATATTGGGCGTTTCGGTGCTGACCTCGATGGACGATGCCGATCTCAAGGAAGCCGGCTTTGCCCGCGACACGGCCGGGCTGGTGGCGCTGCGGGCGCAGCAGGCGCGCGATGCCGGCATTGGCGGGCTGGTGGCCTCGGCGCATGAGGCGGCCATGGTGCGCGACATTGTGGGCGCAGAGCTTTCCATCGTCACCCCGGGCATTCGGCCAGCCGGCAGTCCGGCGGGCGACCAGAAGCGGGTGATGAGCCCGGCCGAGGCGCTTTCGGCAGGCGCCAGCCATCTGGTGGTGGCGCGCCCGATCATCGAGGCGGCCGATCCGGCGGCGGCAGCCCGGGCCATCCTGGCCGAGATGAACACCGGCACGCGGCTGGCGTGAGCCGGTTCTCCGCCTGCATCGACATGCTGTTTGTGCGCGAAAGCGCCGATGTCGCCCAGCGCATCCATCTGGCAAGGGCGGCGGGCATGGCCGGCGTCGAATTCTGGCGCTGGTCAGACAAGGATCTCGACGCCATCGAGGACGCGCTGGGCGCTACCGGCCTGCCCCTGCTGGCCATGGTGGCCGAACCCTTTGCCGAGCTGACCCGGGAAACCGGGCATGACCGGTTCCTCGCCGGTCTCGAACAGAGCCGCGATGTGGCCATCCGTCTGGGTGCGCCGATCCTGATCTGCCAGTCCGGGCCGCTGCTGGAGGGCGTCGAGCGCGCCCGTCAGCACGAGGCGCTGACCCTGGCCATGGCCCGCTCGGCCGAGGTGCTGGCCGGTTCGGGCGTCCGGCTGGCGCTGGAGCCGCTCAATGATCGCGTCGATCATCCCTTCTACTATCTGACCAGCACCAGTGAAGGGCTCGACATCGTCGAGGCGGTTAATCGCCCCGAGATCGGGCTCACCTACGACATGTATCATTCCATGGTGATGGACGAAGATCCCGAGACGGTGCTGGCGGGCCGGCTGGGCCTGGTGTTCCACCTCCATATCGCCGACCACCCCGGCCGCCACCAGCCCGGCAGCGGGCGCCTGCCCATCGGGCAGAAGCTCGCCT
>NZ_JAUYGL010000198.1 GCF_030689745.1 Devosia sp.
TGGGTCAGCCGGTAGCCGCTCTGGCTGCGCACAAACAGTCGCTCGCCAATCTGGCGTTCCAATGTGCTGACCCGCCGCCCCAGCGTGGCCGCGCTCAACCCCGTCGTGTCCGTAGCCGCACTCAATCCACCCAGACGCGCCACGGCCAGAAACAGCTTCAGGTCATCCCAACTGAAATCCATTTTTCATTTCTGCAAAGAGCATTGCGAACTCAAACATAGCAAATTTCTCTCCAAAACGGCAATACTGGACGTGAGGTGCCAATATTGGAGCGCCCGCCTGCCAACTATCATTCGATTTATGAAAATGCCGTGCAACGGGTAGTTGCGCGCGCTGCAGGCCCTTGTCTGGAGACCCGAAATGCTTGTTAAGTTGATCCGCCACTTGCGCGATTGGTACCGGTATCGGCAAACCGTCCACTATCTCGAAATGCTTGATGACCACCTGTTGGATGATCTGGGGACCGAGCGGGACCAGATTGATTGCTTTGCCTGGCAGTCGGTCAGGCCCGCCATGCCGTGCGCACCAGAACGGGGCGCCTCCGGCCTGGAGACGCCCCGTCAGGGCAGTCGGTTTTGACTGCAGAAATTACAGCTGGCTGAGGCACACCGAGGTGACGCCGCGATTGCGGAAGCCCAGCTTAGTCGCAGCGGCTTTGGACAGGTCGATGATGCGCTTGCCGACAAACGGGCCGCGATCATTGATCGTCACTTCGATTTCACTGCCGGTGCGTTGATCGGTGACCTTGACCTTGGTGCCAAAGGGCAGCGAGCGGTGGGCGGCGGTCATGGCGTTTTCATTGAAGATCTCGCCTGATGCGGCGGTCTTGCCATTAAAGCCGGGACCGTACCAGGAGGCGCCACCACACTGCGCATAGGCTGCAGACGAAACTGAGAACATAACTGCAGCAAGTGCGGCGATGGAGAGGGTTTTTCTAATCAAGACGGAGACTCACATAGTTGGTATTGGCCGCTGACTAATCGTGCCTGCGGGCCACAATGTGCCCGGATTGGCCACAACTGCCCTCAGGCCCGGAACTGTTGCAGATGGGCCGCAGTCATCGCCGCCTTGTTCGCGCCATAGTCATGGCCGGCACGGCGATGTTGGAGAATATGAATCCGGCATTAACCAAATTGGCGAAATGCACAGGGTTGATTATCCGCATTGTCGGATTCATCTTTCGCACTGTGGCCCGCAAGCCACGGTTCCCAGCCGACTGCACCAGATGGCCGCTTTCCCGGGGTTCCCGGAAAAATCGGCAGCAGATTATTGCTGCGTCGGCCGTTCGTGGCGCGATTGTGGCAAGCTTTGGCCGTTTTCTGCGCCGGCGCTAACGCTTTGCCAATCTCTGGGGTGCCAGTGTGCGCCCGCTGGGGACGCAGACTACTATGATATTGAATTGGACACGCCGTGATCGTGTGCCGCGCGCAATCGCGCCGGCCGCGCTGAACGAACATCATGCAATCAAGAAAATTGGCCGCCTGCTGGTGATGTCCATTGCCGCACTGGCGCTTACCTGTGCCGTGCTATTGGCCACCGGCTTCCAGGTGCGCCTGCTTTACGAGCACGAAACCGCAGCGGCCGAGCATGTCCGCGCCGCCAACGCGATTGACCTGATCGTCGGCCGGTCCGGTCCGCTCAGGCAATCCGACGCCGCAATGATTGGCCGTATCGCGGGGTTGAACGGTGCGCATCTGTCGTCTGCCGCCCCCAGCGACCCCAACGCCCTGATGATTCCGCTGCTGGGCGAACAGAGTCTGTTCGGCAGCTATCTGGTGTGGGGTGAAAATCCCTTCGCCAATGACATGTTTCGGCACTTTGCCCCGATTCGCCTGCCGGTCGTGGCCGCGATGTTGTTGTTTGTTGCCGGTCTGATGCTGCATCTGCGCCGATTGGTCGGCGATATCGAGCGGCAGCGCCGCCTGGCCCACCGACAATCGCGCACCGACGTGGTCACCGGGCTTGGCAACCGTCTGGCCCTCGACAGCACCATGGACGAACTGGGCACTGCGGCCATCCCGTTTGGCATCGTTATCCTGGACCTCGACCGGTTCAAGGCGGTCAATGACGCGCTGGGCCATGCCGCCGGTGATATTGTGTTGCGCACGGTGGGCCAACGCCTTGCCACCCTGCTCGGCCCCCAGGACCAGCTGGTGCGACTGGGGGGCGATGAATTCGTCATTGTGGCGGTCAGCACGCCCGGCGCCGATGCCCTCGACCTGTTCGCACGGGAGTGCATTTTTGCCATCGAGCAGCCCATCGACTTGGCGGGCCGCACGGTGCGGATCGGCACAAGCCTGGGCATTGTGGCAGCCGGCAGCAGCGATCTGCCGCCCGCCATCCTGCTCGGCGCAGCCGACGCCGCGCTCTATCGCGCCAAGGCTATGCAGGGCAGCAGCTTCCAGTTTGCTGGCGAGACCCACTCCGATCAGACGAGCTGGCACTTGCGCTGCGCCTAGACGCGGTATCCGCCGACCGGCACTGGGCGCAGCGTTAGCCTGCATTGTGCAGCCGCGGCGCCTGCACCTGCAGCCCCGACCCGCGACCAACCCGCTCGACCAGCCCATGGGCGACCAGCGTCCTGAGGAACTTGCCCCGACCGCTGAGCCGGGTGGCGAGGTCGGGCTCCGCGCTGATGATCGCCCTGGTCAATGCTGTGGGCGCGATTGGACCATTCTGGCTGGCTAGCAGAACAAGCCGCCTCAGGCGGGCCAGTTCGCTCCTGTCCAAGATCGGCCCTGGAGCGGATTTGGCTGGCGTCGCTGTAATGTGCGGGGGGGCGCCGATGACGACGAAGCTCGAACACGCCACTCGGAACGATGCGGAGGGCTCGGCCTGCGCAAAGCCCAGTACCAACAGGCCCGCATCGCGCAGGCGCATTGCCAGCGGCGTGAAGTCCCGATCCCGCGTCACCAGGGCGATAGCGTCGATCCTGGCCTGATGCACGATGTCCATCGCCTCAATGGTGAGCTTGATGTCGGCGCCATTCTTGCCCTTGCCCAGGCTGGGCTGCAGGACCAGGTCGATGCCACGATCCCGGCCGCAACCAATCCAGCCGGCGAGGCTGGCGGACGAGAAATCGCCCACTGCGCGCTTGATCTGCACAGTGCCCAGCGGTGCCAACGCGTCGAGTGCATTCAGTGCCGTTTCGCAATTGATGTTCTCGGCGTCGAACAACACCGCAATGCGCTTGTCAGCCATGGCAAATCCGTTAGTTGGCAGGGATCAGCCTAACCAGGGCTATTAAAGGATCTCCGCTGCACTTGCCGAAAGTTTTAGCTATCGGCGTGCGCCCGGCGTCAGCCACGCAGCGATAGGTGTTCGCATTGCCCTCATTCCCGTCGTTTGGCCTGTCGAAAATGACTATCCTCGCTCGTCATATCCGGGAATGCAGTCTGGCTGGAGGTTAGCCATACCCCGACCTGGCCGCACCATCATTACACAGGACGTTTTGCATGACCCTTGATCTGCCTGATATTGTCTTCGCGCTGGCCCGGATTTTGCTCGGTGGCGCCTTTCTAGTTTTTGGCATTCGCAACATCGCCAACCTTTCGAGCCTCACCCTCGCCCTGACGGCGCGCGGCATGATCCTGCCCCGCCTGTCTGCGATTATTGGCGTGGCACTGCAGATTGTTGGCGGCCTGCTGGTGGCCGTCGGCCCATTCGCGCTGATCGGCGGCGCTGCCTTGATTGTCTTCCTGATCTTCGCAACCGTGCTGTTCCACAATTTCTGGAGCTATTCCGGCGCGGAGCGGCTCACCCATCTCAATGCGACGATCATGAATCTGGGGCTCGTCGGCGCTTTCCTGCTGCCGATTGCGGCGATGCTCTGATTGCTTTCCGGGATGGTTCGCCATCCCGGTTTTCTCGCTCCGTGTCAGCGGCCCGCCGGCTTTGGCGTCAGCCCATGCATGAACAACTGCTCCAGATAGCGGGCGGCATCCTCAAAGCGCCCCTCGCCATTGCGGCTGGGGCCCAGCACGGCCCGCACCTGCACATCGAAATCGGCATAGTGCTGGGTGGTCGCCCAGATCGAAAAGATCAGGTGATAGGGGTCGGTGCGGGCCAGCTTGCCCTCATCCATCCACCCCAGCAGTACCTGGGCCTTCTCGTCGACCAGATTTTTCAGGTCCAGCTCGATCATCTCGATGATGCGCGGCGCGCCCTGTAGCATTTCATTGGCAAACAGCCGGCTCTCGCGCGGGTAATCGCGCGCCATTTCCAGCTTGCGCCGAATATAGGAGCGAATTTCGGGGAAGGGGTCGCCGGTGGCATCCATTTCCTTGAGCGGCGCCAGCCAGGTCTCCAGCAGGGCGGCCATCAGCCGGCGGTGGATCTCTTCCTTGCGCGGAAAATAATAGAGCAGATTGGGTTTGCTCATCCCCGCCACCTCGGCGATCTGGTCGATCGTGGCGCCGCGAAACCCATGCATGGAAAACACCTCGAGCGCCGCCTCCAGGATCACGTCCTGTTTCTCGCGCTGAATGCGGGTCAACGGCCGGACTTTGCCATGCGGATGGGCCGCCGCCTTGGCCTCAGCCTTGTGCTGGCGCTTCGGCGCTGCGGTCAGATCGGCACTGCTCTTTTTGGTCGCCGGCATTTTTCGCCTTGCTAGAAAGTTTTGGAGTGCTAAGTTTTTTCCAACTGGTCAAAATTCAGAGCATTGCGCCCTCGCGTCAAGTGCCAATCGTGATCAGGCCGGAATAATGGGGAGCGAGATAGAAGTGTCCAATTCCAATACCGTGGTGCCAAACGATTTGAGCGCCTTCTGGATGCCGTTCACAGCCAATCGGCAATTCAAGAAGGCCCCTCGTATGCTGGTGGCCGCCAAGGACATGCACTACACCACCTCTGATGGCCGGCAGGTGCTTGATGGCACGGCCGGTCTGTGGTGCGTCAATGCCGGTCACGCCCGCCCCCGCATCGTCGAGGCCATTGCCAAGCAGGCCGCCGAACTCGATTACGCCCCGGCCTTCCAGATGGGTCATCCCAAGGCATTCGAGCTCGCCAATCGTATTGTCGATATTGCCCCCAACGGCCTCAATCACGTGCTGTTCACCAATTCGGGCTCCGAGTCGGTGGAAACCGCACTCAAGCTGGCCCTGGCCTATCATCGGGTCAAGGGCGAGGGCGCCCGTTCCCGTCTGATCGGCCGCGAGCGCGGCTATCACGGCGTCAATTTCGGCGGCATTTCGGTTGGCGGCATTGTCAGCAACCGCAAAATGTTCGGCTCGCTGCTGACCGGCGTCGATCATATGCCCCACACCCACAACCTGACCAAGAACGCCTATTCCAAGGGTGTGCCCGAATACGGCACCGAACTGGCCGACGAGCTTGAGCGCATCGTCACCCTGCATGATGCCTCCACCATCGCAGCCGTCATCGTTGAACCCGTGGCCGGCTCCACCGGCGTGCTGATTCCCCCCATGGGCTATCTCAAGCGCCTGCGCGAAATCACCAGGAAGCACGGTATCCTGCTGATTTTTGATGAGGTCATTACCGGCTTTGGCCGTCTTGGCACCCCGTTTGGCGCGGATTATTTCGGCGTCATCCCCGATATCATGATCACCGCCAAGGGCCTGACCAATGGCGTCATTCCGATGGGCGCCGTGCTGGTGTCCTCGGAAATCCATGACGCGTTCATGCAGGGCCCCGAGCACATGATCGAATTTTTCCACGGCTATACCTATTCGGGCAATCCGATGGCCTCGGCCGCCGGTCTGGCGACGCTGGAAACCTATAAGGAAGAGGGTCTGCTGACCCGGGGCGCCGAACTGGCGCCGATCTTCCAGGATGCCCTGCATTCGCTTAAGGGCGAGCCGCATGTCATCGACATCCGCAATATTGGTCTGGTTGGCGCTGTCGAGCTTGATCCTATTGCTGGCGCCCCCACCAAGCGCGCCTTTTCGGCCTTCCTCAAATGTTATGAGGATGGCGTCCTGGTACGGACCACCGGCGATATCATCGCCATGAGCCCGCCCCTGATTATTTCCGAAAGCCAGATCGGCGAACTGATCGACGGCGTCCGGGCAGCCCTGCGGAGCATCGACTGATGAACATTATTGAAAACGCCGTTGCCGGCAAACGCTATGTTTCCACGGGTCGTCGCGTGCCGGTGTTCAATCCGGCCACCGGCGAAGTCTCGGCCGAACTGCCGCTCTCGACGCTGAGCGAGCTCAACGCGGCGGTGGCCTCGGCCAAACAGGCGCAGGTGGCCTGGGGCAATACCCCGCCTATGAAGCGCGCCCGCGTGATGTTCAAGTTCAAGGCGCTGCTTGATCAATATGCCGACGACATGGCGCGCGAGATTTCGCGCGAGCACGGCAAGGTGCATGACGATGCCCTGGGCGAAGTGGCCCGTGGCATCGACTGCGTCGATTACGCCTGCGGCATTCCCCAGCTGCTCAAGGGCGAGTTCTCGCGCAATGTCGGGCCCTCGATCGACACCCATTCCGATCGCCAGCCGCTCGGCGTCGTGGCCGGCATCACCCCGTTCAACTTCCCCGCCATGGTGCCGATGTGGATGTATCCAGCCGCCATCGCCTGCGGCAATGCCTTCATCCTCAAGCCCTCCGAGCGTGATCCCTCCGCCTCCATGCTGGCCTGGAACCTGTTCATGGAAGCCGGGCTTCCCGAGGGCATTCTCAATATCGTTCACGGCGACAAGGAAATGGTGGACGGCCTGCTCGACCACCCCGACGTCAAGGCGATCAGCTTTGTTGGCTCCACCCCGATTGCCGAATATGTCTATCAGCGCGGCACCAAGGCCGGTAAGCGCGTCCAGGCTCTCGGCGGCGCCAAGAACCACATGGTGATCCTGCCCGATGCCGATCTCGACCAGGTCGCTGATGCCCTGATGGGCGCCGGCTACGGTTCGGCCGGCGAACGTTGCATGGCCATTTCGGTCGCCGTACCGGTGGGCAAGGAAACCGCCGATGCGCTGGTTGCCAAGCTCAAGCCGCGCGTCGAAAGTCTCAAGATCGGCCCGGCCACCGACAAGGACGCCGAAATGGGTCCGGTGGTCACCAAGATGCACCGCGACAAGATCATCGGCTATATCGACGCCGGTGTGGAGCAGGGCGCCGATCTCGTCGTCGACGGCCGGGGGTTTAAACTGCAGGGCTATGAAGACGGCTATTATGTCGGCGGCACGCTGTTCGACAATGTCACGCCCGACATGACCATCTACAAGGAAGAGATCTTCGGTCCCGTCCTCTCAGTGGTGCGCGCCAACACCTATAACGAGGCGGTCGACCTCATCAACGCGCACGAATATGCCAATGGCACCGCCATCTTCACCCGCGACGGCGACGCCGCCCGTGAATTCGCCGACAAGATCGAAGTGGGCATGGTCGGCATCAACGTCCCCATCCCCGTGCCGGTGGCCTACCACTCCTTCGGCGGCTGGAAGCGAAGCCTGTTTGGCGACCACGCCATCTACGGCCCCGAAGGCGTGCATTTCTATACGCGGCTCAAAACCGTCACCACCCGCTGGCCCGCCGGCATCAAGGGCGGCGCCGAATTCAGCTTCCCCAGCGTCAAATAGGAGAGCGCCATGTCGGCCCCAGGAGAAAACCTTCGCATCAATGGCGACCGCCTCTGGGACAGCATCATGGAGATGGCCAGGATTGGTCCCGGCATTGCCGGGGGCAATAACCGCCAGACCCTGACTGATGAAGACAGTGAGGGGCGGCACCTGTTCAAGCGCTGGTGCGACGATGCGGGCCTCACTATGGGCGTCGACCAGATGGGCACCATGTTCATGACCCGCCCGGGCACCGATGCCGATGCGCTGCCGGTCTATGTCGGCAGCCACCTCGATACCCAGCCTACTGGCGGCAAATATGATGGCGTGCTCGGCGTGCTGGCCGGGCTCGAAATTGTCCGCAGCCTGAACGATCTGGGCATCAAGACCCGCCACCCGATTGTCGTCACCAACTGGACCAATGAGGAAGGCGCCCGCTTCGCGCCGGCCATGCTGGCATCGGGTGTCTTTGCCGGGGTGCATACCCAGGATTATGCCTATGCCCGTCAGGATCAGGAGGGCAAGAGCTTCGGCGATGAACTCGCTCGCATCGGCTGGCGCGGTGAGGAAACCGTGGGCGCGCGGAAGATGCACGCCTACTTCGAATATCACATCGAACAGGGTCCCATTCTGGAAGCCGAGAACAAGCAGATCGGCGTCGTCACCCACGGCCAGGGTCTGTGGTGGCTCGAATTCACCCTGACCGGCAAGGAAGCTCATACCGGCTCAACGCCGATGAACATGCGCGTCAATGCCGGTCTGGCCATGGCCCGCATTCTCGACATGGTCCAGGAAGTGGCGATGGCGCACCAGCCCGGCGCCGTGGGTGGGGTAGGGCAGATGAAATTTGCTCCCAATTCGCGCAATGTGCTGCCCGGCGCGGTGGTGTTCACCGTCGACATCCGCTCGCCGGAGCTGAGCAAGCTGACCAGCATGCGCAGCCAGATCGAAGCCAAGGCGCAGGCCATATGTGCCGAACTCGGCGTCGGCTACGCCATGGAGGCGGTCGGCCATTTCGACCCCGTCGCCTTTGATCCAACCCTGGTGGGTCGCGTCCGCGCCGCCGCCGAAAAGCTCGGCTATAGCCATATGGACCTGATTTCCGGCGCTGGTCACGACGCCTGCTGGGCCAACAAGGTTGCGCCGAGCACCATGGTGATGTGCCCCTGTGTCGGCGGCCTCAGCCATAACGAAGCCGAGGAGATTTCCCAGCAATGGGCCACCGCCGGCGCTGACGTGCTGTTCCACGCCGTGCTCGAAACGGCGGAGATCGTGGCGTGACAGGGGACTGAAGCAAACATCGATCGGCATTGCCAGTGACCAAGGAGGGGCGCTGACCATCGCGGGCACGAGACTGGCACCAAACTTGCAAGTAAATTGCAGACAGCCAACGCCGGGCCCAACAGCCGGAACTGACAGATATTACGACTAGGGAGTGAGCAAAAAATGGGCAGTACTGTCATCAAGAATGGCACCGTCGTCACCGCCGACCTGACCTATAAGGCCGACGTGAAGATTGAGGGCGAGGTGATTGTCGACATCGGGCCCAACCTCAGCGGCGACGCCGTCATAGACGCTACCGGCTGTTACATCATGCCCGGGGGGATAGACCCCCATACGCATTTGGAGATGCCCTTCATGGGCACCTATTCGACCGATGACTTTGAATCGGGCACCCGCGCGGCGCTGTCCGGCGGCACCACCATGGTGGTGGATTTCTGCCTGCCCAGTCCCGGCCAGAGCCTGCTCGAAGCATTGCAGATGTGGGACAACAAATCGGGCAAGGCCAGTGCCGACTACTCCTTCCACATGGCCATTACCTGGTGGGACGAACAGGTCTGGCGCGAGATGGACGAAGTGGTCAAGCGCGGCATCACCAGCTTCAAGCACTTCATGGCCTATAAGGGCGCGCTTATGGTCAATGATGACGAACTGTTCGCATCATTTCAGCGCTGCGCCGACCTTGGCGCGCTGCCGCTGGTGCATGCCGAGAATGGCGACGTCGTCGCGGCCATGACCGCCAAACTGCTGGCCGAGGGTAATAATGGCCCCGAGGCGCACGCCTATTCCCGCCCGCCAGAGGTCGAAGGCGAGGCCACCAATCGCGCCATCATGATCGCCGACATGGCCGGCGTGCCGCTCTATGTCGTGCATGTCTCGAGCGAACAGGCGCACGAGGCGATCCGCCGCGCCCGGCAAAAGGGCATGCGCGTCTATGGCGAACCGCTGGTGCAGCACCTGACGTTGGATGACAGCGAATATGCCAACCCCGATTGGGACCACGCCGCGGGCCGGGTGATGTCGCCGCCCTTCCGCAACAAGCTGCATCAGGATTCGTTGTGGGCTGGTCTGCAATCCGGCTCGCTCTCGGTGGTCGCCACCGATCACTGCGCCTTCACCATTGCGCAGAAGCGCCATGGCATTGGCGATTTTTCCAAGATCCCCAACGGCACTGGCGGCCTTGAAGATCGCCTTGCCGTGCTGTGGAGTCGCGGCGTCAATACCGGCCGGCTGACCATGAACGAGTTCGTCGCTGTCACCTCGACCAATATTGCCAAGATTCTCAACCTCTACCCCAAAAAGGGTGCGGTTCTCGTCGGCGCCGATGCCGATCTGGTGGTGTGGGATCCTGCGCGCAAGAAGACGGTGTCGGCCGCCACCCAGCAATCGGCCATCGACTACAATGTGTTCGAAGGGTTCGAACTGACCGGACTGCCACGCTTCGTGCTGACCCGCGGCCAGGTCGCCGTCATCGAAAACGAGATGCATCATCAGCCCGGTCATGGAAAGTTCGTCGCCCGCGAGGCGAAGAACCCTGTGAATCAGGCCCTTAGCCAGTGGAAAGACATCGTCGCGCCGCGCAAGGTGCAGCGGTCGGGCATTCCGGCCTCGGGGGTTTAATGTCAGTGCAGACCACGCCAGGCGACGCCGTTGTCGCGGCCAACAATCTTGGGCTCACCTTTCCGACCAATGATGGCGATGTTGTCGCGCTCAGCGATGTCAATCTGACCATCAACAAGGGCGAGTTCGTTTCCTTCATCGGCCCTTCGGGCTGTGGCAAGACGACGTTTCTCCGCACTATTGCCGATCTGGAGCAGCCCACTTCGGGGACCCTGACCATCAATGGCCAGAGCCCTGAAGCGGCCCGCCGCGCCCGCGCCTATGGCTATGTGTTTCAGGCGCCTGCGCTCTATCCCTGGCGCACCATTGCCAAGAATATTGCCCTGCCGCTCGAAATCATGGGGCACGGCTCGGCCGAGCAGGCCGAGCGCGTTGCCCGCACCATGGATCTGGTCAATCTGGCCGGCTTTGAACAGAAATATCCCTGGCAGCTCTCGGGTGGCATGCAGCAGCGCGCCTCCATTGCCCGCGCGCTGGCGTTCGACGCCGATCTGCTGCTGATGGATGAGCCCTTCGGCGCGCTGGATGAAATCGTCCGCGACCACCTCAATTCCGAATTGCTGAAATTGTGGGCGCGTACCCAGAAAACCATCTGTTTTGTCACCCATTCCATTCCCGAGGCGGTCTACCTCTCGACCCGGATTGTGGTGATGTCCCCGCGGCCCGGCCGGGTGATCGACATCATCGAATCCGATCTGCCAGCCGAACGGCCGCTCGACATGCGCGAGACGCCTGAATTCCTTGCCATCGCCGCGCGGGTGCGGGAGGGGTTGCGAGCCGGGCATTCCTATGACGAGGATCACGTTTGACCCGCGCCCTGCCCATTCTCACCGTGCTGCTGGCCATCGTCGTCATCTGGTACGCCGCCGCTATCGGCATGAACTCGCCGTGGCAGAACACGCTGAACACCCGCGCTGGACTCACCGATCTGCCCTTCACCGACTTTGCCCTGCAGACCTGGGCGCAGGATCGGCCACTCCTGCCGGCGCCGCATCAGGTGATCGGCGAAATCTGGAACGCCACCGTGGCGCTGGAGCTGACCTCCAAGCGTTCGCTGGCCTATCACGGCTGGATCACCCTCTCCTCCACCCTGCTGGGCTTCGTGCTGGGCACGGCGCTCGGCGTCGCCCTGGCCGTCATCATTGTGCACAATGAAGCGGCCAATCGCTCGCTAATGCCCTGGATCATTGCCAGCCAGACCATTCCCATCCTGGCCATCGCGCCCATGGTGGTGGTGGGGCTGGGCTCGATCGGCATCACCGGCACCGTGCCGCGCGCGCTGATCTCGATGTATCTCAGTTTCTTCCCGGTCGTGGTCGGCATGGTCAAGGGCCTGCGTTCGCCCGAAGCCATTCAGCTCGATCTGATGCGCACCTATGATGCCTCGCCCTGGCAGACCTTCTGGAAACTGCGCTGGCCCGCCGCCATGCCCATGCTGTTCGCCTCGATGAAGGTGGGCATTGCCATTTCGCTGGTCGGCGCGGTGGTCAGTGAACTCTCCAATGCCGCCGGTGGGGGCCTTGGCGTCCGACTGCTTACCGGTTCCTATAATGGCCAGACCATCCAGATCTGGGCTGCCCTGTTCATCGCTGCGGCGCTTGCCGCGGTGCTGGTGATGCTCGTTGGTGCGGCCGAGCGGCTGGTCAATGCCCGCATGGGGGTGCGCGCATGAGCCAGTTGCAGTTCTTTCTCGCGCTCATCGCCGGCGGGCTTTCCGCTATCGCCCTAGCCCTCAGCCTCATCACGCCGTTTGAACAGGGGCTCCTGCTCAAGGCGTTCCTCGCGCTCGGCGTCGTGTCGCTGCTGCGCTTCGTTGTCCCCATGGGACCATGGGCCGATGGCGTCCTGGCCGTGCTCGGCGCTACCGCCCTGCTGACCAGCCTGGAAGTCTTTGCCCCGGCGCCACCCTATTTCTGGCTGGCGCTGACCGTGACCTGGCTGTTTGCCTGGCTGTTCGTCGAACGCCTCAGCCACACCCTCGCCCCCCGGCTCTCCGACAATGCGGGGCTTGGCCTGCTCATCCCGGTGATGTTTGGAGCGGCCCTGCTGGTGGTCTGGGAAGTGGTGACGCGCGGCGCCAATGTGCCGCCCGTGTTGCTGCCCGCCCCATCGATGATCGGGGCGCAACTGGTCAATTCGGCACCGATCCTGTGGGCCGATTTCGTGCAGACCTTCATCAAGTCGGTGTTGCCGGGCTACGCCATCGGGTGCCTCTCGGGTCTCGCCGTTGCCATCCTCGTCGACCGCTCGCCTTTCCTCAAGGCGGGGCTCCTGCCCATCGGCAACTTCATGTCGGCCCTGCCCATCATCGGCATCGCGCCGATCATGGTCATGTGGTTCGGCTTTGATTGGCAATCCAAGGCCGCCGTCGTGGTGGCGATGACCTTCTTTCCCATGCTGGTCAACACCGTGGCAGGCCTTAATGCCAGCTCCGCCATCGAGCGTGACCTGATGCGCACCTATGCCGCCAATTACTGGCAAACCCTTATGAAGTTGCGGCTTCCCGCTGCGGGCCCCTTCATATTCAACGCACTCAAGATCAACTCGACTCTGGCCTTGATCGGCGCAATCGTAGCGGAATTCTTCGGGACGCCCGTTGTGGGAATGGGCTTCCGAATTTCTACAGGCGTTGGCCGGTTGGCCATCGATCTGGTCTGGGCAGAGATCGCCGTTGCTGCGATCGCGGGGTCTGCCTTCTACGGGGTGATCGCCCTCATCGAAAGGGGCGTCACCTTCTGGCATCCGTCTGTCCGTGGTGGACGGGCGTAACAGGGAAAAGGGAACGACAATGAACAAAATTATCGGAGGTCTGCTCGTGAGCGCCCTGGCGCTTTCGGCCACGCCCGCATTCGCACAGGACGCGCTGACACTGCAGCTCAAATGGGTCACCCAGGCCCAGTTCGCGGGCTATCTGGTTGCCGAGTCCAAGGGTTTTTATGACGAGGAAAACCTTGACGTCACCGTGCTGGCTGGCGGTCCCAACATCGCCCCCGAGCAGGTGATCGCCGGCGGCGGCGCCGACATCATCGTCACCTGGATGGCAGCGGGCATGGCCGCCCGCGAAAATGGCGTGCCACTGGTCAATATCGCCCAACCGTTCAAGCGCTCGGGCCTGATGATGATCTGCCCGACCGAAACCGAAATCAAGACGGTTGCCGACTTTCCGGGCCACACTTTGGGCGTCTGGTTCTTCGGTAACGAATACCCGTTCTTTGCCTGGATGAACAAGGAAGGCCTGGCTACCGACGGCTCGGAAGGCGGCGTCACCGTGCTGCAGCAGAGCTTTGACATCCAGCCGATGATCCAGGGCCAGGCCGATTGCATCTCGGTCATGACCTATAATGAATACGGGCAGGCGCTCGATGCCGGCTACGGACCGGACAATCTGACCATCTTCAACTATACCGAGATGGGCAATGACCTGCTTGAAGACGGTCTCTACGTCATGGAAGACAGCCTGGATGATCCGGCCAAGGTTGACGCCTATACCCGCTTCGTCCGCGCCTCGATGAAGGGCTGGGCCTATGCCGCCGAGAACCCCGAAGAAGCGGCCCAGATCGTCGTCGACATGGACGATACCGGCGCGGCAATGCTCGACCATCAGCTCTACATGGCCAAGGAAGTCGCCAAGCTGGTTGATCCGACCGATCCCGCGCTCGACATCGCAACCTATGAGCGCACGGTACAGGCCCTGATCGATCAGTCCATCATCAAGGAGCAGCCGGAAGGCGCTTACACCACCGTCGTTACCGACGCGCTGAAGTAAGCCCTATCAATCACTTGAAGACAGGAGGCGGGGAGCAATCCCCGCCTTTTTGTTTGCCTTGTTCTGCACATATTTGCGGCAGGCGGGGAACGAATCCGCTCACGCCATGTTGATAGGTCACCTGCTTAACTCAACAAGGCAATTGCAATGAACTCGATCATTTATCTCGTCGGCCTCGTCGTTGTGGTCATGGCCATCCTGTCATTCATCGGTCTGGCTTGAGCCTGCTATGGCCCATGCGAACACCATAAATTTCAGGAGCAGCCACTATGAGCATTGATGCGCCCGCGGGCGTCGCCGTTATCGAAACTTCCGTCGCCGAGCGTGACCAGTCGAGCTATGTCGATTGGCCTGCCATTATTGCCGGCATTGTGCTGGCCACGGCCATCAGCGTTGTGCTGATCAGCTTTGGCTCGGCCGTTGGCCTGAACTTCCTCGACTTCGGCTATGGCACGGGCGTCAACCCGATCGTGGTCGGCATTGTCGCGGCCAGCTGGTTCCTCTGGGTGCAGATCTCCAGCTTCATGGCTGGCGGTTATCTGACCGGTCGCCTGCGTCGCCGGCATCTCGATGCCAGTGAAGACGAGAGCGATCTGCGTGATGGCGCCCATGGCCTGCTGGTCTGGGGCGGCGCCGCGCTGCTGGGCACCATGATCGCCGTTGGCGGCATTGGGGCGGTCGCCTCTACGGCTGGCAATATTGCTGCCACGGCCACCAATGCGGCTGAAGGTCCGGCCGATGCCCTCGATCCAAACGCCTATTTCGTTGATACCATGTTCCGCTCCAATCAGCCGGTAGAAGCCATGGTGGCGCGCGAAGAAGCCACAAGGATCTTTGCCCGGGCCGCCCTTGACGATGGCACCTTTGCTGACGCTGATCGTGCCTACCTGGCCAATATTGTCGCCGCCAATACCGGGATTGCGCCTGCTGAAGCCCAGACCCGCGTCGACCAGGCCATCGCCAATGTCGAAGCTGCCCGGCAGGAGGCCATCGAGGCCGCGCGGATCGCCCGCAACACCGGCATCATTGGTGCCTTCCTGCTGGCCGCCTCGCTGCTGATCTCGGCTATTGGTGCTTACTGGGCTGCCCAGAAAGGTGGCAACCACCGCGACAATAACAGCGTCTTTGCTGACGTATTCCGTCGGTTCTAGGGAAAGGAAAGCAGATGTTTCGAGGTATTGGACTCTGGCTGCTCGGCGTGCCGATCTGGCTGATCATCATCATCATCTTTTTCATCAACTAGAAGACGATCAATCATTCAAAAAGGCGGGGCGCAAGCTCCGCCTTTTTTCTCGTTCAGTTGAACACGCGCCTGGGGCGGAACTGGCCAAACTCGACCCAGCCGGTTGCCAGCACGTCGCCCTTGAAACTGGCCCAGCACTCATCCACGCTCACCGGCGAACCGGCCCCGGTCAGCAGCACAGTATTGCCATGGCGTACGGCGCTGGCCTGCAGCGCGTCGAGCCGGATTTCCGGCAGGTCGCCAAAGCCCGACCATACCGGCTGCAGCAAGGCGTCGCGCGCTGCCCCGTCCAGCGCCTCAAGCTGCTCGATGGTCACGGCATCTTCATCGGTAAATGGCCCCACGGCGGCGCGATGCAGCATGCTGACATGACCGCGCGTGCCCAGGGCCTCGCCAATATCGCGGGCCAATGAGCGCACATAGGTACCCTTGCCGCAGGTGACCTCCAGAATGCTGCTTTCGCTGCCATGCTCGATCAGTTCAATGGCATCCACATCAATCTCGCGCGGCGGCAGATCGACCGCTTCGCCGGCCCGCGCCAGGTCATAGGCCCGCTCGCCATCGATCTTGAGCGCCGAAAAGATCGGTGGCCGCTGCATGATGGTGCCGACAAATTGCGGCAACACCGCCTCCAGTGCCGCCCGATCGGGCCGCCTATCGGAGGTGGCGATCACCGCGCCTTCGGTGTCGTCCGTGGTGGTGGCGCTGCCCCAGGTAATGGCAAAGCGATAGATCTTGGTGCCGTCCTGCACCTGCGGCACCGCCTTGGTCGCCTCGCCCAGCGCAATCGGCAGAATGCCGGTCGCCAGCGGGTCCAGCGTGCCGGCATGGCCGGCCTTGGCCGCGCTGAACAGCCAGCGCACCTTGCCCACCGCCTGGGTGGACGTCATGTCATAGGGCTTGTTGAGCACCACCCAGCCGGAAATCGCGCGTTTGACGCGTTTGGGGGCGCTCAATCGGTCTCGCCATCATCGTCGGCGAGGTCGCGCTTGACCTTTTCGGAGCGCAGCAGCGCGTCGATACGCCCGGCTTCCTCAAACGTCTCGTCAACGAAGAACCGCACTTCGGGCGCAAATTTGACGTTCAGCGCGGGCGAGACCCGGCCGCGCACATATTTGCGGTGTCGGTTCAGTGCCGCGACGATTTCCTCGGCATGCTGGCCGCCCAGCGGCATGATGTAGACATTGGCCAGCTTGAGATCGGAGCTCATGCGCACTTCGGGCACGGTGATCACCGTGCCGCGCAGGGCATCATCATCAATGTCGCCGCGGGCGAAGATGTCCGCCATCGCGTGGCGGACCAGTTCACCCATGCGCAGCGAGCGCTGGGTCGGGCCGGAAAATTTGTTGTCTTTGCTCATGGGAGCGAATTAGGCCCTCGCTGCCTTCCCGTCAATCGGTGTGGACGCGCGTGGCATGGCTCCCAACCACTTGTTACCGCCCTTGAGCCTTGTGCGGTAAATTTCGTCAATGCCGGCGCGCTCGCCCGCCATCATGGCGCTGTGCTCCTAGGGCAGTACCCGGTGTGGCGGCTGGTGACCGTCCATGAAGGCCCTGATATTGACGATCACCGTCTCGCCCATCTCAACTCGCGCTTCCAGCGTTGCCGAAGCCATATGGGCGGTCAGCACCACCTTGTTTTCCTCGGCCAGCGCCAGCAGGCGCGGATTGATGCCGTTCTTGTTCTCGAACACGTCCAGCGCCGCGCCACTGAGATGGCCGGATTCGATCTCGGCCACCAGGGCAGTTTCATCGACCAGCTCGGGTCGGCTGACATTGACCACAAAGCTGCCTGGCTTCATCCGGGCCAGCCGGTCTGCCGAGAGCAGATGAAAGGTCTCTCTGGTGTGGGGAGTGTGCAGCGAGACAATGTCCACTGCAGCGATCATCGCATCCAGATCAGGCCAATAGGTCGCCTCCAGCGGCTCTTCAATGGCGGGCGGGCGTCGATTGCGCGAGTAATAGTGGATGTTCAACCCGAACGCCTTGGCCCGCTGCGCCACTGCCGTGCCGATCCGCCCCATGCCGATTATGCCCAGCGCCTTGCCGCGCAAGCGGTGGCCCAGCATCGAGGTGGGTGACCAGCCGGCCCAGATCCCATCGCGCACCAGCATCTGTGTGCCTTCCACCAGCCGGCGCGGTAGCGCCAGCATCAGCACCATGGCCATGTCGGCCGTGTCTTCGGTCAGCACCGAGGGCGTGTTGGTCACGGTGAGGCCGGCAGCCCAGGCGGCCTCGACATCGATATTATCGATGCCATTGCCGAACTGGGCAATCAGCCGGACGCTCTTGGGCAGCCGGGCAATCAGGCGTGCGTCGATCTTGTCGGTGATCGAACAGACCAGCACGTCCTTGCCCGCCAGGCCGTCGATGATGTCGTCGGCCGTCAGTGTGACATCGCCATCATTGATGTCAGTCTCGAACAGCGTCGCCATCCGGGCCTCGATGGTCTCGGGCAGGCGTCGCGTCACCAGGATTTTGGGTTTGTGGCTGGCCATACGGTTCCGGAATGGGGTCGCGGGGTGTGGAAAACCTCCCCCTTCAGCGACCATTAAGGTTCATGGGGTACTGATAGGGCAATTCGATTTTATCTGCAAAGCCATGTTTGATCAGCCCCCTCATGGCGGCTTTGACCGTCATTTCCAGCGTCTTGCCCGTTCCATCGCCCTGCTATTGCTGGCGTTGCTGCCGGCTGTCCCGTCGGCGCTGGCCCAATCGGGCAATCCCAGCGGCCTGCCGCTGCCACGCTTTGCCACCACCCGATCCGAGCCGATCAATGTCCGCGTCGGCCCCGGCACCAAATATGAAGTGGCCTGGACCTATCTGAAATCGGTCATTCCGGTCGAGATCGTCCAGGAATTCGACACCTGGCGCAAAATCCGCGATGTCGATGGTGCCGAAGGCTGGGTGCACCAGAACCTGCTCTCGGGCACTCGCGCCGGCTATGCCACGCCGCTGCTGGCCAATGGCGAGGTCGCCCTGCGCGCCAGCCCGTCCGACAGCGCCGAGCTGCGCGCTCGTCTGGGCGCCGGCTTCAAGGTCATCATCAAGCAATGCGATGCCGTCTGGTGCGACGTCACCGCCAGCCGGCAGGACGACAATGCCCGTTCTGCCAGCTATTCCGGCCATGTGCGTCAGGAAGAACTCTGGGGTGTCTACCCCGACGAGCAGTTCGACTAATCCAGTTCCGCCAGCGCGTTGGCGCTCTGGCGTGCCACCCGTAGATCATTGTCCTGCTTGGGGCAGCTGGCGCAAAGCCGGTCTGGATCGATCAGATAGTCGAGGCAACAACCCTTGCGCTTGACGATCAGCAATTCGCGTCCGTCCGGGGCCACGATGGTCTCGAGCGTTCCCTGTCCACTCAATGCCAGCGCCGCCAGCCATTGGTCGCAATAGTCGCGGATCATCGCGACCGGCAGATCGCGCTGCCGCTGGCTCAACCAAACCATCAGGCTGAGCATGCGGTCCGCCAGCAGTCGCTTGGCGGGCAGGGGACGCAGCTTGACCAGCGCATTGACCTCCTCGAGCAACTGCGCCGTCATGGTGTTGAGCTGGCTACTGGTCGTGGCGATGCGAGCGGCGACATCGCCCTCGCGCTGCTCCCCCGGCAACAGCCGGTAGCCATTGACATGGATCCCGCGCCGCTGCTGGCTCAACCCACCCAGATCTGGCACCGCGCCGTGGATGTGGGTGGCGATCACCGCCAGATAGGCAGGCTGCCAGATCAGATTGGTCCATAGCCGCACAGCCCAGAAGGCCGGGCCGGCTGCAGGATAAGTCACGGCCAGCGCCTGGTGCAGCTGCGCCATGAAGTCGGCATTGTCGCCGCCGGGCTGGTACCAGCCCGCGCGGGCCCGGCCGGGTTCACCCTGCATGAAGCCCGTCATTTGCGCCGCCGTCGCGATCAGCCGCGTCGTGGCAGTGTCGGCATCATTGGGGGCAAACAGAAAGGAGCGGACCATGCCTGCTTCTAGCGCCGCTGCAGCAAAGAAAAAAGCCCGCCCGGTGTCACACGGTCGGACCAATTTGCTGGCGCTGGCGCTACTTTGCCAAGAGCGCCTTAGAGCGCACCGCGTGCCACCGCGATGGTGGCGCGCACCGCCTCGGTATCGGTCACCGTCACCTCATATTCGCGCTCAATGGCGGTGCCGCCCATGCCGACATGGGGATTGCGGAAGGTCATGCCGCTCTTGAGGGTCTTGAGCGCGGCAAAGTGCATTTCGTCCACGCCGGTCTCGCGCCGCACCTGGGCAATCGTGTCGGCATCCAGCCCACCACAGGCCATGATGACAATGCGCCCATCGGCAATCGCCATGCAGTCCTTGAGAATTTCGCTGCCCTCGATCGCCGTATCGCGCTGGCCACTGGTCAGCACCCGATCAACCCCGCAGGCGATCAGTGCCTCAAGCGCCGCGCGATACTCTGCTGTCATGTCAAAGGCGCGGTGGCAGGTTACCGCCATCGGTCGCGCCGCCGCAACCAGGGCGGCAGTCCGCTCCTCGTCGATACGACCATCGCTCGTCAGACAGCCAATCACCACGCCGGCGACATTGCCCATCTCGCGCAGCGCCGTGATGTCCTCGAGCATGCTGTTGAACTCGACCTCGGAATAGAGGAAGTCCCCACCGCGCGGCCGGATGATGACGTGAAACGGAATGGTCGCCACCCGCAGCGCCTCGCGCACCACGCCCAGGCTGGGCGTCAATCCACCTTCGATCAGGCTGGCGCACAACTCCACCCGCTCCGCCCCGGCATTTTGGGCGGCGATCAGGCCATCAGTGCCTTCGACGCAGATCTCGATCTTGAACGGCGGCTTGCGCATAACTGGTCTCCAATTGGTATTGTATTGGATAGTGAACCACGCCGCTGCGGGCAAGCGGGAAAATTGCTATTGACAATCCGTATTACTGTATTAGTTGTGTGGCACACTATATAGGCAATACACATGGATGAGTTTCACACCAACCAGCCGATCTTCGTGCAGATCCGGCAGCGGCTGGCCGAGATGATCCTGCGCGGCAACGTGGCAGAAGGCGAGGCCCTACCCTCGGTGCGCCAGATTGCCGCCGATCTGTCGGTCAATCCGCTGACGGTCACCAAGGCCTTCGATGCGCTGGTGGAAATTGGTGTGGTCGAAAAACGCAGGGGACTAGGGATGTTCGTAAAGCCGGGTGCGCGCGCCGAATTGCTGACCCATGAGCGCAAGAAATTTCTGCTGCAGGACTGGCCCCGCATTGCCGCCCAGATCAAGGCGCTCGAGCTTGATCTCAGCACGCTCCTCAAACCCATCAATGATGATCAGGTGCACAACCATGAATGAGCTTACCCTTGATCCCGCACCGCCCAGTGGTGAGCCTATTGTCACGGCCCGCGGGTTGCGCAAGAGCTTTGGCCGCAAGGAGGTCCTGCACGGCCTTGATTTCGATATTCCCGCCGGGCGGATCTATGGGCTGATCGGCCACAACGGTGCTGGCAAGACCACCGCGCTCAACGCCATGCTGGGCCTGACCGATTGCCAGGGCACCATTCGGGTGCTGGGCGAAGACCCTTTTGCCCGGCGCGCCAAGCTGATGGAAAACGTCGCCTTCATTTCCGACGTCGCCAGCCTGCCGCGTTTTCTGCGGGTGCGCGAACTGTTCGCCCTGCTCAGCAATATTCATCCCAATTTCAGCCAGGACAAGGCGCGCGGCTTTCTCGAGGGCACCGACATCAAGCCTGAGATGAAGGTCAAGCACCTCAGCAAGGGCATGATTGCCCAGCTGCATCTGGCGGTGGTCATGGCCATCGACGCCAAGCTGCTGGTGCTCGATGAGCCCACGCTGGGCCTCGACATCACCTATCGCAAGCGCTTCTATCGCCGCCTGCTCGAAGACTACATGACCGAGGAGCGCACCCTGCTCATCACTACCCATCAGGTGGACGAGATCGAGTTCATGCTCTCCGACATCATGTTCATCCGCGATGGTGATCTGGTGCTGCACATGCAGATGGAAACCGTCAACGACAAGTTCACCCAGCTGGTGGTCACCGATCCGGCACATCTGGCGTCAGCCCGTGCCCTCAAACCGGTTTTTGAGGAAACCCGTTTCGGCCAGACCGTGCTGATCTTTGATGGCGTGCCCCGCACCCAGCTCGAGCCGCTCGGTGCGCTATCGACACCCACCCTGTCTGACCTGTTCGTCGCCCTGATGCAGCGGCCAACCGCCAACCCGGAGCCCGCTCGATGAAAGCTTTCACTGCGCTGATGCATCGCGAATTCATCGAACACAAGGGGGCGTTTTTCCTCGGCCCCATGCTGTTGTTGGGCGTGCTGTTCGGTCTCACCATTCTGGCTTTCACCGTCGGGCGGGTCGATGTGCACCTGTCGGGTGCCCTGTTCACCGTCGCGCCGCTGATCATCTACGAAATGGGCTTTTTCGGGCTTGGCTTTGCCTGGTCGCTTTATCTGGCGGTGACCCTGTTCTTCTACTGTGCCGATGGATTTGCTGCCGACAAGCGCAACAATGCCATGCTGTTCTGGAAGTCCATGCCGGTCACCGATTTCAAGATCCTGCTCAGCAAGCTGACGGCTGCCGTGACCATTCTGCCCGGCGTGGTGTTCGGCCTTGCTTTGCTCAGCGGCGTCCTGCTGTTCGGCGTGGCCTTTGCCACCATGTCAATCAATGGCACCGCCAGCGTCGGGACCCTGGGGGCCATTGTTGGCATCTATGGCAATGTGGCGCTCACCCTGTTCACCGCCCTGATTGCTGCCCTGCTCTGGTATCTGCCGGTGATGGCGCTGGTGGGCGCTATTGCCGCTGCCATTGGCCGCTGGGCCATCCCCATTGCGCTGCTGCTGCCCACGCTGATCTCGACCCTGGAATGGGTCACTTTAGGCGGTCTGCATCCCTTCGCCACCAATACCTGGCGGTTCCTGCAATATAGGCTTGCCGTGCCGCAGACCGACTATGTCGATACCTGGTTTGCCGCCGCCGAAACCGCCACCAGCGGTCGCCTGGGCGTGCCCCGGTTTGACGGTGTGGTCGCCTCGGGCGAGGTGCTCGCCAGCCTCGACTGGACCCAGATCGGCATCGGCATCGTCTTCGCGCTGGCCGCCATCTACCTCGCCAGCGAATACCGCCGCCGCGTCAACGACAACTAGGCCGACCACGGCGTGGCAGCCAGCCAGGTGCCGCCGCACACTTACGGCGGCGGTACCGGGGTGACGGGGCCATCAGGTTGATCACATCGCCATTCGTGATAGACAGGGTGCCTGCCTTAATCCCGCCTTGAGAGAGCCCCGATGAGCCGCAATTTTCTGGTCGTTGATCCTGAAGAGGACATGGAGGTTCTCAAGGGGCTGGCGTCGCCAATCCGGGTGAAGATCCTCAAGCTGCTGCATGTCGAAGGGGCGATGAACGGCAATGATATCGCCGAAAAACTCAGCCTGCCGCAGTCGACAGTGTCGACCAATATCCAGATCCTGGAGGGTGCAGGACTGATCCGGACGGAGACGCAAAAGGCGCGCAAGGGCAATCAGAAGATCTGTCACTCGATGTTTGACGAAGTGATGGTGATGTTCAAGGAAGACATCAAGCCATTGGCTGCCAACACCATCGAGGTGTCCATGCCCCTGGGGCTTTACACCAGTTGCGAGGTGTCGGCACCGTGCGGGCTGTGTTCGACCGAAGGGATTATCGGCTTGCTCGACGTGCCCGATACGTTTCTCGACCCGGACCGGATGAAGGCGGGTCTGCTCTGGTTCACCCGCGGTTATCTTGAGTACCAGTTTCCCAACAATGCCAAGCTGAGCCAGCAAGTGATTGAGGCCATGGAGTTTTCCATGGAGCTCAGTTCGGAGGTGCCGGGCACCTCGGCAGACTGGCCAAGCGATATCACCCTGTCGGTCAATGGCACGGAAATCGGCACCTGGATGTCGCCCGGCGACTTTGGTGACAAGCGCGGCGTCTATACCCCCGATTGGTGGAAACTGAAGGGCAGCCAATATGGCAAGCTCAAGAGTTTCCGCGTGACGACGGAGGGTAGCTATGTCGACGGCATGAAGATTTCGCCGGTGTCGTTGAGTGATCTGGACTTGGCCAACCGCCATTCCATTCGCCTGCGCATTGCCGTCAAGCCTGATGCCAAACACCCAGGTGGTATCAATATTTTTGGTCGTGGCTTTGGCAATTATGACCAGGAGATTATCATGCGGCTGCAGACTGCCGGGTGACCGAAAATCCACCGCCAGGTGGCGCGGCAAGAGTGGCACCCTTCGATCCGTCGCTGCATCGGGCGGCAATCGGGAACACCTTGCTACCCGTGCGTCTATTGACCACATCAGGGGGTGCCGCACCTCTCTGTATTTTATATCACGGGCTCTGATTTGCATCAGAGATCAGGTGGGCAGGCAGATCGACCGGCGCTCGTCTTTTTTCCATCGCAGCATCGCGAGTGGTCCTGACCCACTGGGTTTTCTCAGGGGTTCCGTGCCCGCGATTGGATGACATCAGCTCCGGTTCCCGAGGTGTGCATTTAGCTTTTGACTCTCATAATTCGCCGGGATAGGAAACCGGACATTGACGGTCAGCTTTTGACCGTGTCCTGTTGGCTGTTCTGGATTGGAAGTCTCGTGAATCTCGCTCATACCGCAATGTTTGCCGCACTGGTTGCCGGCGCCCTGTCGTTCACCCTGCCAGCGATTGCCCAGGAAAAAGCGATTGTTCACGCGCAGGGAGAAACCACCATTTCGGGCGTTCCGGCCAAGGTGCTGGTGCAGGATTGGGCGACATTCGACAATCTCGCCGCGCTGGATATTGCGGTTGCCGGCGTCCCCTCTTCCAACGTTCCGGGCTATCTGGCCGACCAGGTTCCGGCCGATCTGCTGCAGCTCGGCTCGCTGTTCGAGCCCGATTTCGAGGGCATTGCTGCTGCGCAAGCCGATGTGTATTTCGTCGCCGCGCGTTCGGCCGCAGCATACGCAACGGCCAAGGATATCGTGCCCACCATCGATCTGTCGGTGAACAACGACGCCGTTATCGCCGGCCTCGAGAAAAACCTCACTATTCTGGGCGATATTTTCGACGTCCAGCCCAAGGCGGCCGAGTTGATCGCCGCGCTTGATGCCAAGGTTGCCGCCGTCAAAGCCGCCGCAGCGGGCAAGGGCAATGCGCTGGTACTGGTCACCAATGCCGGCAAGCTTGGCGTTTATGGTCCCGATTCGCGCGTTTCCTGGATCTACAACGAAGTCGGCATCCCTTCGGCGCTGGCCCAGGTGAAGGATGGCGATCACGGTGGCGATGCGGTGACCTTTGAATTCCTGCTCGAGGTCAATCCGGACTGGGTGTTCGTCGTCGATCGCGACGCCGGCACCGGCGAGAACAACGGCGCTGCTGCCGCTCTGCTCGACAATGAACTGTTCAACCAGACCACTGCCGCCCAAAATGGACAGATCGTCTATCTCGACCCCCAGGCCGCCTACATCACCATGAACGGCTATTCCGCCGTGTCGCTGATGCTTGATCAGGTTCTGGCCGGCTTCCAGAAGTAAGCCTGTACGGGACCCATTTCCCGGCAGCCCCAGGCTGCCGGGTTCTGCTATTTTCACGGCACCGATTGGGGCAGCCGGTTGCGCACTTTGTTCATTGCCATTCTCGTCACCATCGGGTTGGCGAACATCAGCCTGTTTGTCGGCGTGAGCGACGTATCGCTCGCGTCTTTGCTGTCTTCCAGCCCCGATGATCGCCCGATGCAGGTGCTGCTGATCAGCCGCATTCCGCGCACCCTTGCCATCCTGCTGGCCGGCGCCTCAATGGCCATTGCGGGTCTGGTCATGCAGATGATCGTGCGCAACCGCTTCGTCGAACCCTCCACCGCCGGCACCACCGAGGCCGCTAGCCTCGGCTTTCTGGTGGTGACCATTTTTGCGCCCGGCTGGCCGCTAATGGCCAAGATGTTGGTCTCGGCCGTGTTCGCGCTGGGCGGCACGGCGCTGTTCCTGCGCGTACTACGCGCCGTACCGCTCCGTGATGTACTGCTGGTGCCGCTGGTGGGCATCATGCTGGGCGGCGTCATCGGTTCGATAACCGCGTTCTTTGCCTATCGAATGGGCTTGAACGGCTCGCTGCTGGCCTGGAGCATGGGCGATTTTTCAGGGGTCCTGCGCGGCCGCTATGAGCTGCTCTGGCTCGGCCTGGTTTGCTGCGTCATCGCCTATATTGCCGCTGACCGTTTCACCGTCGTCGGCATGGGAAGCGACTTCACCACCAATCTGGGCCTCAACCACCAGCAGGTCATGGTGCTGGGTCTGGTGATTGTCTCCATCGTCAGCGCAGTAGTGCTGGTCTCGGTGGGCGCCATTCCGTTTCTGGGTCTGATCATTCCCAATATCGTCAGCCTCACCGTGGGCGACAATATGCGCCGCACCGTGCCCTGGGTGGCGGTAGGCGGCGCGGCTTTCGTCATGATCTGCGACATCATCGGCCGCCTCGTGCGCTTCCCCTACGAAATTCCGATCAGCGTCGTGGTCGGTGTCGTGGGCAGCGTCATCTTCCTCTATCTACTGCTACGGACGCGTCGCCATGCCAGCTAACCTGTCCCGGCCGGCCCTGGTCCTGATCGCGCTTGCCGTTCTAACGCTGCTCTCCATTGTCTGCTTCATGACCTTGGGCGCCAAGGGCAGCTGGAGTTTCGTGCTCTCCTTCCGCGGCAAGAAACTGCTCGGGCTGATCCTGGTGGCCTATGCCATTTCGGTGTCGACCGTGCTGTTCCAGACCGTTGCCAACAACCGTATCCTGACTCCCTCAATCATGGGCTTTGATGCGCTTTACGTGCTGATCAAGACCGGTCTGGTCTTCTTCTTTGGCATCGGGGCGCTGGTCGCCGTCGACCCGCAAATCCAGTTTGTCCTGCAGGTGGCCGTCATGGTTGTCTTCGCCCTGCTGCTGTTCCGCTGGCTGTTTCTGGGCGAGGAACGCAGCCTGCACCTGCTGGTGCTGGTCGGCATTGTCTTCGGTATCCTGTTCCGCTCGATCAGCAATCTGCTGCAGCGCATGCTTGATCCCGGTGCGTTCAATGTGCTGCAGGATTCCATGTATGCCAGCTTTGCCACCACCGACGCCACGCTGCTGGCGATATCCTGCGTCATCGTGCTCGCCGTCAGCCTCGTGGCCTGGCGCATCCTGCCTGCCTTCGATGTGCTGAGCCTGGGCCGCGCACAGGCCATCAACCTCGGCGTCAATTACCAGCGCACCGTGGTTACCATTCTGGTGCTCATTGCCGTCCTGGTGTCGGTCTCAACGGCCCTGGTGGGCCCGATCACCTTTTTCGGTCTGCTGGTGGCCACCCTGGCGCACTCTCTGGTGGGCAATAGCCGACACATATATGTGTTGCCGGCCTCTGTGCTGCTCGCCGTCATCTGCCTCGTCGGGGGCCAGACCCTGTTGGAGCGGGCGTTTGCCTTCGACACGGCGCTCTCGATCATCATCGAGTTCCTCGGTGGCATTGTGTTCATATTTCTCGTCTTGCGGAGATCAGCCCGATGATCGTCACCAACCAGGTTACCAAGAGTTACGGCGACAGCTGCGTGGTCGACGGGGTCACGCTCAACCTGCCCAAGGGCGGCATCACCTCGATCATCGGACCCAACGGCGCTGGCAAATCGACATTGCTCTCGATGGTCAGCCGCCTGATGAGCATGGACAAGGGCAGCGTGACCGTCGATGGGCTGGACGTGACCAAAACCGCCAGCGATGTACTGGCGCGGCGCCTGTCCATCCTGAGGCAGGAAAATCACATGACGGCGCGCCTGACCCCTGCGGATAAAATCCATATCGATCAGGCCATCAACTATCTCAACCTCGACGCGCTATCACACCGCTTCCTTGACGAACTCTCGGGTGGCCAGCGCCAGCGGGCCTTTGTCGCCATGGTGCTGTGCCAGGACACCGACTATGTGCTGCTCGACGAACCGCTCAATAATCTAGACATGAAGCATGCCATGGCGATGATGAAGCTGCTGCGCAAGGCGGCCGATGAGTTGGGCAAGACCGTGGTGCTGGTGCTGCACGACATCAATTTTGCCTCCTGGTATTCGGACTATATTGTGGCCATGAAGCACGGCAAGGTCGCCGCCCAGGGCACAGCCGAAGCGATGATCGTGCCGGCCGTGCTGGCCGAGATCTACGAGATGGACATCAAGGTCCACCAGATCGGCGGCCAGCGCATCAGCGTCTACTATGGCTAGCTGCGTCCCATGAGGATGTGATTGTAATTTGGCGTCGCCAGAGGCCCCAATTGACCTCAATTGATCAGGCGTCCTGCGACGGGATGCGGCACGGAACCTTGGCAATGCCGGTGGAGGCGCGGACCACAAGACGACCCGTAAACAGCATTCTGATGGGCACATCAGGAGGAATTCGCTCATTGTTGCGATCATCCAGCAAGCGCACCAGACCGGCCCCCATTTCCCGACCATGCACCTTCACCGTCGTCAGGTGCGGCGAGATCTGGGTCGCTGCGGAGTAATCGCCAAAGCCGATGACCGATACGTCCTCGGGAATTCTGTAGCCCTGCCGCAGCAACTCCGAGACCACCGTCAGCGCCATGCCATCATGGGCGCAAAAGAACGCCGTTGGATGAAAGCCATCTTTCTGCACGGCCAGAAGATGCTCGGAAAACCGCCTCTCCGCCTGGAACGTCATTTCCCGGAAGCTGACGTCGGGCCGTTTCTCCAACACTTCGCGCACACCATAGAAGCGCTCTACACGGCCGCGGTAACCAGGCGTGCCGTGCACATAGGCGATGGTCTTGTGGCCCAGATCCAGCAGGTAGTTTGCCACTGCTGATCCCGCTTCGTGGTCGGTGCCCGCAACAATGTCGAATGGATCGAGTGGGTCCATCCAGCCGATCCGGGCCACCGGCATGCCAAGGTCACGAATCGACTGCATGGTCTGTTTGAGATGGGGCCCGACCAGCGCTATGCCGCGGCAGCCCCTGGCAAAGTCCACGATCTCGCTAGCGAGGTGGGACCAGCACATGCGCACCTGGTAGCCACTGCGCAGCGCCTCGGCCTGGAAGCCGCTCTGGATCAGCAGATGCAGTTCGGAATTGATCAGGTCGGTATCGTGAAACACCACGCCGAGCACCGGCGTCTCCACTTCAACCACGGCCCGCTCATATCCCAGTTCGGTGGCCGCCTGCTGCACACGGCGGCGTGTTTCCTCGCTGACGCCATCCTTGCCGGACAGGGAGCGGGACACGGCGAATTTGGACAGGCCCGTCCGCTCCGCGATGGTGGACAAAGTGACACGCGCCGTTCGAGATCTCAAACAAAACCTCCGCTTCCTGGGCCCGACATCCGAGCAGAACCAGCTAACCCAATCCACAGGATAACATCAATATTAACATAACGCTTTACCTAACAAAAAGGCAGTTACAAGCTGGTGGCAGCTAATAACGCTACAATGCGGTTAGCGAGGAGGAGATCACGATGGGAAGAATCAGCCGCAGGGCCTTTATCGCCGCCAGTTCCGCTTTCGCTGGAACGCTGGCAGTATCTTCATGGGTACGGGCGCAGGAATCCGCTTTTCTCAAACCGCAGGTGGAGGCGGGCACATTGCCACCTGTTGCCGATCGGCTACCCACCAATCCGCTGGTGATTACGCCATTTGACCGGGCAGGCCAGCAGGGCGGCGACTGGAACCACGCGCTGGTTGGCGGCGGATCACTGTCCATGCTGGTTCGTTATCAAGGTTATGAGCCGCTGGTGCGTTTCAATCCGGACTGGACGGGCCTGGTCAACAACGCTGCCGAGTCCTGGTCGGCCAATGCCGAAGCCACCGAGTACACCTTCACCCTGCGCAAGGGCCACAAATGGTCCGACGGGGCCCCCTTTACCACCGCCGACATTCAGTTCTGGTACGATGCCTATTTGACCGATGAGGAAACCTCACTGGGTGGCAATGCCTGGTGGTCGGTCAACGGCGAACAGGCCAAGCTCGAAGTGGTGGACGAGCAGACTTTCAAGGTCAGCTTTGCCGGCCCCAACGGCTTCTTTGTCCAGCAGCTTGCCTGGGCCCAGCAGGACCAGCTGACGCGCACCCCCAAGCACTATCTTGAGCAGTTCCACATCCGCTACAACCCCGATGCCGACGCGCTGGCCAAGGCGGCTGGCTTGGAAAGCTGGGTTGCGCTGTTCCAGCGCGAGATTGGCCTGCTCGACGACAACACCTTCTTCCAGAATGGCAATCGGCCAACGCTGAATGCCTGGGTTTTCGCCGAGGCGCCCGGTACCAATACCGAACAGGCGATCGCGACCCGCAACCCCTACTACTTCAAGGTCGACGATCAGGGCACGCAACTGCCCTATTTCGACCGGGTGGTCTACCAGATGGTCGCCGACCCCGAAGTGCTCCTGCTCAAGACCCTGCAGGGGGAGATCGACATCTTCGACCAGTATATCTGCACCCCAGCCAACAAGCCGGTGCTGTTCGATGGCCAGGAAACCGGCGATTACGGCTTCTATACCCTCAAGGAAACGGCGGCCAATGTCATGGCCTTCCAGCTCAACCTCAACCATCAGGACCCGGTCAAAAACGCGCTGTTCAACACGCTGGAATTCCGCCATGCCATGTCGCTTGCGGTCGACCGTCAGGCGCTGATCGATGCCGTATTTGTCGGCCAGGGCTCGCCGGCACAGCCTTCCATCATCGAAGGTGATCCGCTCTACAATGAACAATTGTCCAAGCAGTTCACCGAATTCGATCCTGCCCGGGCCAATGAGATGCTTGACGCCATCATTCCCGACAAGGATGGCGATGGCTATCGGCTGGACAGCGAAGGCCGGCGTGTTTCGATCATTTTCGAGATCGATCAATCTCGCACAACCTTCCTGGACATGTTCGAGCTGGCTTTGCCCATGTTCCGGGCGGTCGGCATTGATGCGCAGATGCGCACCATGGACCGCTCGCTCTGGGAGGAACGGGTGCGCCGCGGCCGTGAATATGACGCCACCGCCCACCAGTTCGGCGCCAATTCCGGCATTGCCGCCATGCTCGACGCCCGCTTCTATGTGCCGATCAACAGCAACTGCTTCTATGCGCCGGGCTGGTCGCTCTACTACACTGACCCCACCAATGAAGCCGCGGTGGAGCCCCCACCGGCGGTCAAGGCGCAGCAGGACCTGTACCGCACCCTGGTCGGCACTGCCGATCCGGCGACACAGAACGAGCTGATGGCGCAGGTACTACAAAACGCCGCCGATCTGTTCTTCACCTTCGGTGTCAGCCTGCCGCCAGATGGCTATGGAATTGTCAAGAACTCAGTCGTCAACCTGCTCGACACCATGCCCAATTCGTTTGGCTGGCCGACCCCGGGCCCCGCACGACCCGAGCAGTTCTTCAAGGCCTGACAGGCCTTCCACTCTCGCCAATGACAACGCCGGTCCCTCGTGGGGGACCGGCGACAGAAACCTCATACCCTGGGACCAGCCATGCTCGACGCCAAGGCGCAAGCCAATGATCACCTCCGCACCCACGACTGGTACAGGTCGGCCACCCGCTGGACCCAGCTTACCCTCGCCGAGGATGATCCGGTAAAATACGATCTGGCCCAGTGGATCGACATCTTCAAGCGGACGCGCTCCAACGCCACCTGCATCAGCGCGGGCGGCTATGTTGCCTATTATCCGTCCAAGGTACCGCTGCACCATGTTTCAAAGTTCATCGGCGACAGCGACCCGTTCGGCGATCTGGTGACCGGCGCGCGCCAGCTCGGCATGCATGTCATGGCCCGCGTCGATCCCCACGCCATCCACCAGGACGCCGCCGATGCGCATCCTGAATGGATCGCGGTTGACAAGGAAGGCAACAAGCGCCGGCACTGGGCTTTCCCCGATGTCTGGGTGACCTGCGCCTACTCGGACTACAATTTCAAATTCATGCCCGAAATCGTCCGCGAGCTGACCGCCAACTACGATATCGACGCCATTTTTGCCAATCGATGGCAGGGGCATGGCGTCTGCTATTGCCAGAGCTGCAAGACCAATTTCCGCACTGCCACCGGCCATGAACTGCCCATGGATGAAAGTCTTGAGAATCCGGCCTGGTTGGCCTGGACCGGCTGGCGCCGCAGCCTGCTGAGCCGGCTGGTGGTAGAATGGGATGCAGTGATGAAATCGGTCAAGCCTCACACCAGCTTCATTCCCAATATGGGTTCGGTCTCGCTCACCGAATTTGACCTCGATATCATCGAGAAATACTGCCCATTCCTCTGCGTCGATGACCAGGGCCGCAAGGGGGTAGAGCCCGTCTGGATGAGCGGTCGCAACGGCAAGCGCATGCGCGCCACATTCCGCGACCGCCCCGCCATCCTGATCACCTCGATCGGGCCCGAAGAAGAATATCGCTGGAAAGACTCGGTGACCACCGGTCCCGAAATCCAGGCGTGGATTGACGGCGGCACGACCCAGGGTCTGCTGCCCTGGTTCACCAAGTTCAATGGCGTGGTGCCCGACACGCGCTGGATCCAGCCGGTGGCCGACAGCTTTGGCATGCATGCCGATCTTGAGCCCGTGCTCAGCACGATGACGCCCACCGCCGAGATTGCCATTCTCGATCCGGCCACCACGCTGCGCCACCACGGCCAGGACACCCGCCGCGTCGCCGAAGCCGATGATCTCGGCTTCTACATGGCGCTGGTGGAGGCGCGACTGCCATTTGAAATGGTCTCCGATCAGGCCATGGCGCCGGCAATGCTGGACCGGTTCAAAGTGATTATCCTGGCCAATTCCACCTGTCTGTCCGACGAGCAGGTCCAGGCCCTGGAAGCCTATGTGGCCCGTGGCGGCTCGATCGTCGCAGCTCATGAATCCTCCACCCGCACGGAGGCCAACAAGCCGCGTAACGCCATTGCACTGGGCGATCTGCTCGGCGTCACCATGGCCAAGGCCGCACGCGGTCCGATCAAAAATACCTATGTCGCCATCAATGGCAGCCATCCGATCTCGGACGGTTTCGAGGGCGCCAATCGCATCATCGGTGGCACCAGACTGCTCGCCGTTGATGCTGCCGCCGACACCAGCAAACCATTCCTCTATGTCCCCGATTTCCCTGATCTGCCCATGGAAGAGGTTTATCCGCGAGAAGACCCCAAGGGCGCCGCTGTTGTCACCCGCGAGCATGCCTCGGGCGGGCGCACTGTCTATATTCCCTGGAATATCGGCGGCATCCTTTGGGAGGTCATGGCCGCAGATCATTCGCGGCTGATCGCCAACTCGGTTCGCTGGGCGCTCAACAAGCGCCCCGATATCGAAATCACCGGACTGGCCGCGCTCGATCTTGCTGTGCGCGAAAACCATGCCGGGCTTGCCGTGGTGCTCAATAACCTCTCCAATCCGATGATGATGAAGGGACCGATCCGCGAGATCTATCCGGTTGGGCGGCAGGACGTTTCCATTGCGATTCCGACGGGCAAAACGCTGGGCAAGGCCGAGTTGCTGGTTGCGGGCCGGGAGGCCGAGATTACCCTCGCCGATGGCCGTGTGACCGTCGTTGTTCCCAGTATCACTACCCTCGAAGTCATCCACCTCACCTGGGCCTGAACGCCATGCTGAACTATGTGATCAAACGGCTGATCTACATGATCCCGACGCTGTTCGGGATGTCGATGATCGCCT
>NZ_JAUYGL010000207.1 GCF_030689745.1 Devosia sp.
GCACACCCGCAATGGAGCCCACCATGACCACCCAGGCCGAAACCACGCTGCTCGCCGAACTCACCGCCGTTGTCTCTGATCTGCATTCGAGCGGCATGGAGGATGGCGAGGCGATGTTCATGCTGGGCGCCGGCGCTGATCGGTTGTGCACCATGCGCAAGAGCCAGAACTGGGCCGGTTTCAAGGCCTCGCTGGGCGCGCCTGACATCATCGCTCTGCTCCAGCAGATTGACGCCGAGGGCAATGCTTCGGTCCAGGCCGAGCAGGGCCGCCAGGCCTATGCGCTGCGGGCCCTGGCCCTGTCGCTGGCCACCATCAACGCCCGGCAGGACGTCACCAAGGCCGGGGCGGCGCTCCTCGACACCGTGATCGAGGCTGCACTGGACAATTATCGCACCAAGGCCAAACCCGCCCAGGGGACCGTCCCAAACTGAGCAACGTTGCCGTACGCTGCCGATGCTGTCATCGTCCTGCTGTCACAATGGAGCCCTCATCATGCCAACCAGACTGATTGCCGTCCCCCTCATCCTGGCCACGATGCTGTCCGCGCCCGCCCTGGCCACCGAAACGGCCCTGCAACTGACCATCACCACCCAGTCGGGTGACTTTGATCAGCGGGTCATGCGCTACGATTGCGCGACCGAGGCGCCTGTGCAGGTGACCTATATCAATGCCGCACCCAACTTCCTGGCTGTCGTGCCGATCGCTGACGAGCCCGCGCCATTGATCCTGGCTGCGGTCATGTCCGGCTCCGGCGTCCGCTATGCCGCCGGCAAATGGGTCTGGTGGACCAAGGGGGCTGACGCCAGCCTGTATGACGCCACGCTCGGCGAGGATGCCGAACCTGTGCTCACCTGCTCTGAAATCAACAACATCCCCTGAGCCCATGCAAACCCAGTTGGCGCCCGAAATCTTCCCCCATATCCGCATCGTCATGGGCATGGTGATCGGTCTTGGCATAACCCGCCTGCTGACCGGCGTGGCCGGTCTGGTGCAGCACCCCAAGCGCGCCAGCCTGTCGAGTATCCATCTGCTCTGGGTAACCTCGATGCTGCTCGAATTGATCCACTTCTGGTGGTGGCAATTCGCCCTGTTCCATCTCAATGACTGGACCTTTGGCGTCTTCTTCTTCCTTATTGCCTACACCACCGTGCTGTTCCTGCTCGCGGCCCTGCTGTTCCCCGACAACATCTCCGAATATGCCGGTTATGAGGACTTTTTCCTTCAGCGCCGGCAATGGTTTTTCGGCCTGTTTGCCGCCAGTTTCGTGCTGGATCTCATCGACACCCTGATCAAGGGCCAGGCCAATTGGGACCGGTACGGCATCGAGTATTATTTTCAGACGCCCATTGGCATTGCCGTATGCCTGCTGGCCATGTGGACGGCAAACCGCAAGGTGCACCTGGTTCTGGTCTGCGCGCATCTTGTCTATCAACTGTCGTGGATATTCCGGCTTTTCAACACGGTAACATGACCGCTTGAGATAGGGTCGCGCGTCAAAGCGGCGCCACGGCTTTGATCTATGCCGCTCTCAACCGACAACAGGATTTTCTGCCCATGAGCATTCCACTGGCCTCCCTGATGTTCGTGCTGCTGCTCGCCGTCTCGGTCGCCCATCTGCTGTGGTCGATGGGCCAGACCTGGCCGATCCGCGATGAGAAACTGCTGGCGCAAACGGTGATCGGCTTCCGCGATATCGAGCGCATGCCACCGAGGCTGACTTCCTTCGCCGTGGCCCTGGCAACTCTTGCCGCCGGCGTTCTGGCGCTGTCGCTGGCCGATCACGATAGCGGCGGCCCGCTGCTGACCCTGGTCGGCGTATTGCTGGCCGCCATCTTCCTGGCCCGCGGCATCATCGGCTACACCGCCTGGTGGGCCGACAAGACCCCGCAGCCCAATTTCCGGCTCAATGACCGCCGGGTCTATTCCCCGCTCTGCCTGCTGCTCGGCACCGGCTATGTCGTGCTGGTCATCATGCGGCTGTTGTGACGGCGTGAGCCTGGCCGTCTGTGCCGGGCCGGTGCGACACGCCACAGGGCGCCGCTGCTAGCCCACCATCACCACGTGACTGACCAGCCGCCCATCGTGAAAATGGTGCAGCAGCAATCCCGGCGGATCGCTTATTGCCGACTCCCTGCCGTCCAGCGCCAGCCGGTTGGCCCGCGCCACCGACGGCGCCATCGTCGCCGGCAGCCCGGCAAAGCGGGTGGACATCGCGCGATGCACATGCCCGCAGGTCACCCCCAAAACGGGGTCCTGTGCCGCGGCGATCACCCGCGAGAGCGCGTGCCCATTGCGACAGATATTGCGGTCCTTGCCATCGATGCCACACAGAAAGGGATGCTGATGCTGAAAAATCAGCGCCGGTGGGCCGTCCGAATTGAGCTCGGCCGTCAGCCAGTCCAGCACCGGCGCGGCATCGCCATGATGCGCCCCGGCCACCGTCACATCCAGCCCAATCACCCGTAGCTGATCCCCCACGCGCCCGACGCTGTTGAAGGGCCGCGCCCCGCTCCAGCCCATTTGTTTCCCAAATGTCTGATACAGCCCATGATGGTCATCGACATTGCCCGGCACCACGAAGAACGGCGATCCCGTCGCGCTAAGGCGGGCATGGATCGCCTGATAGCTGGCATCGTGTTCATGTTCGGCCAGGTCGCCGCTGACGATGATCGCATCAGGCGCCATTGGCCTGAGCCAGTCCAGCACGCGATCAAAGCGCTCCAGCGCCGCGTCCGAGCCATTGGCATGAATATCGCTGAACTGGGCGATGATCATTCTTGTTGGCCCGCGCGAACCAGCGCCAGCACCGAACGCGGCGTCAGCGTCGCCGTCCCCTCGGCAAGCGACGCCTGGGCCGTGTTGTCCGATTCAATACCAATGGCCCAATCGCCCTCCGGCAGGCGGGCCACCACCGGTTCTGTACGTCGATTGAACCAGACAAGCACGTCGTCGTCCTTGTGGCGCAAGTGCATACCCAGCACAGAGGCGCCGGACGCACTCCAGTCTTCATCACCCATTTCGCGCCCATCGGGGTGCAGCCAGACCACATCGCGCACGCCGTTCTTGTCGTGACCGGTCAGGAAATGGTCATGCGTCAACGCCGGGTGGTCCTTGCGGAACCGGGTCATGGCGGCGACGAAATCCACCAGCTCCCCGTCGCCATTTTCCCAGTCCAGCCAGGTGATCTCATTGTCTTGCGCATAGGCATTATTGTTGCCCAGCTGGGTGCGATACATCTCGTCGCCCTGCTGCAGCAGCGGCACCCCGCGCGAGAGGAACAGCGTCGCCAGCAGCGCGCGCACATCGCGTTTGCGGGCGGCATTGATCGCCTCGTCTTCCGTCTCGCCTTCAACACCACAGTTCCACGAGGCGTTGTGACTATGGCCGTCGCGGTTTTCCTCGCCATTGGCCTCGTTGTGTTTCTCGCTGTAGCTCACCAGATCGCGCAGGGTGAACCCGTCATGCACCGCCAGCATGTTGACGCCGTGACTGGGCTTGCGGCCGGCCGAGTCAAAGATCTCCGCCGAACCGGTCACCTTGCCCGCCAGCGCGCCGATCTTGCCATCCTCGCCGCGCCAGAACGCGCGCACTTCGTCGCGATAGGTGTCGTTGTGCTCCTTGAACTCCTTGCCAAACTGGCCCAGCGCATAGCCGCCCGGACCTGGGTCCCAGGGTTCAGCAACCAGAATACACTGGCTCAGCACCGGGTCGGACTTGATCTTTTCCAGCATTTCCGCCTCGGGATTGAACCCCGGGTCGCGCGCCAGCACGGTGGCCAGATCGAAGCGGAAGCCGGAGACCCCCATTTCCTCGACCCAGTAGCGCAGGCTTTCGATCACCAGCCGCTGCGTCGCCGGATGGTCGCAGCGCAGCGTATTGCCGGTCCCGGTATCGTTCACCAGATGCTGTTTGCCGTCCACTTCGACAAACCGGTAATAGGTCTTGGCATCCAGCCCCATCAGGCTGAGCATCGGCCCGTTGGCGTCGCTTTCGCCGGTGTGGTTATACACCACGTCCAGGATCACCGAGATGCCGTTCTTGCGATAGAGGTCCGTCATGTTGCGCAGCTCTTGCGGCCCGCGCGGCGCCAGACGGGGATCAATGGCTGAATAGGCCACCGGATTATAGCCCCAGGCATTGGTCAGGCCGAGCACTGGCAGATGTCCCTCATCGATCCAGGCCGCCGTCGGCATCAATTGCAGCGTATCGACACCGATATATTTCAGATGGTCGATGACGCGCTGCGTCGTCAACCCGGCAAGAGTCCCGCGCAGCGGCCCCTGCACGCTGGGATGGCGCATGGTGTAGCCGCGCACATTCATTTCGTAGAACAGGCCCGGCGCCTTTTTGCGCGGCAGGATGCTCTCGTTTCCCATCTCCCCCACGATCGCCTTGGGGATCAGGGGCGCGGTGTCGACGGCTTCCGAGCGGTCCAGCCGCAGGCGTGGCGAGCGCACGAAGGTCCGGTCCAGCCGCTTGGCATAGGGGTCCACCAGCAGCTTCATCGGGTCAAAAAACAGCCCCTGGTCGGGATTGTATTCCCCGTCTGCCCGGAGCCCGTAGCGGGTGCCGGCACCCAGCCCTGAAATCAGGCCGGCACGGATGTGATCCTGGTGCACGTCCAGCTCGAACCGGTCCGTTTCCTGGTCCTGTTCGTCAAAGATCGACACCCAGATAGCGGTGGCGGTTTCCGAATAGACGGCGAAGTTGACGCCCTGCGCGGTGATTGTCGCGCCGAGTTGGGCAATACTGCCCCCATTGGGGACCAGCATGGGTTTCATGGGATTTCCGATATCAGGTAATGACGCTGGGTTCATCGCGCCCGGTGCGCTGCTGGATTCCAGCGAGCCGTTCAGAGAGCGCGATGAGCGGTCCAAGGGCGACTTGGGTATCGAGATCGTGTCGTCCATCGGCAGCCTCATATCGTTCAAGGTAGAGCCGCAACGTGGCGCCGACTGTGCCGGTTCCCGATAGTCTCAGCACTATTCGCGAACCGTCGGTAAAGCCGATGCGAATGCCCTGCTTGGCGCTGGTCGAGCCGTCCACCGGGTCGTGATACTTGAAGTCGTCGGCATAGGCGACCTGCAGGTCCTCGCCGAAATTCTGCCCCACCAGGCCGGGCAGTTGCGCGCGCAGGTCATCGACCAGCGTGCCGGCAATAGCGGCATCAACCTCCTCATAGTCGTGCCTTGTGTAGTAATTGCGCCCATAGCTGGCCCAGTGCTCGCGCACGATCTGGTCAACGCTCTGCTGACGCACCGCGATGATGTTGAGCCAGAGCAGCACAGCCCACAGCCCGTCCTTTTCACGCACATGGTCCGATCCGGTGCCCGCACTCTCCTCGCCGCAAATGGTCACCCGGCCTGCATCCAGCAGATTGCCGAAGAACTTCCATCCCGTCGGGGTCTCGTGCATTTCAATGCCGAGCTTTTCGGCCACGCGGTCGGCAGCCGCGCTGGTCGGCATCGAGCGGGCGATGCCGACAATGCCATCGCGGTAGCCGGGCGCCAGATGCGCATTGGCAGCCAGCAGCGCCAGCGAGTCCGAGGGCGTCACGAAGCGATTCTTGCCGATGATCAGGTTGCGGTCGCCGTCGCCGTCCGAGGCCGCGCCGAAATCGGGGCCCTCGGGCGTCATCAGCAGGTCGAACATGTCCTTGCAGTACACCAGATTGGGGTCGGGATGGCCCTTGCCAAAGTCCGGCAGGGGCGTGCCATTCTTCACCGTTCCCTTGGGTGCCCCAAGCCGGTCTTCCAGAATGGCGTGCGCATAGGGGCCGGTAATGGCGTTCATGGCGTCGAAGGTCATGGTGAAGCCGGATGCGAACAGCTTGGCGATTGCCTCGAAATCGAACAGCGTTTCCATCAACGCCGCATAGTCGGTCACCGGATCGATCACCTCGACCACCATGTCGCCCGACATCTGCGTGCCAATCTGCTGCAGCGCCACATCGGGTGCATCGATGGTCTTGTAGCGCTCGATCACCTTGGACCGCTCATACACGGCCTCGGTAATCGCCTCGGGCGCGGGTCCGCCCTTGCCGATATTGTACTTGATGCCGAAATCGCCGTCCGGGCCGCCCGGATTATGGCTGGCTGACAGCACCAGGCCGCCAAACGCCTTGTAGTGGCGGATCACATGGCTCGCCGCCGGGGTGGATAGCAGGCCATTCTGGCCCACCATGACCTTGCCGAAGCCATTCGCCGCCGCCATGCGGATCGCGGTCTGGATGACCACGTCATTGTAATACCGGCCGTCGCCGCCGATCACCAGCGTTTGCCCGGCAATGCCGTCCAGGCTGTCAAAGATCGCCTGCAGGAAATTCTCGATATAGTGCGGCTGCTTGAAGACGGTCACCCGCTTGCGCAGGCCCGAGGTACCCGGCTTCTGGTCGCTATAGGGTGTCGTCTTAATTGTCTGGATCATCATTGCTCTTGAGCCCGGTAATGCTGGCGTAAAGGTCGGCATAGCGCGCGGCGCTGGTGTCCCAGGACACGTCGGACTTCATGCCCCGCCGCTGCATCTTCTTCCAGATCCTGCTGTCATTGTAGAGCGCTGTTGCCTTGCGCAGCGCATCGTAGAGCGCCTGGCTGCTATTGGGTTCAAAGACCACCCCGGTCGCCACTTCGGCCGCCAGGGCTGCCGGATTGGCATCGATCACCGTGTCGGCCAGCCCGCCAATGCGGCTCACCACCGGCACGCAGCCATAGCGCAGGCCATACAATTGGGTCAGCCCGCACGGCTCGAACCGCGACGGGATCACGATGGCGTCGGCCCCGCCCTGCATCAAATGGCTGAGCGTCTCATTGTAGCCATTGACGATGCTGACCTTGCCGGGATGGATCGAGCTCTGGTGCCGGAAGCCGTCCTCCAGATAGCCCTCGCCCGAACCCAGCACGATCAGGCGGCCGCCCAGATCAACCAGGCCGTCCACCACCTGCAGCAGCAGGTCCATGCCCTTCTGGTCGGTCAACCGGCTCACCACGCAAAACAGCGGGCCATCCTCGCCATCAAGCCCGAACTGCTCCACCAGCGCCTGTTTGTTGGCACGACGCAGATTGGTCGTATTGGCAGAAAAGTTCTGCACCAGTGCCTTGTCCGTTGCCGGGTCCCAGGCCGCCACGTCGATGCCATTGAGGATGCCGCTGACCGTTTCGGCCCGCCCGTTGAGTAGTCCTTCAAGCCCCATGCCGAATTCGGGCGTGCGGATTTCATCCGCATAATTGGGGCTGACCGTGGTCACAAAGTCCGCGCACTCCATCCCCGCCTTGAGGAACGACACGCCGCCATAATACTCGATCCCGCCCACCTGGAAGGCTTCCGGCGGCAGGCGCAACTGGCCGAACACATCGGCGCTGAAAAAACCCTTGAAGGCGATATTGTGGATCGTCATCACCGTCTTGACGGTCGATGCGGGTCCAAACTTGATATAGGCCGGCGCCAGGCCCGCCTGCCAGTCATGGCAGTGAAGGACCTGCGGGCGATAGCCTTCCACCATGCCCATGCCCAGTTCCGCTGCGACCCAGCCCAGCGCCGCGAAGCGCTTCCAATTGTCCGGCCAGTCCCAGCCATCCGGGCTCACATAGGGATTGCCCGGGCGGTCATACAGCGCCGGAGCGTCGATCACGATCACGTCGAGCCCGGCAATGCGGGCCGCAATCAGCTTGGCGGGCACCCCGAACAGGTCGTCGAATTGCTTGACCACCCGGCCGCCACTGAGCTTTTCCATCACCGAGGGATATCCCGGCACGAGTGTCCGCATGGTCACGCCGTGAGCGTGCAAGACGCCTGGCAGCGCGCCGGTCACGTCAGCGAGCCCGCCGGTCTTGATCAGCGGATAGACCTCGGATGCAACCGAGAGAACTTCAATCATCGTCCCGCCAGATATTTATTGATCATTGCCTGGGTGATCAGCGTCACCCCTTCGTCACTGCGGCGGAACCACTTGCCGTCGAATTCGGCATCCTCGCCGACCACCAGACCCTCGGGAATGTTGACGCCGCGATCGACCACCACCTTCTTCAGCCGGACATTGCGGCCGATATCGACATGGGGCAACACCACCGCCTCCTCGAGCACCGAATAGGAATGCACCCGCGAGCCCGTTGACAGCAGCGTGCGGTTCAGGTGTCCGCCCGAGATAATGCAGTCCCCCGATACCAGCGAGTTCACTGCCGAACCACGACGGCCATCGAAATCATGCACGAATTTGGCTGGTGGCGTGATCTCGGCATAGGTCCAGATCGGCCAGTCGCGGTCATACAGGTCCAGTTGCGGCTTGATGTCGGTGAGGTCGATGGAAGCCTTCCAATAGGCATCAATCGTGCCGACATCGCGCCAATAGCTGACCTCTTCATTGCTCGAACGCACGCAGGAGCGCGGGAAACGGTGAGCCCAGGCCGAGCCGTTCTTGACGATATAGGGGATGATGTCCTTGCCGAAATCGCGGTTGGACCCTTCGGTGGCGGCATCGCGCCGCAGCTGTTCCATCAGGAAGCGGGTTTCGAACACATAGATGCCCATCGAGGCCAGCGCCATGTCTGGCCGGTCCGGAATGCCGGGCGGGTCCTTGGGCTTCTCGACAAAATCGACCACCCGATCCCGCCCGTCGACATGCATCACGCCAAAGCCGACGGCCTCCATGCGCGGCACTTCCAGGCACCCGATAGTGACGTCGGCACCGGTATCGACATGCTGGCGCAGCATGATTTCGTAGTCCATCTTGTAGATGTGGTCGCCCGCCAGGATGACGATGTAGCGCGCACCCGAATCCTCGATGATGTCCATGTTCTGGTAGACGGCGTCGGCGGTCCCGGCATACCACATGTCCTCGCGCACCCGCTGGCTGGCCGGCAGCACGTCAAAGCTCTCATTGCGCTCGGGCCGCAGGAAGTTCCAGCCGCGCGACATGTGGCGGATCAGGCTGTGCGCCTGATACTGGGTCGCCACCGAAATGCGGCGAATGCCCGAATTGATGGCATTGCTGAGCGCAAAATCGATGATCCGCGACTTGCCGCCGAAATACACCGCCGGCTTGGCGCGCCGGTCGGTCAGTTCCATCAACCGCGTGCCGCGCCCACCGGCCAGTACATAGGCCATGGCCTCGCGGGCCAGTGGCGATGGTGCCCTGTAGTCTGCCATTTTCTAATCCCTCCACTAGCGCCCGTTTCCCGGGATTTATGCGTTTGCCTGGTTCAAGCCTGATCCAGTTTCAAAAACAGGGTCGAGAGCGGCGGCAGGTAGATTTCTGCCTCTGCCGGCCAGTGCCGGCCCTCCACCGCATAGGCCTCCACCACACCCTGGTTGCCCGTATTGGAACCGGCATACCAGCCTGCGTCAGTGTTGATCCGCTCAACCCATTTGCCCGCCATCGGCATGGGTATCTTGTACCCGCTCCGTGGCATTGGCGTGAAATTGGAGACCACCAGAATGGGATCGCCCCCCGGCGCCTTGCGCAGCCAGGCCAGAACCGAATTGGCGTGATCATTGCCGATCACCCATTCAAACCCCTCGGGCTCGCAGTCGCGCTCGTGCAGCGCGGGCAATTCACGATAGGCCAGATTGAGGTCGGCAATCAGCCGCCGCATGCCCTCATGCATGCTGGCATCGAGCAGATACCAGTCCAGCGATTTGGCGTCGGCCCACTCCTCGCGCTGGGCAAACTCCTGTCCCATGAACAGCAGCTTCTTGCCCGGCTGACCCCACATGAACCCGAAATAGGCGCGCAGATTGGCAAATTTCTGCCAGTCGTCACCCGGCATCTTCTCCAGCAACGAACCCTTGCCATGCACCACCTCGTCATGGCTCAGCGGCAGCACGAAATTCTCCGAGAACGCATAGACCGTGCCGAAGGTCATGTCATTGTGGTGGAATTTCCGATGCACCGGCTCGCGGCTCATGAACCGCAGCGTGTCGTTCATGAAGCCCATATTCCACTTGAAGCCGAAGCCCAGCCCCCCGGCATCGACCGGCTTGCTGACGCCGGGCCAGGACGTGGATTCCTCGGCGATCATGAAGGTGCCGGGATGCAGCCGATAGGCTTCGGTATTGACCCGGCGCAGGAACTCGACCGCCTCCAGGTTCTGATTGCCGCCAAACTTGTTGGGCACCCATTCGCCCTGCTGGCGCGAATAGTCGAGATAGAGCATCGACGCCACCGCATCGACGCGCAGCCCGTCGATGTGGAATTTCTCCAGCCAGTACAGCGCATTGTTGACCAGGAAGCTGACCACTTCCTTGCGGCCAAAATTGTAGATGGCCGTGTTCCAGTCCGGGTGGAAGCCTTGGCGCGGATCGGCATGCTCATACAGCGCCGTGCCGTCAAAATTGGCCAGCCCATGCGCGTCGGTCGGAAAGTGCGCCGGCACCCAGTCGAGAATGACCCCAAGGCCGGCCTCATGGGCCGCGTCGACGAACCGGGCAAATCCGGCCGGATCGCCAAACCGCGCCGTTGGCGCATACAGCCCCGTCGGCTGATAGCCCCAGCTTGGATCATAGGGATGCTCGCTGATCGGCAGCAATTCGATGTGGGTGTAGCCCATATCGGCAACATAGGGGACCAGCTGCTCGGCCAGCTGGTCATAGCTCAGAAAGCCGCCATCCGGGCGTCGCCGCCAGCTCCCCAGATGCACCTCATAGATAGACATCGGCGTGCGCCGCCAATCGCGCGTCGCCCGCTCGGCCAGATATTTCTCGTCGGTCCAGGTGAACGGGGTCGGGTCGGGCACGACGGAAGCCGTCTTGGGGCGCATTTCCGACTGCCGCGCAAACGGGTCCGCCTTGAGCGGCAGCGTCACCCCATCGGGGCCGACGATCTCGAACTTGTAGAGCGTGCCGGTTCCCAGCACCGGGATGAACACTTCCCAGATGCCGTTCTCGAACCGGTTCCGCATCGGATTGCGGCGGCCATCCCAGTCATTGAACGGGCCAACCACGCTGACGCGCTGCGCATTGGGGGCCCACACCGCAAAATGGGTACCGTGGATGCCCTCAAACGCCATCTCATGGGCGCCAAGCTTGTCGAACAGCCGCAAATGACTGCCTTCGCCCATGTAGTAATCGTCCATCGGCCCGAGCACCGGGCCAAACGAGTAGGGGTCGTGCACGTCCCATTCGCCCCCGGCATTCTTGGCGCGATAGCGAATGGGTTGCCGCTTGTCGATCGCGACCTTGCCTTCAAAAAAGCCATCGGCATGGCGCGGGATCAGATGCCCCAGGGCGGTGCCATCCAGGGTGAAGGCACTGAGCACCTCGGCATGGGGAATGAACGCCCGCAACACCCACTGCCCGTGCACCTCCTGCAGGCCCAGAAATCCGAATGGGTTGGGGTGCCGGCCGCTGACAATGGCCTCCACCTCCGCTGAATCGGCTTGCCAGTCTTCCTTGGTCACACGCACACTCCCCCGGCAGCAGCCATCGACCGATCGACCGCTGCGCCCAAACAAAAATACTCAGCAGGCCCGATGGCGATCGTCAGCCGGGGCACACTGCAAGCTGTCATCTCGACGGCACCGTCACGCCCCAGATATCCTGGGCATATTGCCCGATTGTGCGGTCGGACGAGAAGAACCCGACCCGGGCCGTATTGCGGATCGCCATGGCGTTCCACTGCGCCTTGTCCCGCCAGATGGCATCAACTTCGTTCTGCGCCTTGGCATAGGCGTCGAAGTCTCGCGTCACCATGAACCAGTCGTGCTCGTAAAGCCCGCCGATCAGGTCACGATAACGGTCCGGATCGTCCGGTGAGAACACCCCGGTGGCAATGGTCTCGAGCACTTCATGCAGCCGCGGTGACGCGTCGATGATCTGTTTGGGCGTCGCCCGCTCGGCCCGCATGTCTTCAACTTCCTGGGCGGTCATGCCGAAGATGACGATATTGTCGGCCCCGACCTCCTCGTGCATTTCCACATTCGCCCCGTCCATCGTCCCGATGGTGATGGCGCCATTGGCCATGAACTTCATATTGCCCGTGCCCGAGGCTTCCATGCCGGCCGTTGAAATCTGTTCGCTCAGATCAGCTGCCGGCACGATAACCTCCGCAAGGCTCACATTGTAGTTGGGCAGGAACACCACCTTGAGCAAACCGCGCACCGCAGGATCATTATTGATCACCTTGGCCACGTCATTGATCAGCTTGATGATCAGTTTGGCGTTCCAGTAGCCCGGCGCCGCCTTGCCTGCGAAGATCTTAACGCGCGGCACCCAGTCGCGTTCCGGATGGGCGCGGATCTCGTCATACATGGCCACGGCATGGATGATGTTGAGCAGTTGGCGCTTGTATTCGTGGATGCGCTTGATCTGCACGTCGAACATGGCGTCTGGCGACACCTTGATCCCCAGTCGATCTTGGATCAGCTGGGCCAGCTTGCGCTTGTTCTCCAGCTTGACCTGGGCGAAGCGTGCCTGAAAGCCGGCATCCTCGGCAAAGCCGTCCAGATCCTTGAGCCGGTCGATATCGTCCAGAAACGCCGGGCCGATCGTGTCGGCGATCAGTTGCGTCAGGCCCGGATTGCACTGCATCAGCCAGCGACGGGGCGTAATGCCATTGGTCTTGTTGTTGATGCGGTCCGGATAGAGCTTGTGCAGGTCCGAGAACACGGTCTGCTTCATCAGCTGGGTATGCAGCGCCGAAACGCCGTTGATCGAGTGCGAACCGACAAAGGCCAGCTGCCCCATCCGCACGCGCCGCCCACCGGCCTCATCGATCAGCGAGACATTGGCGATCTGTGCATCGGAAAAATTGGCGCGGTCGCGCGCATCGGCCAGCACATCGGCATTGATCTGATAAACGATCTGCATATGGCGCGGCAGCAGCCGCTCCAGCAGGAACACCGGCCAGCTCTCCAGCGCCTCTGGCAGCAGGGTGTGGTTGGTATAGCCGAAGGTCCCCTTGGTCAGCTTCCACGCCTCGTCCCATTTCAGCCCGTTCTCATCGACAAGAATGCGCATCAGCTCGGCAATCGAAATGGCCGGATGGGTATCGTTGAGCTGCACGGCAACCTTGTCAGCCAGCGAACCGAGATCGCCATATTGCTGCAAATGCCGCCGCACAATGTCCTGCAGCGAGGCTGACGAGAAGAAGAACTCCTGCCGCAGCCGCAATTCCTGTCCCGCTGCAGTCGAATCTGCCGGATACAATACCCGGGTGATGGCTTCGGCCTTGGCACTTTCTTCCAGCGCGCCGATATGGTCGCCGGCATTGAACTTGTCGAGCAGGATCGGGTCGATCGGCTGCGCGCTCCACAGCCGCAACGTGTTCACCCGCGCGCCCCGCCAGCCGACAATCGGGGTATCGAATGCCACCGCCATCAGGTGATCATTGGGGCGCCATTCCTGGCGCACTTCCCCATCGGGATCGGTGACCGATTCAACATGGCCGCCAAACCCGACTTCATAGGCGCTTTCACGCCGTTCGAATTCCCAGGGATTGCCGTGCGCCAGCCATTCTTCGGGCAGTTCGACCTGCCAGCCTTCGCTCATTTCCTGGCGGAACAGGCCGTGCACATAGCGAATGCCATAGCCATAGGCCGGAATCTTCAGCGTCGACATCGATTCCAGGAAACAGGCGGCCAGTCGCCCCAGACCACCATTGCCCAAGGCGGCATCGGGCTCCAGATTGATCAGGTCCCCCAGATCGACATTGAGGTTTTTCAGCGCCTCGCGCACCGGCTCCATCAGCCCGACATTGCTCATCGCGTCGCGCATCAGTCGGCCGATCAGGAACTCCAGGCTGAGATAGTAGACGCGCTTGTGCGACGTCCGCCACGTCTCGCGTGAGGACTCCATCCAGCGATCCATCACATGGTCGCGCACCGTCATGATGGTCGCGGCCAGCCAGTCGTGGGGCCGGGCGACTATCGGGTCTTTGCCGATGGAATAGATCAGCCTGGCAAGGATTTCTGCCTGGATGGATTCAGCGGTTGCGGCACGCAATTCTGGCGTGGGGACGTCGTAGGCGATCGGCTTTTGCGGCATGTCGCAATCCAGATTTCATGACGATGTATTCCCCTCGATAGACTTTAGTCTGGCACTTAATTTGAGCACACGAAAGCCCTAAGCGACAAACCTCTATCCATGTGATGTGGGATGGGTGCTTTGCTCGGCGGCACTCTCCGCCGCCTCCTTCTCCACACTGACGCCGCTCTCGCGCGCCTGGTCCTGCGCATTGCTGATCAGCAGCTGGCTGAGGTTCCGCCAGTCCTCTCCTGCCAGTTGCCGATCGAAACGCTGCCCGTCCCGCCCGCGCACGCCCTCCAGCACTTCGGCGGTGTCCTCCTCGCTGGCCCCCAGCAAGCTGATTGCTTTGCCGCCAAACAACAGCGCCGATTCGAATACCTCGCGTATCTGGAATTCCACGCCCGCCCGCACCAGTTCGATGGCATGGGCCCGATCGAATGACCGGGCCATCACCCGCACCAGGGGAAACTCGTCCCGCAACAGTTCGGCGATGTGCGTGGTCTGGTTTCGCTGGTCCGTGCAGACCAGGATGAGGTCGGCGGTACCGGCGCCGGCAGCCCGCAGGATATCGAGCCGCGTTCCATCGCCATAATAGACCTTGAAGCCGATCTGTGCGGCGGCCCGTATCATGTCCGTGTCGTTGTCGATGATCGACACCGAATGGCGCATGGCCAGGAGCGGCTGGCTGGCGATCTGCCCGAACCGGCCGAAACCGATGATCAGGATGCGGCCCGACAGTCCATTGGCCTGCTCGACGCCGTCCATTGACGGCTCATTTGTCTGCGTCGTGACGAAGCGCAGGCCGATGATCAGGAATGGCGTCAGCACCATCGATACGATCACCGTTGCGGTAAAGATCGCATTGGTGGGGCCATCGATAATGCCGGCAGCCGCTGCGGTCGTGTACAGCACGAAGGCGAATTCGCCGCCCTGCCCCATCAGCACCGCCCGCTCCATTGCCTCGCCATGGCTCGATCGCAGCAGCCGCGCAATACCATAGATCGCCACGCCCTTGACCACCATGTAGACCCCGACGCTGAGCCCGATGATCTGCCAGTTTTGGCCGACAGTCCCCACGTCCAGCGTCATCCCGACCGCCAGGAAGAACAGGCCCAGCAATATGCCGCGAAACGGCTCGACATCGGCCTCGATCTGCCGCCGGAAGGTGGAGGTGGAGAGCAAGACGCCGGCCAGGAAGGCGCCCATCGCCATGGACAACCCGCTGGCCTCAAACAGCAACGCCGCCCCCAGCACCACCAGCAGCGCCCCCGCCGTCATCACCTCACGCAGCTTGCTGGCGGCCAGCAATCCAAAGAACGGGTTCATGATCCTCTGGCCAAGAAAGATCATCAGCACCACGGCCCCGATCGGCGTGGCAATGCTGATCACCCGGGTAATCAGGTCGATGTCGTCGCTGCCCGAAGCCGGCGCCAGGATCGCCACCAGGGCCAGGAGGGGAACGATGGCCAGGTCCTCCAGCAGCAGGATGGAAACTATGCGCTGCCCATGTGGCGTGGAAAGCTCCCCCCGTTCGCCCAGGATTTGCATGACGATGGCGGTGGACGTCATGACGAACCCCATGCCGAAGATGAAGGCGACGATCGGTTCAAAACCGAGCAGCACGCCGACCCCGGTCAGCAGCACGCCGCAGCAGCCCACCTGCAGCACGCCCAAGCCGAATATCTGCCTGCGCAGCGCCCAGAGCTTGGCCGGCTCCATCTCCAGTCCGATGATGAAGAGAAACATCACCACGCCCAGTTCGGCCGTGGTGAGGATCGATTGCGGGTCGCTGATCAAGGCGATGCCCGATGGCCCCAGCAACAGGCCCGCTGCCAGATAGCCGAGTACCGAACCCAGGCTGAGACGCTTGAACAGCGGCACCGCCAGGACTGCCGCGCCGAGCAGCACCACGATCGGCACCAGGTCGATGCCGTGCCCGGCAGCCTCAGCCGCATGTCCCGCCATCTCGCCTGCCACCGTACTCTCCACCTTGATTCAGGCAGCAAGTTTTTCTCTCCGGTGGCGGTACGTCAAGCGCCATGCCTCGCGGGATGGCCTCGCGCAGCGAGCTCTCCGTTCAGCGCCCGCGCCGCACCCAGTCGACCACCTCGACTTCCGCCGCTAATGTGCGCGCGGATTCGTTTCTCGCCCAAGGTTCCTCCATGCGCCGCAAGATCATCATCGACACTGACCCCGGTCAGGACGACGCCATCGCCATTCTGTTGGCTCTGGCCTCACCCGAAGAGCTTGATGTGCTGGCGATCGTCGCCGTGGCGGGCAATGTGGGCCTGCATCACAACGCCACCAACGCCCGCAAGATCATCGAACTGGCCGGCCGCCCCGAAGTCCCCGTCTATGCCGGTTGCGCGCGGCCCATTCGCCACCCCCTGGTCACGGCCGAACACGTGCATGGCGAAACCGGGCTGGACGGCCCTGACCTCCCCGCCCCCGGTGTTCAGCTGCAGGCGCAGCACGGGGTCGACTATATAATCGACACCCTGATGGCAGCCGACTCCGGCACCATCACCCTGTGCACCCTGGGCCCTTTGACCAATATCGCCATGGCGCTGATCAAGCAGCCCGCCATCGCCCCCCGCATCGCTGAAATTGTCATGATGGGTGGCGCCTATTTTGAGGTTGGCAACATCACCCCGGCCGCCGAATTCAATATCTATGTCGATCCCGAGGCCGCCGACATCGTCATGCGCTGCGGTGCCCCCATCACCATGCTGCCGCTCGACGTCACCCACCAGATGCAGTCCACGCCCGAGCGGCTGGCCGCGCTGCTGGCGCTGGGCAACAACACTGGCCAGGCGGCCCATGCCATGCTGACCTTTTCGGAAACCTTCGACCTGGCCAAATATGGCTGGGCGGGTGCCCCGCTGCATGACCCCACCGTCATCGCCTGGCTGCTCCGCCCCGAGCTGTTCTCGGGCCGCCATTGCAATGTCGAAATCGAGCTGGCGAGCGCATTGACCGCCGGCATGACCGTGGCCGACTACTGGCATGTCACCGGCCGCGACCGGAACGTCAATTATCTGCGCCATGGCGATGCGGCGGGCTTCTACAAGCTGCTGCTCGAACGCCTCGCCCGCCTGCCCTGATCCGTCACAGGAGCTCGCCCGCAAAAAGCTGCCGCCTTCCCAGGGCGAGAGTGCCGGGCCTGGCACGATGAGCGCCCACGAGTGGAGACACCCCTCCCCCTTGAGGGGGAGGGGTGGGGGCGACCAAAGCCCCCAACACCACGCCCGTCCAGAAGGCGGCTAAGTCACCGCCCCTGCAAGCAACTTCCCGGCGCGGAAAATCTTGTCCCCGCCCCCAGAAACCGCCCGCATACTTGTCCCGTTCCCGCCAACACACGGCCCCGACGCAGGGCTGGGCGGGAAGACCGTGGGAGAGGGGCTCCTTTCCAGTGAGCATGGAAATTCGGCAGCCGGGCCTGCAATACTGGTACCGCCTGAACCGGACCTCGCCCAAAAAGCGGATCGTGATGGG
>NZ_JAUYGL010000211.1 GCF_030689745.1 Devosia sp.
GTGATCCCATGCATATGTGTTCAAATACATCAATCCATATATGGCGATCGTCGAAACCGTGATCATCAGCAAAAAGCGAACGTAGGACATTCTTGAGTCCTGAAATTGAACATCAGTGTTCGTTTAACAACCTTCCAACTCGGGAAGTTTCCATAAGTTTATGAATTATTATGCCAAGCTTTTAAGGTCGACAATGTAATTATGAAATTTCTCAATCGTTTATAATAGTAAAAACATAATCAATCACAATTGAGCCTCGTTGGAGATATACAGAGAAATCTTAACGAAATTCAAGCGCCAGTGAACATTGATAGAGATCAATGTCATTCGACTCTGACGTCGGTATCTTAAACTGGTTTGGGCGTTTGGCCCCTACCTATGGAGACGTGAAATGAGTAAGAAGCTGTTCTCACAACTTACCAAAATTGTAGCTTTGGTTCCGCTTTCGGCGACGGCTGCCCTTGCACAGGTCGGTGAAATACCCGGAGGCAACGCTCCGTTCCAGTATGGTCGTGGAATGATGTGGGGAGGTGATCAATGGGGAGGGTTTGGCATGGTTCTCGGACCGATTTTCATGATCCTGGTGCTTGTCGGGATCGTCGCTGCCGTTATCTATGTCATGAGGCACATGGGTTCCGGTTTTGTGCCAGGTGCTGGTCAATCTTCCAGTCGCGCCCATGATATCCTTAAGGAGCGATATGCGCGTGGCGAGATCGATTCTAAGGAATTTGATGAGCGAAGGAAATTGCTCGGCGACTAGGCATGCCGCACCGTCGTTTCGACCGTGAACGTTCCGGTTTTCGGTCGGGTAACTTCATGCTGCTTCCATTCGCTCCCACTGCCGAGAAAACGAAAGATCAAAGGTACAACATGAATCGACGTGATTTCCTGACCTCTGCCGCGAGAGCCTTTGTTGTTGCAGGTGGGGGATCAGCATGGGCGGGCAGTGTCTTCGCCGCGGAAACTCCGCCACGGCTCGCGATGCCCCCGATCATCGACACCCGCGCCAGTGGTAAGCTTGCCATGACCGCCAAGGTAGGGAGCAGCAGTTTTCTGGGCGGGCCTGCGGTGCCGACGGCGGGCTACAATCAGAGCTATCTGGGTCCCACCGTGATCATGCAGAACGGCCCGCTGGCTGCGGAAATCGGCAACACTCTGGACGAACCGGTGAGTGTGCACTGGCATGGGATGAAGGTTAAGGGCGACCATGACGGAGGTCCGCATCAGCCGGTGCATCCAGGCAAAATCTGGAAGCCAGACATGCAGGTGAATCAGGATCCCTCGACCATCTGGTATCACTCTCATATTCACGGACGCACGGCGCAACAGGTTTACAACGGCTTGGCCGGCGTCATACACATCACTGACGGCAGGGATGACGATCGAGGCCTGCCATCGGCCTATGGCATTGATGACCTCACGCTCGTCCTGCAGGATCGCAGCTTCGATCGCAACGGTCGCATGGTTTATGAACCTTCGATGATGGACCGGATGCACGGGTTTCATGGCAACCGGATGCTCATTAACGGTCAATCGGGGGCGGTCGCGGCGGTTCCCAATGGGATTGTGCGGCTGCGCCTGCTCAATGGGTCGAACGCGCGCATCTACAATCTGTTCTTCAGCGACGGCCGCCCCTTACATCTGGCGGCAACCGATGGCGGTTACCTGCCGCAACTCGTCGCGCTCGATGTGCTCCAATTGGCCCCGGGAGAGCGAGCAGAAATTCTCGTGGATTTCTCGGGTGCTAACGCGCCGGTGCTGATGAGCGATCCCAATCAGGCCTATGGTGTGCTCGAATTTGCACTGGATGAAACGTTGCCCGCTCGGATAACAAGCCTTCCAGACAAGATTGGCAGTCCGCTTGAAGAATTGGTTGGGTTGGACACACAGACGCGTATGATTTCTCTGGACATGGGAATGGGCATGATGATGGGCGGCGGCGGTTTTGCCATCAATGGCCAGCCCTTCGATATGGATCGCATTGATTTGAAAGTTGCATTAGGCTCGGTGGAACGCTGGATTATACGCAGTTCCATGGTCGCGCACCCTTTCCATATACACGGCGTCCAGTTCCGTGTCCTCAGTGAGGACGGATTGCCGCCGCGTCCCGAATGCACGGGATGGAAGGATACAGTTCTCGTGCCCGGCGAGACCGAAATCCTCGCTCGGTTCGAACATCCGGCCGACAAGGAAAATGCTTTCATGTTCCACTGCCACATTCTCGAACACGAGGATGCGGGAATGATGGGTCAGTTCACAGTTAGCTGAGGCGCACTCGCCTGACTTCGAGAGGCACGAGCGCTCGTGCCCGATATTGCCGAATGCGATCGCGGTACACGTTATCGCAACTGCCGTTCGGTGCCTCCGCCCCATGCGCCAGGCTATTGGTCGGTTGTCTTGACCCGTCGCTCGCGTCATGGGATTCCTGCTATGTAGCCGTCCGCTCGGAGGAGAGTGTCACAGAAAAGCCTGCATCCTGAAGCCAACTTCTCTCGACGGAAAAACCGCTACGATGAGGCGAAAAGGTCTCCAACGGTTAAGAGATCGTTAACAAAATAAATCAATTCAAGCACTTGAAGTTGGGGCGGTTTAAATCTAGGCAATGGACATGAGTGTGATGTATCGAATCATTTGCAGGAAGCTGCTGGTTCTTATCAGGTTGGCGATCATCGCATCGCTGGCCGGCTACTCATTGTCAAATGCCGCAACGGCCATGCACAGCGCTACATCTGCCGACAATCAAGCAAGTTTATCCCAGGCGATGGATCAGCCGGCTATCCAGACTGCATTGCATCACGATCATGATGATGAATCGACTGGCAACGACGGTTCGAGGCTCGTAAAGCAGGAATGCTGCAGTGATGTCTGCGCAAGCTTCACGCTCGTGACATTTCAGGATTCCTCGATCAAACCTGCGGTGTTGGCTATCCGTGAATTTGTCGACGAAGACTTCATTTTCGGCGAATTCCCCGGCCTTCACCGCCCACCCAGAATCTGAGTAGGAATGCCCGTTCTGCGGGTCTGATCGTGCGCATTTGAGCATGGATTGCTTATTGCGTCGCTGATATCTCCTACTCGGATCACACCATGAAACTCTCATTTCTGGTGGCCGCAGTGCCGCTCATTGCGGGCGGATGCGCAGCCACATTGCCTCCTGAAGTCATTGCTTCGGGCGACCTCACCGCGACCACGGCGACTGCTCGCCCCATCCACTATCACAGTCCCGTCGTGGACTATACGCACCGCATCCCGGTCGATCCAAAACCGTGGCGAAACCAGAATGATGCTCAGGCCCCGCAGGGAGCTGAGTCATGATGACACACAATATCAAACTGGCTGCGGCGCTGGCGTTACCATTGTTTCTGACGGGGTGTGTTTCTGCGGTCGATTATTCGGCTGCCAATGCTGGCTTTGCTTCCGTCTCCGGAAAGGCGATGGCCGCGACGG